>JBAUOE010000037.1:0-9918 GCA_049579585.1 Solirubrobacterales bacterium | reverse complement strand
CACCGGTACTGAAGCCCGAAACCATCGCTTCGGCAATTCGTATCGGCAGCCCGGCCCGCTGGGAAGAAGCGATGAACGCATTCAATACTTCACGCGGCCGGGTACAGGCCGTCACCGATGAACAGATCCTTGATGCTTACCACTGGCTCGCATCGAATGAAGGGGTGTTCTGCGAACCGGCGTCGGCCGCTTCAGTGGCAGGCATCCTCAACCATGGCCTGCCCGTGGTTGATGGCATGGAGAAACCCGAAACGGTTGTCTGCGTACTCACCGGCCACGGACTCAAGGATCCCGACACGGCGCTCGGCAAGGCCCCGGCCGTGATCACCTGCCCGAACCAGATCAGCGCTGTCGAAGAGGCCGTTTTCGGCTGAAACGCCCCGGCTTCAGGCGCGCAGCTTGTAGCCCGTTTTGAAGAGCCTGAGGTTGAGCAGGAACAGCGCGACCGTGGCTACCGTGAGCAGCCCTAGCGACAGGGCCACGTTGACATCAGCGGTGCCCAGGAACCCGTATCTGACCAGGGAGATCATGTAGTAGACCGGGTTGAAATGGGTGAGGGTCTGGTACGGCTCGGGCAGCAGGGAAGCCGAGTAGAACACACCGCCAAGGAAAATCAGCGGCTGCAGGATGAAGGTCTGGGCGAAAGAAACGTCGTCGAACTGCTCGGCCCTCACACCGACGAGAACGCCAAGCTGGGCGAAGAAGAACCCGACCAGAAACAGGCCGGCCACCAGCACCAGCGGGTGCTCGACCGGCAGGTCAACCAGCAGGCTCGCGACGATGAAGGTGATCACCGAGATCATCATTCCCCGCAGGAAACCACCCAGGGTCAATGCCATCAGGAGCTGTATCGGCGAGGCCGGCGACGAGAGCTGGTCGTCGATCGAGTGCTGGAACTTCTGCTGGAGGATCGACGAGGAATTGTTGGTGAAGGCATTTATCGCCCAGGCCATCAGAATCAGACCGGGGATAACGAAAACGGTGTAATCGACGCCGTCGAGACTGCCGACCCTCGAGCCCAGGGCGGCTCCGAACACCGAGATGTAAAGAAAGGTTTCGAGCAGCGGCGCGCCGATCGTCTGTTTCCAGATTTTCACCCAGCGGCTGACTTCGCGACGGGTAAGGGTCGCGAAGCGGATCATGTTCGGACTCATGGCGTTACACCGTCCAGGTGGGCCCGGGAAAGCTCGTTTCGTCCCACCAGCTTGAGGTACGCATCCTCGAGCGATTTGACGCCGAACTTGTTGGCGAGTTCGGTGCTGGTGCCCTCGGCGACCACCTGTCCGTCATTGATGAACGCGATCTGGTCGCATAGCTCTTCGGCTTCTTCGAGGTAATGGGTGGTCAGCAGGATCGTTGTGCCTTCGGTGTTCACCTGTTTCACGTACTGCCAGAGTTCCAGGCGCAGTTCGACGTCGACCCCGGCAGTGGGTTCGTCAAGGATCAGCAGGCGAGGGCGGTGCATCAGGGCGCGGGCCAGGGTGAGGCGGCGTTTCATTCCCCCGGAAAGCGTGCGGGTGCTTTCGTTGCGTTTGGTGGTGAGGGAGAACGCATCGAGCAGCTCGGCGACCCTTTCCTTGCGGTCCTTCTTGCTCATCCCGAAATAACCACCGTGGTAGTCGAGCACTTCTTCGCAGGAAGCGAACCAGTCGAGGTTGATGTCCTGCGGCGCCAGACCGATCGCTTCCCGGGCCTCGGCGTAATCATCGACGGCGTTATGCCCGAAAATCCTGATGTCACCGGCGGTCGGCACGGCGAGGCCGGTCGCGCAATGGATGAGGGTTGACTTGCCGGCCCCGTTAGGGCCAAGCAGGCCGAAGAACTGGCCGTCCTTGATTTCGAGCGAAACGCCGCGCAGGGCTTCGGTGCCGGTCGGGTAACGCTTCACGAGGTTTTCGACGCTCAGCGCGGGGCCATCCGAATGCCGGGGCGGACGGGTGGAGGGGGAGGTGCTGGGGGCGAGGGGCATCGGACAATCATGAAGGTTTGGGTGATCTTGACGCGAGGTCCCCTGTGCTGGAAGCGAAGTCGGGCCTTCAGGCAATACCTTGTGACTGTGATCGAGCGACGTCGACTTGTCCGTGTTCCGGCTTCATCGGCCAACCTCGGCCCCGGCTATGACGTAATGGCGGCCGCCCTCGATGTACATCTTGAACTCGACGTGGTCGAAACCGGCAGCTTTTCGGTCGAGTGTGGGGAACTGGCTGTGCCGACCGGCAAAGACAACCTGCTGGTCCGTGCTTTCGAAACCCTGCATCCGGCAGACGACTTCACTTTCCACATCGGTGGTGACATCCCGCTCGCCCGCGGCATGGGATCAAGTGCCGCGGCAATCGTTGCGGGCCTGGTCGCCGCCGACCACATTTTCGAACTCGGCCTCTCCGGCCAGGACTTCCTGGAACGGGCAAACGAACTTGAAGGACATCCGGACAATGTTGCCGCAGCCATTTTCGGTGGTTTCGTGGTCTGTTCGGGGGAGGGTTCCGATCTGGTGGCGACCCGGATCGATGCTCCCGAAGGACTCGAAGGCATCCTGGTCATTCCGCATGAAGAAGTTTCGACCTCAAAAGCGCGGAAAGCGATCCCGGCGGAAATTCCGGTTGCCGATGCGGTAGCCAACGTCGCTTCGGCCGCGCACCTGGCACTTGGCCTGAGCCGGGGCGATTTCGACCTGATCGCTACCGGTCTCAAAGACAGCCTCCATCAGGAGCGTCGCCGTGACCTCTATCCGCGTTCGATGGAGATCGTCGAGGCTGCCCGTGAAATGGGAGCGATCGGCGCCACGATCTCCGGGGCGGGGCCGACCGTCCTGATGTGGTCTGGCTGGCAGGAAACCGGTTCGGTGGTGGCAGCCCTGTCGGGTCGCTGTGAAGGCTGGGCCGATGTGAAACGGGTGGGTTTCACTCCGCTGGGCGCTGACGTTCCGGAGCTTTAGGCAATGGACCTGCTGGTTCAGGTCGGTCTGGTTGAACTGGCGATCGCTGCCCTGCTCGGCTGGGCGATGGTGATTCGCGAAGAGAAACCTGAATGGCTGACCAGGATCGGTGTGGTGGCACCACACCGGGTGCGCCAGGTCCACCTTGACTACGTGATGATGGGCCTGATCTCGATTGCGGTCGGCCTGGCGATCCCCGACATTCCTGATCTGGCGGCGGCACTGTTGATCTTCGGCACTGTGGTCAACCCGTTGCTGTTCGTTCCCGCCGCCTTTTCGAAAGACATCGACCAGAGGTTCTGGTACCGGACCATCTCAGTGATTTCGTTTCTGGCGATGTCAGTGGCCCTGGTCTGGGCCGCGATCGTCGGTCCGGGCTGATCAGCGCTTTTCGGGTTCTATTTCCCGGACCATCTCCCGGGCAGTTTCGAGCGGTTTGCCGTCTGGCAGGTCGAGGCGTTCCAGGACTTCAACCGTAAGCCGGGCGTAGTCGAGGGCCTTGCGTTTCTGAAACTCGAAGATCGGCTTGCCGACGCGGGCGGATTCTGGATAGACGATCGATCGTTTGATCACCGTCTCGAAAACTTTGTCCCCGAAACTCTCTTTCAGCATGTCCAGGGTGGCGCGGGCGTGTTTGGTCCGCATGTCGGCGATGTTCAGCAGGACCCCGAGGAGTTCAAGGTCGGGGTTCAGGTTTTCCCGGGCCAGGCCGATCACTTCCATCGCCTGTTCGGCACCCTGCTCCGAAAAGTGTTCCGCTTCGGACGAGAGGATCGCCCAGTCGGCTGCCACCAGGGCATTCACGGTCAGCAGGCCGAGTGTGGGAGGGCAGTCGATCAGCACGACGTCGTAACGGCGCTTCGGTTCACGCAGCGCATTCCTCAAGGTCAGTTCGCGGCCAATCTTGCCGGCCAGCATCAACTCGGCTTCGGCCAGTCCCAGGTTCGCCGGGATCACACCATTGTGGATCGCGTCGACGGCTTTCTCCTGCCCTGCCAGGACTTCACCGAGGGTTGGATAGGCGTCGGCTGCCACTCCGAAGTATTCGGAGAGGTTGCCTTGGGGGTCACCGTCGATCGCCAGGGTGTTGATACCCGAGCGGGTCAGCCCTTCGGCCAGGGAGCGGGTCACCGTGGTCTTTCCGGTGCCGCCTTTCTGGGAGAGAATCGCAATCGTGACCGCCATGGCACCACCCTAGATGAGCCGGCCCGGACAGTCTGCCCCGGCACGACCCGGCCCGATGGCGGACGAGGTCGTAGAATCATGTCCAATGGGTCCCGTTTACGCCGAAATCGAGATAGATGCTCCCCGCGAGATGATTTTCAACTACTTGATGGACATGGCTACCCGTCCCGATCTTTACGGCTCATCAGTCAGTGATTTTCGTCTTGTGCGGCTCGATTCGAGGGGCGTTGGTGCTGGTGCCCGGTTCCGTTTCAAGAAAAAGAAGACCTGGGCCGACTCGTCAATCGTGGCGGCCGATTCACCTCGCCGCATTTCGGAACGTGGCAACACGGGCCGGCTCAACCGAACGGTCACCGGCACGGAGTGGGAAATTGCCGAGGCGCCTGGTGGGGTGAGCACGGTGAGGGTCAGTTACTGGACCGAGCCGACCGGCATGGCGAAGACCTTCGATCGCATGAAAGGTCGCGCCGGGTGGTACGGACGCCTGATGAAGCGAACTGTCAAAGAGCTGCGTGATCGGATTGAGGCAGAACGCACCGGGGCCGCTCCAGTCGCCGTAAATGGCGGCAATCGGTACTCGACCGGTGTTCGCTGACGCGTCCTTCCGTTCGGACCAATAAACTCCGTCGCCGATGGAAACTCCTTTGAAGAACAACTGGTTTCGGGGCCTCGCGCTGGTCCTCGCAATCGTCTTTTCCGGGTTCGCTCTCGCTGCATGCGGGGTCGACCACGAAGAAAAGACCGGCATTGTCGAGGGTGAGCCTGTTGCGCTCGGTCCGCTCGAGTACAACGTGCTGTTCACCCGTCCGCTGAACATCGCGGACGTTGAAGATTCGGAGTACCTGACCGGCCAGCCTGACCCGAAGCCCGGTTTCACTTACATCGGTGTTTTCGTGAAGATTCACAATCTCGACAAGGACAATCCGCACACCTTGCCGGACAGTTTCAAGATCGAAACGACCAAAGGCACGGAATTCGAGAACATTCCGAATGACAGCATCTATGCGCTGCAGCCCGGGACCGAGGTCCCGCCGGACGGAAATGTCCCGGTCATCGACTCAACCCCCCAGGTCGGTCCGATCCAGGCTTCGATGCTGCTTTACCTGATGGATGACGCATCGATGGAACTGCGTCCGGTCGAGCTTCACATCGAAGGTGAAGACGGTCCGGCCACAGTTGAGCTCGACCTCTAAACAGGCAACGGCACTGACGGCCGGTTTTGCCGGCCAGATAATCGCGGGAGTCGGCGCGGCATTTGTCCTGCTTGGTCCGTTCGGAACCGCCTTCGCGGCAACCGGTCTCGCCTTGATGCTGGTCGGGGTGATCATTTCGGCACCGCATGCAAGGCAGCCCGGGCCGTTCCTCGTTGAGTGGTGGACCGTCCTCGCCGTAGCAACGATGGTCTGTCTGGTCGGTTTCGCCCTGGGCTTCGCCGTGGATGCCGCGGGAATCGTCTCGGCCGCCGGGGCCATCGCTGCCCTGATTGCCGTCGGGCTTGGCAGCCCGCCTCAAGACTGAGCCGGACCGCCGAAGATCGGCCTAGAGGCCGGCTGAGAGCACGGCACTGACGATCGGGGCGGCAACGGTGCCGCCATCGGCCTCGGCGTCGATGATCATCACTGCGATCGCGAGCTTCGGCTTGTCCGACGGCGCGAAACCGGCGAACCAGGCGTCTTCGATCAGTTCGGTGTTGCCTTCGGAATCAACTTCGCCGCCGCTGCGTGGCCCGACTTCGGCGGTGCCGGTCTTGCCCGCAACCTGGGCTTCGCTGATCGCGGCCAGGCTACCGGTACCTGAAGTGACCACAGCGACCATCAGTTCGGCCACCTGCGCGGCGGTTTTCTTCGAAGCGACCCGCTGTGGATCAGCGCTCGACTGAAGTTCCGGTTCAGTCACGATCGGGGTTGACCTGACCACACCTTTGTTGGCGATGGCCTGTGCGGTGCTCGCCATCATCAGCGGAGTGGCCTGGACAACACCTTGACCGATGCCGCTCACGCCGAGTTCATTGTTGTATTCCCCGGGCTGGGGAACGGTCGGAACCGGTGGGTCGATCGCGGCGAGTCCAGCTTCGTTCCAGACCTGTGGCGGCCGGTTGAACCCGAAGTCCTCGGAGGTCTCGGTGAAGCTCTCTTCACCGATCTTCATCGCCAGCGGGGCGAAAACGGAGTTGCATGAAGCAGCGAAAGACTGGACGAATGTGCCTCCGCAGACCTCGTCGTGTGCATTGGCGATTTCGCGGCCGTCTGCGACCCCTGAGGTCGCGTATTCGAACTCTTCATCCATAGTGACCTGTTTGTCGTCGAGGCCGGCAGTGGCGGTCACGATCTTCATCGTCGACCCGGGTGGCCGGAGGATCGAATAGGCCTGGCCGGCCAAAGCCCTGATCTGCCCGTTCCTGGCATCGAGCACGGCCACGCCGCCCAGTCGCCCGGCCAGATTGGACACCGATGCGTCCTGGAGAACCGGATCGATGGTTGTCTTCAATGGTTCCGCCGGGGCCGGTTCGCCGGTGCCGAGCTCGCGGCCTTCACCCTCCGAGCCACCGTCGATCGGCTTGGCGAAAAGGGTTCCGCCCGGTTTTCCGGCGAGTCGTCCGTTGTAGGCAAGCTCGAGCCCGCTGATGCCCACCGGTTCACCGGCCTCGAAGCCCTGCGTCTCGGCGGTGAGGTCGTCTTCGGGGGCCAAACCGATGGTTCCGGTGACATCGATCATCGAATCGCCCAGCGGGTATTCGCGGGCCAGGGAAGGTCCTTTCGCCATCTCCTGGCCGTTGTTCGCCAGGATCGACGCGCGTCGCGGTAGTTGCGTGGTGCGGGTAAGCGTTTCGTCGAGTTCGAGTCCGGGGAAAAGCAGGTCGTTTCGGAAAGCAATGCCGTCCGAGCCGAACGTGAACTCAAGCGGCTGCTCGATCTGACCGAAAGCGAGGGTGGTGGCGGTCACCGGAACCCGGGCGTTGATCTCGTCGCCCTGCGCTTCGCCACCTTCCAACGATTCGAGCGTGGCCGTGCTTTCAGCGCTTTCGTAACGTTCCTGGAAACGTTCCAGCGGGATCGCTTCCTGGGATTTGGTGCTGAGCAAACCATGCATCTTCTCGAAGTCGTGTTCGCCCCATGCAGACACGTAATTCTCGGCCGCGGTGCGGTTGGGGTCGCCGGGGCAACCCTTGATCGCGCCAGCGACGAAAGCGACGAATGCCACCGCAAGCAGGGGCAGTGCCCGGGTCTTGAGACGCTGTTGCCTCTCGAGCCGTGTGGGAGGCCTGTTCATAGGCCACCAAAACTACCGGGGTTGCCGGTGGTTAGATTGGCCAGGTGACCGCAATCGACTGGGGCATAGCCGCTTTCACGTTTTTCCTCGCCCTGTGGGGGTTCCGACAGGGGCTGATCGTCGGTGCACTCGGGCTCGGTGGACTGGCTGTAGGAGCCGTTCTCGGGTCCCGGCTCGCACCGGTAATCCTCGAAGGGGGATCGAACTCGGCGTACGCCCCGATGATCGCCCTGATCGGGGCCATCCTCATCGGGTCGATGACTTTGGCGATGGCGGTGGCGGTCGGGGAAAGGATCCGCAGCGCCGCGATCCGTCGAGGATCGTTCTGGCAGGTGATTGACGGAATCGGCGGCGCTCTGCTGATCGCCGCGGTCGCTCTCGGGGTGGTCTGGGTGCTCGGGGCGGTGGTTCTTTACACGCCCGGGACAGAGGGTTTGCGAAAGGACGCCCAGAAATCAATCCTGCTGGGTGGAATCAACCGGCTGATGCCGCCCTCGGGGCCGCTGATCCAGGCTCTCCACCGGATCGATCCGGTTCCGAAGATCGCCCGTTCGCCGGGAGAGATCGATGCCCCGGCCGCGGGAGGGGGCAGCACCGCCGAGGTTCGAACGGCCAGCACTTCAGTGGTCAAGGTCGCCGGTACCGCCTGCGGGGTGGGGGTGATGGGTTCCGGATGGGTGGTTTCGCCCGGTACGGTCGTGACCAACGCCCATGTGGTTGCCGGGCAGGCCGATACCCGGATCGAAACGTTCGATGGTGACGTGGTTGATGCGACAACGGTTGCGTTCAACTCGAAGAACGACATCGCGATCCTGCGGGCCGATCTCGACGAAACACCACTGGCGATGCTGGCTTCGGTTGCCGATGGAACTTCCGGCGGGGTGATCGGATACCCGAACGACGGGCCGCTCAGCATCGCTGCGGCCCGGGCGGGAAACACCCAGAAGGTGCTCGGCGATGATGCTTACGGTGCCGGGCCGATCCTGCGACCGATGCTGACCTTGCGCGGCCTCGTCCAGCACGGAAATTCCGGCGGCCCCCTGGTCAACCAGGCCGGGCAGGTACTTGGCACCGTTTTCGCTGCCACCACCGAAGGGCCACAGGGTGGCCTTGCCGTGCCCAACAAGGTTGTGAAGCGCATCATCGATGCGGCCGATGGCGAAGTCGAAACCGGTCCCTGCGCCCGCTGATCGTTTCGTCCTGCTGCTTTTCTCTGTCCGGCAACAACGAAACCGGGAAGGCGGACCGGCCGGTTTTGTAAGCTGGACAGACGGTGAATGGGACTACAGCCAAGCTCGACCCTGCGGGGTCCCCGGCGGCGAATCAGCCTGCGCTGACGGAAGTCTGTCCGCATTTCCATGCGGCGATTGAACTCATCGGCAAACGCTGGAGCGGCGCGATCATCTGGGCGCTGGTCGAAGGTCCGCTGCGGTACGCCGAGTTGAAACGGGCGATTCCCGGCCTTTCCGACCGCCTTCTTTCCCAACGCCTGAGAGAACTCGAAGAAGCCGGATTGATGGCCCGGGCCGTCGAAGACGGAATGCCGGCGAAAGTCACCTACCGGCTGACGGAAAAGGGAATCGCGCTCAAACCCGCGATTCTCGAACTTCGCCAATGGGCCTGCCAATGGCAGGACGAGCCGCTTCCCTGAGCCTGATGCCGGATAAAACCACCGCTCCGGCGCCAACCCCGGTCGGTGAGTACGCAGCCGACCTGCGACGCGACCTCCAGGCGATGCCGAAGGCGACGATCACCGGGGAGCTGGCCGACGTCAGGCCGAGCCGGGTCCAGTACTACTTCCAGTTGCGTGACGAGCAGGGCGGGGTGCCATGCACCATGTGGAAGAACGAGTTCGAACGCCTTGGCCTGCCGCCGGAAACGCTGAAGGACGGAGCTGCGATCGTCGCCACCGGGGCACCTGATTATTACCCGGGCGGGCGCAATGCTTCACCCGCTTTCAGTTTCAGGATCACGTCACTCAGGCCGGCGGGCGAAGGCGACCTCCTCGCGCGTCTGGCTGCCCTGCGACGCAAGTTCGATGCCGAGGGCCTGATGAAGCCGCAGAAGCTGCTCTCACGGCCGCAGTTGCCCAAACGCATCGGGGTGATCACCGCGGAAGGCGGGGCCGCGCGGCAGGACCTGCTGGTCGGTCTCGAGCGGCGCGGCTGGCAGGGAGAGATCGTCTGGGGCTTTGCTCCGGTGCAGGACCGCAAAGCCGCACCGTTGATCACCCGGGCCTTGTCTGACATGGCGGCGCTTGGCGATGTCGAAGCGATCGTGGTCTGTCGCGGGGGTGGCAGCCTGACCGACCTCTGGGCCTTCTGCGACGAGAACCTTTGCCGGACGGCAGCCATGCTGGCGATACCGGTCATTTCCGCGGTAGGCCATGAACGTGACGTGACTTTGCTGGATGACGTCGCCGCGGTGCGCTGTTCGACCCCGACCCATGCCGCCGAGGCTGCTGTCCCGCTGGACTGCAGGCGGGCGCGGTCCGACCTCCAGATCAAAGGCCGGGCTCTCGCGAGGGC
>JBAUOE010000036.1:0-19659 GCA_049579585.1 Solirubrobacterales bacterium | reverse complement strand
AGGGCGAACACCACACCGGCCATGGCAAAGAATGCGCCGACCAGGAAAGCGATCTGGAAGCCGTCGTTCAGCGCCCCGGCAAGCGCCGCCGGATTGCCCTGAGCGGCGGTCATCACGCTGTCGGTCTACGAGGTGGCCACCGATGCCAGCACCGCCAGCCCAAGTGCACCACCGATCTGCTGGGTGCTGTTCACGAGGCCTGAAGCTAGTCCGACCTCGTCCTGCCGGACGGCGGAAGTTCCACCGACTGTTGCCCCGGGGAATGCGAGGCCGAGGCCGAGGCCGGCAACCACCGACGGGCCCAGAACGTCATTCAGATAGGTGCCATCCACCGAGATCTGTGTGAACCAGAGCAGCCCGATCGCCGTGAATGCCATGCCTGCGGTCAGGACCGGCTTGAATCCGATCCGGTTGGCCATACCGGAACCGACTCCGGCTCCGAGAATGATCGCAACCGACAGCGGCAGGTAAGCCAGCCCGGCTTTGATCGCCGACCAGCCGAGAACCTGCTGCATGTAGAGCGAAACGAAAAAGAACATCGAAAAAAGCGCTGCGGCCAGCATCAGGCCCACGATGTAGGAACCATTCCTGGTTCGGGAACCGAAGATGCCGAAAGGTACAAGCGGGTGGGCCGCACGACTTTCGATCAAGACGAACACCCCCAGAAGGACGAACGCACCGACGCCCATGAGCAAGGTTTCCCCCGCCGTCCAGCCGACCTCGCTGGCATTGATCAGGGCGTAAACGAGCAGCGAGAGACCTGCGGTTACCGTCACCGCGCCGGGCAGGTCGAAGTCTCGGTGACCTTCGTCGCTTCTGCTCTCCGGAATTACCCGGAGGACAAGCGGCAGAACGAGCAGGACCACCGGAACGTTGACCAGGAAGACCCAGCGCCAGCTGAGGTACTGGGTCAGGATGCCACCGAGCAGCACCCCGACCGCACCGCCTGCACCCGCAACTGCTCCCCACACCCCAAGCGCACTGTTTCGCTCTTTGCCTTCAGCGAAGGTCGCAGTGACGATGGCGAGCGCAGCCGGAGACAGCAGCGCGGCCCCGAGTCCCTGGACGGCCCGCGACACAATCAGCATTGCTTCGTTCTGGGCCAAACCTGCGGTCAACGAAGCGATCGCAAAAAGCACCAGCCCGCCCATGAACACCTTGCGACGGCCGAGCAGGTCGGCCATGCGTCCGCCAAGCAGGAGGAAACCGCCAAAAGTGAGGATGTAAGCGTTCACTACCCACGGCAGGTTGCCCTGCGTGAAATCAAGCGCGGACCCGATCGAAGGCAACGCCACGTTGGTGATCGAGGCATCAAGGACAACCAGGAACTGCGCGGCAGCGAGAAGCAGAAGGATCTTAAGTTTGTCTTTAGGCATGGCGAAGCAACTTACAACGTCGGCCGGGCCGCGGGCAAGAGTAGATGCATCACCAACAGGGGCCGTTGATTCGTGCCTCTAATTGATGGCGTAAATGGCGACTGCGATGAACTGCACAGCCGCTGCCGCGATCACGAATACGTGGAAAACCTCGTGATAGCCGAAGACGTGTGGAACCGGGTCCGGTCGGTGGGTCGCATACACCACCGCCCCAAGCGTGTAGAGCACGCCACCCACGCCAAGCAGCACCACGGCACCCCAACCGGAAGCGTCGACCAGGGCCGGCAGCATTATCACCGAGATCCAGCCGAGCGCGACATAGATGATTGCCGTGATCCAGGTCGGCGCATGCACCCAGAACATGGTCACGATGATTCCGGCGAGGGCACCACCCCACACCACCGCCAGGATCACGTCAGCGATGGTTCCGTTCAGTACCAGCGTCGCGAACGGCGTGTAAGTGCCGGCGATCAGGACGAAAATCATCGAATGATCAAGCCGGCGAAACCACGGCAACTGTTTCTCGTTCCACTTGCCACGGTGGTAGAGCGCGCTTGCCCCGAACATGGCAACCAGAGAAAGCGAATAGATCGCGATCGGCAGACGGCTGCCAGGGGGCGCGGCGATCACTAACCCGGCGCCGGCCACCAGGGCCACGAAGAACGCAATCTTGTGGCTCACGCCGCGGAACCTGGGTTTCAGGATCAGCTTCGGATCGGGTAGGTCGAGTTCAGCCACGGCCGGACTCTATACGCGAAAACGATCGGTCGAACCAGCCGCAGCCGTTGAATGGATGTCGTGCTGACTGGTGCCGCGCCAGGTCCTAACATCAAGGCATGGTTGAACAAATCGACGACATGCCAGCGGGCACCATCGGATTTCGTGCCGAAGGGGACCTGACCGGCGATGACTACCGGAAGATCATCGTGCCGCCCCTGCGGGCGACAATTGACAGCGGCGAGAAGATCCGAATGCTCTTTGTGATCGGGGAAGACTTCAGGGAGACACCCAGCGGCCTGGTTCAGGACATCAAGGCAGGCGGAGAACTCGGGGTCGGCCACCTGTCCTCATGGGAGCGAACCGCAGTGGTGACCGACCAGAAATGGGTGAAAAAGGGTCTCAGATTCTTCGGCTGGATGGCCCCCGGCGAAGTCCAGCTGTTTCCCTTGGCCGAAGAGCAGAGCGCCCGGACCTGGGTCAGTCGCTAGCCAGCCGGAAACAGGTCATTCCGGTGCGTACCGGTGATGAAGCATCAGCACGTTGCCATCGGGGTCGGCGAAATGCGCCATGTGACAGACGCCGCTATCCATCGTGTCGGCCTGGAACTCGATCCCGTGGGCCTCAAGTTCGGTTCTTGCCGCTTCGACGTCATCAACACTGAAAGCGATCGGATGGCCGTGGGGCGCGAACTTCTGCCCGAATGCGTCCGATTGCATGATCGCGATCGTCAAATCGCCAGCTTTGAACTCCTGGGCCGGCATTTCGCCCCACTGCTTCGATTTCTCGAGTTCAAGCACCTCTCCGTAGAACTGGCATGACCGCTCGAAATCCTGCGTGGGAACCGTGACGAAATCGACGCCGGTGACATTCATTTTCAACCCTTCAGTTGCAATGTGATCAATTGCAGCAGCCTATCCCCCGGTAACGGGAATAATGTGAACATGTCCTATCGCGTGCTCCGCTCCACTGACAGCTACTGGCGACGATCGAACCAGATGGGTGTGCTGAATACCGACCTGTCCAAACAGCTCGGGGCGAGCGACACGATGGGCGCCCGACTGTGGCGGATTGAACCCGGCCAGGCTTCGACCAACCACCGTCACCGGGTGTCGGTCGAGATCTACCTTCTGCTCGAAGGATTGGGCAAGATCCGGATCGATGATGAAGTGGTTGAGTTCGAGCCGATGGACTCCGTTCTGGTCGCGCCCGAATCGATCCGGCAACCATTCAACGACACCGACGCCGATCAGCTCTGGCTGGTGTTCGGGGCCCCGCCGGAGCTCGCAAACACCCTGGAAATGAGCGAAGACGACATGACGTGGATTTACCCTGACGGCCCGAAGGCGATGCCGCCGGAACTCAGCTGACAGCTCCTCCGGCTCAGCGGTAGCCTCCACCGATGCCGGAAACAGACCCCATCCAGTTGAAAAACGTCGTCAAGTCCTTCGGCTCGCTCAAGGCCGTAGACAGACTTGACCTGAACGTTTCGCCGGGGATCTGCCTCGGACTGCTCGGCCCGAACGGGGCCGGCAAATCAACCACGATGAGGTTGCTCACCGGCCAGGCGATCGCCGACTCCGGTGAGCTCACCGTGCTTGGTTACGAACTGCCGAAACAGTCGAAAAGCGCCCGGGCCCGCATGGGCGTAGTCCCCCAGCTTGACAACCTCGACGTCGATGTCACCGTTGAAGAAAACCTCTCGGTATTCGCCCGGCTTTACCGGGTCAAGGACGTTCCGGCGGCGGTCGACCGGGCGCTGGCCCTGGCGCGCCTGACCGAACGGAGAAAGGATGCCGTCGACGAATTGTCAGGCGGAATGCGACGCCGTCTCCTGCTGGCCCGCGGCCTCGTCCACGAGCCCGATCTGGTGCTCCTGGACGAACCGACGGTTGGATTGGATCCTCAGATCAGAACCCAGATCTGGACCCTGATCGACGACCTTCGCAATCGTGGGGCTTCGATCCTGATGTCGACCCACTACATCGAAGAGGCCGAACGCCTGGCTGACGAAGTGGCGATCATGGCTGCCGGCAGGATCATCGACCGCGGGGTCCCCTCCGAACTCATCACAAAACACGCCGGTCGGGAAACAGCAGAGGTGTACGGACCGTCCGACCGGCTCGCGGAAGTCCGCGCTGCCGCAGAAACCGAAGGCCTCAGGGTCCGGGCCGCGGGTCCGGCAGTTGCAATCGTCGGTGCCGACCGGCAGTCCAGCAAATCCGTTCCCGAGGACGCTGTCTGGCGGGCGGCATCCCTTGAGGACGTCTTCGTGCTGCTGACCGGAGAAGAAGCCGAATGAAGAAAGACGCCGAAAACATGGGGCGACTGGAATCAGCCGCGATCCTCGGGGTCATGAGCCGGGAAGTTGCGAACTTCCGGACATTCTGGAAAGCAACCACGTTTTCCAGCCTGCTCGAGCCAACGATCTATCTGCTTGCGTTCGGACTTGGGCTCGGATCAACGATCGTGGCCAACGTCGAAGGCATCGATTACGTCGAGTTCGTCGGTACCGGCATGGTCGCAACCGCGGTGATTTTCGCCAGTGCCTTGCCGGCCATGTTCGGCACTTTCGTCAAACACCGTTTCCAGCGCACCTACGACGCTGTACTTGCGGCTCCGGTCGACGTTGAAGAACTCGTGACCGCCGAAATGCTCTGGCTCTCCATGCGGGCCGGCATTTTCGGCTGCTTCCCGTTGCTCGTCTGTTTCCTGTTTGGCCTCGACCCCACCTGGGCAATGCTGCTGGTGCCGTTCTTCGGGTTCATCACTGCCCTTGGTTTTTCCGCTTTCGGCATCGCTGTCGCCGGCACGGTTTCGAAGATCGACCAATTCAACTACGTGACCACGACCGTGATCACGCCGCTGTTTCTGGTCGCCGGAACCTTCTTCCCGATCAACCAGCTGCCAGAGGGATTCCAGATCGCAGCCCAGTTCAATCCGCTCTATCAACTCGTTGAATTGGTCCGTGGAGCTGCTTTCGGGTTCGAGCCGGTGGACATCCTGCGCGTCCTTGGGCTGATGGTGTTCTCGTTCGTGATGTGGCGGATCGCGGTTCGTCAACTTGGCAAACGCCTGATCGACTGAAGCGCTTCCCCTTCGCAGGGCATCCGTGTTCGGATCAACTACCCTGAGAGGTCGTGGAATCTTCGTCATCAACATCCGCCCCCCTCACTGCCACCCGTGGCGAAATCATTGACGAAGCCGGCCGTCGTCGAACCTTCGCGATTATTTCCCACCCGGACGCGGGCAAAACGACCATGACCGAAAAGCTCCTCCTTTACGGCAACGCCGTGATCGAGGCCGGATCGGTTGAAGGCCGCCAGAAACGCAAGGCAACCACGTCCGACTGGATGGATCTTGAGAAACGACGGGGCATCTCGGTCTCGTCCACAGTGCTGCGTTTCGAGCATGCCGGCAAAGTCATCAACTTGCTGGACACCCCCGGCCACAGCGACTTCTCTGAAGACACCCTGAGGGTCATGTCGGCTGTCGATAGCGCCGTCATCCTGATCGACGCCGCCAAGGGAATCGAAAGCCAGACCTTGCGGCTTTTTGAAGTGGCCCGATCCCGTGGCATCCCCCTGATCACCTTCATCAACAAGTGTGACCGTCCCGGTATCGAACCTCTGGAACTGCTCGACCACATCGAGACAACCCTTGACCTGCTTCCCACTGCTCGCACCTGGCCGGTCGGTGACCCCGGCAACCTCCTGGGGATAGTTGACCGGCAGGCCGGCAACTTCCATCGTTTCGAACGGGTTACGGGTGGTTCCACGGCCGCGGTCGAAAGCATCGAGAACCTGGATTCCGCTGCCGACCCGGAGGTTCTCGCCTGGAGCACGGCTCTGGAAGAACTGTCACTGCTTGACGCAGCGGGACACGAATTCGATCCGGGATCGGTCGCCGAAGGTATTTCAACACCGATCTACTTCGGTTCGGCCCTGACCAACTTCGGGGTCGAGCTGCTTCTGGACGCGATCATCGAACTCGCCCCCGCCCCTTACCCGAGAACCGACATCGCGGGCAATGACCGCGCCCTGGACGACGAGTTCTCGGGACTCGTATTCAAGGTTCAGGCAAACATGGATCCGCGGCACCGCGACCGCAACGCATTTATCCGGATCTGTTCAGGCAAGTTTTCCCGCGGCATGAAGGTGCTCAATTCACGCACCGGCAAACCACTGACCATGAATTACGCCTCTGGCACTTTCGGCCGGCAGCGGGAAACACTGGAAGAAGCATTTCCCGGCGATATCGTCGGCGTCGTGAACGCCGCTGACCTGCAGGTGGGTGACACGATCTACCAGGGGGAAGACGTGCGGTTCCCGCCGCTCCCGACCCTCGCCCCTGAACATTTCATCCGGGTCAGGAACGCCGATGCCCAGCGGCACAAACAGTTCAACCGGGCGCTGGAGCAGCTGGCCGAAGAGGGCGTTATCCATGTTCTAACGCAGGACGGTGGCCGCGATCCGATGCCGATTTTCGGTGGGGTCGGGCGGCTGCAGTTCGAAGTTGCAATCGAACGCATGGACACCGAGTTCGGGGTCAAGGTCAAAACCGATGAAACCGAATGGAAAGTCGCCCGTCGTACTGACGAAGCCAGTGCCGCAGAGATTCGCAAGGGGAGCCTCGCGGAAATACGGACCCGCAGCGACGGCGTTCTTTTTGCCCTGTTCAAGGGCCAGTTCCAGCTGGATCGGCTGCAGCAGAACAAGCCGGACCTGATGCTGGACAACATGGTCTGATTTCATTCCAGCTGGTCGCCTGTCAGCAGTCTTCTGCCGGCTTGCCACAATGTGTCAATGAGTTCTTCCGAAGTCAGCCATCCGCTCTTTGCCCGCTTCTACACCCGCTTCAGCGGATACATGGAACGTGAAGTCGGTCGCTACCGGGCCGAAATCGTTGAAGGCCTCGATGGCCGGGTCCTCGAGATCGGGGCTGGCAACGGCATGAATTTCGCACATTACGGCGACGGCATTGACGAAGTCGTTGCGCTTGAACCCGAAAGCTACATGCGGTCGCAGGCCAGAATCAAGGCAGAAACGGCAAAGCCGAAGATCTCGGTGGTTGATGGCAACGCCACCGACCTTCCCTTCGAGGACGACTCGTTTGACCACGTAGTCATCTGCATGGTGATGTGTTCGATCGACGATCCCGCTCGCGCCCTGAGCGAAGCGAGACGGGTAGTCAAGGCAGACGGTTCTGTGCGCTTCCTGGAGCACGTGCGGTCGCCGAAACGATCAAAGGCCAGGGTTCAGTCGCTGCTAGACCGCAGCCGGATCTGGCCGTCGCTGGCCGGCGGGTGCCACTGCAGCCGTGACACGGTCGGCGAGATGGAGCAGGCCGGTTTCCGGATTACCCTCCTGAAAGGCTTCGATGTGGGCCCGAAGTGGGGTCACACCAACCCCCACGTAATCGGCAGGGCAACTCCCAGGTAAAGCAGGATCAGTCGTTACCTTCACGGACGCGCCGGCGTTCGAGCTGCACAGCCCGGTCACTCGTCGCCGCAAGAGCAAACAGTCCGACCACATAGACCGCGGTGATTCCGTAACGGACCCGGGACGGCACATCGCTGGAGAACGCCAGGTAGGCGCCGGGCGCACAGAGGATCAGGATCGCGAGACTGGCTGTCCAGGGCAACACTCTGCGGGCCATCGCGACTTTCAGCCAGTTGGCGTCGCCCGGTTGCTTGGTCCAGACTTCCCATGTCTCGGTATCACTCACTGTCGGCAAACCTATTGATTTGGTGTGAACGAAAGGTCTCTGGTCAACACCGCAACTCGGGCGCCGACCGGGGTTTATGAGCAAAGTATTAGCAAACCCCCTACAATCCATAAATTCATTCAACCGTTAAGCCGAGTTTCCGTTGTCGCACCGACACGGAAAACGGGGGAACCAGGTATTTGGGGCGAACTCGCAATTGAAGCGAGAGCGCAAGCTCCTAAGAGCGCCAGCCCGTCAGCTAACCCCGTAGGCACCACAAGGAGATCGGTATCTACACTCACGCTGCAAATCAAAGACGTTTCATAATGACTGCTACAAAAGCGCTGTTTGCGCTTGCTTTCGCCACGATCGTCGCCTTCGTCGGCTTCGCCGGATCGCCGGTCAACGCATCGGCTGGCGCCAAGTGCGCCAAGACTTCCAGCGGCGGCCTTTCCATGACCACCAAGTCATGTATGGCCCCGAAGAAGGCCAAGCTGATCAACGGCAAGGCAATCGCGCCGAGGAATGCCCCCCGCCGGGTCGTGAAAGCGATCGCGTGGGCCAACAAGATCCGCACCAGGCCCTACGTGTATGGCGGTGGCCACGCGAGTTTCAAGTCACGCGGCTACGACTGCTCAGGGGCAGTGAGCTACGCCCTTCGTGGCGGCAAGTTCCTTTCCAGCCCGATGGCATCGACCGGTTTCATGAACTGGAAGAAGCCGGGCAAAGGCAAATGGATCAGCGTCTACTCGAATCCGAGCCACGCTTACATCGTGATTGCCGGACTCAGGTTCGACACTTCCAACACGGGTGGCAACGGTCCTCGCTGGAGCAAGAGCCTCCAGTCGACCTCAGGAAGTTTCAAGGTTCGCCACCCGGGCCGCTTCTAGGACAAAACTGCATCCCTCCCCACGGAACGCCCTGGCAGAAGCCGGGGCGTTTCGTCGTTAAACAAGGGCAGATCAGCCCTCGCTGGCTTCCTGTAGCGCTGTAACGCCGCCGGTAATGAAAGCAAGCGCCCGATCCATGATCTTCATCTGTTCTTCGAGGGCCGGGATCTCGGGAGAGATGTTCTCGTGCCGTTCTTCGCTGAGCAGATCGAATACGGCGACCGCGGCCGCAGCTGCCATGCGTGGTTCCAGATCCTCAGGCTTGAGGTCGAGATCAACTGCGAGGCCCTCGGCCAGGAGTTGTTCGAACTCCCGGATCTGGGCGCGCTCGAAGGCGATCAGGCTTTCATCATTCTCGATCACCTGACGCTGGCAAACCATCTGTTCTTCATTGGCTTCCCAGAACTTGCGTTCGCTCATGATCCAGCTGCGCAAGGCTTCCATGGTGTTCTCCCCGGCCGGACGGTTACGGATCGCCACCGCCAGTCTTTCCTTGACGTCCCCGTTGATCTCGAAAACGATCTCCTCTTTTGCCGGGTAATAGGTGGAGACAGTCCGCGGAGAAACATCGGCCGCTTCCGCTATCTGAGCGATAGTGGTCTGCTGGTAGCCCTTCTTCACGAACAGTTCGAGCGCGACACGGGCAATCGTTTCCCGCGTTTTCTGTTTCTTGCGCTCGCGAAGACCTTCCGAAGCATGGTTCCCGGTTGGAATCGAATCAGCCATTGCGTCAACCGTATCAATCTCTGCATACACTGCAAAGTTTCATCAACCGTATTTTCGCAATGCATGTGATTATGCAGTCAGTGTGCTAATTTTCCGAAGTCTTTCCAATCCCCTCGTTCCGAACCCCATCTATTGGAGATGAATGTCTGACCTTCTCGCAAGACTCGCCCGTTCGATAACCGGACACTGGAAACGTGCCCTGATCGTTGCCGTAGTTGCACTGGTCGGACTTTTCGTTCTCGCCGGAACCGCCCAGGATCCGCCGCCCGACGATTTCAACATCCCCGGTACCGAAAGCCAGAAGGCAACCGACCTCTTCGAAGCTGCCGGACAGGATGTGGCCGGGATCAGCTCCACAGTTGTCTTCAACACGGAGACCGGCACGCTGACCGAACCTGCCCGCAAGCAGGCAATCAAAGAAGCGCTCGACGAAATCAGGCAACTTCCGGATGTCGTCTCCGCAGGCAACCCTTTCAACGCAAAACAGCCCAGCCTGTCGGCCGATGACCGTATCGCGACTTCCGAGGTCTATTACAGCCCCGACCTCGAATTTGGTGACGTAACCAAGGAACAGGGCGCAGCCCTGGAAGAGGCGGCAATGACCGCCGAAGATGCGGATGGCGTATCGGTCTCGATGCGTGGAATCGTGGTTGACCTCGCGGCCGAACAGGAAGCCCCGGTCGGCGAACTGATCGGAATCGCGATTGCAATCGTGCTGCTCACCCTCCTGTTCCGTTCCGGCGCGGCAATGGGTGCCACGATTATCGGCGCCCTGATCGGGGTGATGGTCGGACAGGTACTGCTCGTTGTCCTGGCAGCACCGCTGGGCCTGCCCGAATTCGCAGCCACAATCGCCGTGATGCTGGGGCTCGGAGCCGGGATCGACTACTCCCTCCTCTTAATGGGGAGATTCCGGGAACAACTCGCGGCCGGGGACTCGGTACGCGACGCGTCAGCGAAATCCGCAGCCACAGCCGGCTCGGCCGTGGTGGCTGCCGGCCTGATCGTGATGGTCGCGATCGCGGGTCTGCTCGTGATCGGGATCCCCCTGATCGGCAAGATGGGAATCGGCGCCGCGATCGGTGTTGCCGCAGTAGTGGTTTCCGCCCTGACGATCCTGCCGATGATGATGGGTGCCTTCCAGAAGCGCCTGCGCCCGAAGAAGATCGAGCACGTCAAGCCATCCGAGGCATTCACCAAATGGGGCACCAGGGTCACGGCACGTCCGTGGCTGTCGATCACCTTCGGGGTGATCGTCCTGCTCGTATTCGCATTCCCGATGACCCACCTGCGTCTCGGACAGCCAGATGACGGCAACCAGCCCGAAGGCAAAACGCAGCGCATGGCGTACGACCTGGTCAGTGAAGGCTTCGGTCCCGGCCAGAACGGTCCGTTCTTCCTCGCGGTGGAAGTGCCGGCGGATGATTCCGATGTCGATGCCCAGCTCGACGCGTTCACAACCAACCTGAAGGACACTCCGGGCGTCGAATCGGCCTTCCTGCTTCCTTACGAAAAGGGAGCCGAATCAGCCGTGATCAACCTGGTCCCGACCACGGCACCACAGGAGGCGGCGACCAGTGATCTGCTCGAAAACCTCCGGACGAACGTGATTCCGGAGTCGACCGAGGGAACGCCGCTGAAGGCCTATGTAGGCGGCCAGACCGCCGGTTTCGAAGACTTTTCGGACAAGGTCTCGGAACGCCTGCCGGTCTTCATCCTCGTCGTGATCGGCCTGTCAGTTCTGCTGCTCATGGCCGCCTTCCGATCGCTATGGATCCCGCTTGTTTCGGCGATATTCAACCTGCTTTCGGTTGCCGCGGCATATGGCGTGATCGTTGCTGTCTTCCAGGACGGCATCGGAGCAAGCCTGATCGGTGTCGATAGCGGCGTACCAATCCTGTCCTTCATTCCGGTGATGATCTTCGCGATCCTGTTCGGATTGAGCATGGATTACAACGTGTTCCTGCTGTCCCGGATCCACGAGGCGTACAACGGTGGTGACAGTCCCCGCCAGAGTGTGATCGTCGGCCTTTCACGAATCGGCAAGGTTGTTCTTTTTGCCGGTCTGATCATGTCCTCGGTCTTCCTGGCCTTCGTCACCCAGCCCGACGTCGTCGCCAAGATGATTGGCCTCGGCCTGGGTCTGGCGATCCTGATCGATGTCCTCTTCGTAAGGCTCGTCATTGCCCCGGCGGTTGTCACCCTTCTCGGTGACAAGGCCTGGTGGCTGCCGAAATGGATGGACCGGATCCTTCCTGACATTTCACTCGAAGGCCATCTCGTCGAGAACAAGGATCCGGTCGGCAAACCACTGGATCCCGAAATCGCCGACGATCTCGGCATTCAGGCCTGATCAGGTAGCGGGTTTACCCGCTGAGAAATGCCGGCCGGTGTCAGTTCATGACACCGGCCGGATTACCCTGAGCGGGCCCCGGCGCGGATCGGGAAACGATTGGCAGCCAGACGGACGCTGGCGTGTTCGGCCGGAGACCGTTCAGTGGGAAACAGGACAGGCAGCAGCGATGCCGGCTGATTCGACCGGGCTTTCACCGGCCGCCGCACTTTTCGACGGACTCGAGAATGACCTGCGGTTAACCGTCATCGGCAAACCGTTCCTGGGGCGCATCGTGATCGCTGCTTCAGGCTCGACGGTGACTCCCCGCGGGATGTCAAAGGTCATCCGGCGGCTGATCATTGCCGCAAGCAGCGTGGCTTCAACGATCGCAAAGGTTGAGCCAACGCACATCCGTCGACCGGCACCGAATGGAAGGTACGCATGGCGTGGACGACCTTTGACGTTCTCCGGCATGAACCTTCTCGGGTCATAGCCTTCCGGGTTCGCCCAGACGTCCGGGTCCCGGTGGATCATGGTGATCAGCACCATGATTCCGGACCCGGCCGGTACGTGGTATCCACCGACCTCGTCGTCTTCGAGTGCCTTGCGACCTACCGTCCAGACTGGCGGCGAGATCCTCATTGCCTCTTCGATGCAGGCACGGGTCCATGGCAGGAGTTCCAGGTCATCCATCGTTGGAATGCGGTCGCCGAGGTTCGTATCGACTTCTTCGAGCATCTGCTCCCGGGCCGATGGATTGGAGGAAAGCCAGCGCCAGGTCCAGGCCAGGGCATTGGATGTGGTTTCGTGGCCGGCGAGCATGAAGGTCATCAGTTCGTCACCGATCTGCTGGCGAGACATGGTCTCCCCCGTTTCCTCGTCAACCGCATCGAGCATCAACCCGACCAGGTCGTCGCCCGAATACTTCTGGGCTGCCCGTTCGGTCAGGACTTCATCGATGACCAGGCGCAGCTCTGCCAGAGAGCGCTGGAAGCGGCGACCTTCGGGGTTCAGTTTCATCGCCCGTTCCAGGTCCATGCCCGGTAGCTGGGCCATGGCGAAGGTCGGCAGGCGCCTGACCATCCGGGTTCCAAGCATGAGCACGTCATTCATGGCGGGTCCGACCCGGCGTGCGGTATTGCCGCTCAGGTCGGCGCCGAAGAGTGCACGTCCGACCACATCGAGGGTCAGGGCCATCATCTCTTCGCTTACGTCAACAACGTCCCCGTCCCTGGCCTGGCCAAGCACATCACCATCGAGGGCTGCGGCTGTCGCACTGGTCATGTGTTCGGTGAAGGCACTCAGGTGCCGTTTGGCGAACATCGGCTGCACCAGGCGTCGCTGTTTGCGCCAAAGCTCCCCTTCACTGGTCAGCAGGCCTTCGCCAAGGATGATCCGAAGCAGGTCGTACTCCGCACCTTTGCCGTAATTGTCCTGATTGGTGATCAGGACGTGCTTGGCCGCTTCGTGGCCGCTGACCACGACCAGCCGCCGGCCACGGGAATGGGTGCTGGCAACGTTGCCGTACTTCATCGACATTTCCATCATCGGCTTGCGGAAGTCGCGAGCCGACTGAAGGATGAACTTCTTGTTGTCCAGGCCGGTCGGGCCGGGCGGTACCGGAAGGGTCATGCCGGATCCTGTTCGACCAGACGCCCGATGATCTCCAGCAACTGTCCGCGGATCAGCAGCCATTGCTCTTCCACTTCAGTCACCGGGTCCATGGTCGCGATCGCGAGTCCGCGCACCGCCGAAACCGAGGTCTGGAGGACGGCGTTGAAATCAGGCAGCGATGCGATCTCCGGCAAGACTTCAGTAGCGCTGAGAAAGATGATCCGTTCAACGTCGAGGTGTAGTTCGCGTACCGGCTGCTGAAGATCGCTGTCGGTCCTCGATGCGAGCTGGAGCTCAACCGCCGCGGCAAAGGTCGGGCCTTTGAAAACGACGAAAAGTCGGTCGAGGATTTCACCGAAACGCTCGGTTACATCGCTCGAGTCGGGCGCCGCGGCGACAAATTCGCCGGCCAGGCGTTCGGTGACGTAACGCATCGCCTCCACACTGAGTTCAGCCTTGGTGCGAAAGTGGTGTTGCAGGGCACCGAGCGAAACTCCGGCCCGCTCGGCTGCGAGACGGGTTGAAGTCCCGGCATACCCGCGTTCGATCAAAAGCTCAACCGTTGCGTCGAGCACCGAAGCACGGGTCGCAGCGGTCCGGTCACTCTGCTGGCGTCTCGAGGCATCCATGAGCCGAAGTATACAAGTCGGTCAACTGACTTGTAAGTGAGTACTTCAACCCCTTTTGCAGGAAGAAACCGGGTCGGCTTTGCCGTAGGAGAGCCGGTGAAGTCGACCCGGACCTGATTCGACCAACCGCCTCAACGCCCCGGGTCGACTTTGCCGTCGCAATTGCGGCGAAGTCGACCCGGACGTTTTGGTTTAGCTTGGTGGCCGGTTACGGATTCCCTGATCCGGGCTCCGGTTCAGGGACCTTCCCAGCCGTTCGCGTAACAGTGGCCATCCGTCGGATCGGAGATCTCGGGAGTGATCACGGCGCAACTCTGGATCGTTCCGTTCTCGAGGAACGTCGCGGCTTGCGTATACCCGTCCTCGGAACGCCTCGGATGTTCATGCGGATCGCCGCCGAAACCCCACTCTTCCCGCGGCGGAACGTTCTGCAGCGGCGGCTGAGCGATCCCCTGATCCAGGGTTCCGGTGAAGCTCGGTGGTCCGCTGTCGTAGTAAACGAGCATGCTGCCGTCATTCCAGGGGAACGACGTGGGCTGATCCATGCCCAGGAACGGGTCAACATCCCAATGCCGGCCGGCGTTGAGGGCCGGACTGTAAATGCTCGCCCCGATCGTGCGGGCCTCGATTTCAGCAGTGATGTTCGCGACCTGGTGATCGCCGTAAGCAACCTCGAGCAACACGTTGTGCGGAGGCGTGTTCGGCAGCGGTGAACTGGTCATTTTCTGCGCATAACCATTGGCTTCGCCCCGGTCCCAGAGCAGCTGCATCAGCGAAAGCACAAGCGGCCGTTCGGCCAGATCCGGGTAGTTGTCGTAAAGGCCCGCACCCGGAAGCTTGAAGTACCGGTCGGAATCGACCGAACGCTGCAGCAGGTTGGAATAGTTCATTCCAGGAACACCAAGAACCCCGTAATCAGAATCGGGAGTAAGGGCCATCAACGATCCACCCATGATCCCGCCCTGACTGATCCCGTAGTACTGGCCCCTGGTGCGGGTCGGATCGGAGACGTCAATCACCGACTCCATTCCGCCCGGAGCGGCGCCGTTGCCATCAAGCTGGAACGCCGGAAGGGCCGCAAATCCGTCCTGATGGATCATTGCCCGCTGCAGCAGCATGAAGTTCACGAAACCCTGCTGCATACGATCGACAGCCTTGTTGAAGTTCGACATGTCGGCCAGCGAATCGACCACGGTGATCAGATCGCCGGCCGAGAAACCATCCCAGTTCGCGCCGCACCAGATCCCCCCGCCCTGACGGGAAACGTTCTTGACACCGGGCGAATCCATCTCGCCCTTGTAATCACCAAGAAGGCCATGTCCATAAACGCCGGATGGACCTGGCACCACCGCGGTGCCGGGGCCACCAGGCTGGACCGCCTTCGGGATGACACAACGGAAGGGAATGTCCATCGTGAAAGCCGGGTCGTAAGCGACTGATCCGTCAGGGTTGAAATTGAACTTCGACCCGGACGCACATCCGTTGTTGTTCAGGAAACACGGCAGGTTCTTGAGCTTGCCTTCGACGTAGCGCAACATCCCGTCGCTGTCCTTGGGCACTTTGAGCCCATTGCCTCCCGGCTGGGTGCCACAGGCAGGCAGGTCATCGATGTTGCAGACAGCGTTGATCTCGATTTCCGGACTGGTTCCCTGAATCGTCCGGTCTGCCAGGTTCGTATCTCCGTATTTCGCGAAAGCTGCGTCACGGATCTGAAGGGCCCTCGAGGTGACGCTGTGCTCACTCGCCACAGTGAAATCCCAGGCCATGTAGAGGTTCGAACGATCCAGACCGCCCTTGGTCACAGCATCGGAAATCACCCCGTTCATGTGCGAACGCCGGTTTTCCACCGCTTCCTGCCTGGTCGGCAGCTTGTCGCGGTAAGCACGGAAGCCAAGTGGTGACTCGATCAGCTCGCCGTTTTCGTCCTTCAGGTTCTGGAAGGCCACGATGTATCGCTGCCCGTACTCAAAATTTCTGGCTGGACGAACGTAAAGGTTCACGTCCGCCGTATTTCCCGGATCCGCGTTGATGCCGCCATTCGATGAGCCCGTCGGGTCAACCGATGTCGGATTCGAATCAAGCTCCGCCCAGATCGGCTGTCGAACGCCGGTGGCGGCGTTGATTACGACCACCGAAGCATCAGCTTCGTCGTAGGCATGGAGGTCCGAAAGAGGCACCAGGCCGCTGTTTGCAAACGCTGCCGGGGTATCGAGTCCCGGCACCTTCAGCACGATCGCGTTGCCCGGACTGAAACCATCGCCGCGGTTGATGTCGGTGACGTCAATGTGGACGCCATCGGTGTTGGCCGGGGTCGATTCCGGGTGGAGGTCCAGACGCTTTCCGGTTGGTGTCGACGGATCCGGCTTCGCGTAGAAGTCATTTGGAAAAGGCTGCAGACAGACCGTCGAATCGAGGAAGTCGCATCGGTCCGGGTTGACTCCCAACGGCACCGTCACGTACTCAATCGGAGCCTTGCAGCGGTTTTTGGCTTTACTCAGCTTGCGGGAAACGGTCTTCGACGCTTTGCCTTTCCCTTTGCGGTAGACGGCCTGGACTCTCACCTTCTGGGCCCCGCACTTTGAAAGCACCTTCTTGCCAGCCGAAGTCAACCGAAGCGAAACGACCTTGGCGCCCTTCTTCCGGAAACGGACCTTCTTCGTACGGAACAGGTTCTTTCTTTTGCCTTTGGCAGCTTTCAGGGTCACCTTGGTGGCGGCACTCGAACGAACCTTCACCTTCAGCTTCTTCGCCTTGAGCAGGCTGGCCTGATTCTTGGTCTTGATCTGAAGCTTGACCTGGGCCTTGTTTGACTTGCCCTTGGCGGATGCCGATCCAGCTCCGATGGCCCCGGCCAGCGTAACCCCCATCAACAGCATCAGAAACGCAAGCAAAACACGCCGCACGAAAGCAGCCTCGATCAAGTTCATTGCTTCTCCCTTTGGAATTCAGAACCACGGTGCCTCCCTACGAGGCCTCGTGCAGGTTACAGTTTCCCGCGATGAAGACTCCAGCTCTCCCCGAAAGATCCCGAAAGCCAAAAAGGCTGTTCTCACACAGCCTGATCGTGGTTGCCGTGGACGCGGTTTCGCTACTGCTAATCGCCTGGATTCTTCCTGGCTTCTACATGGACGGGATCGGCGCAGCGATCCTCACTGCTCTGGCCATCGGTGCGATCAACTCATTCATCTGGCCGCTGCTGTCGAGATTCACACTGCGCCTTACCGTGCTCACGCTCGGATTGTTCGGCCTGATCATCAACGCCCTGGTCGTCGGAATCGCAGTCGAGATCATGCCTTGGCTTCACATCGACAGTCTTTTCGAAGCGGTAATCGTGACCTTCTCCCTGGCGATCATCACCTCACTTATTTCTGCCCTCCTCGCGATTGACGAAGACAGTTCCTGGTACCTCAACGTGGTCAAGGTTCAGCAGCGTCGCCGTGGAGAGGTCGAGGAATCTGACGAGCCAGGCATCGTTTTCCTGGAAATCGACGGACTCGCCCATGACGTCCTGCGCCGCGCGTTCGCAAACGGCAACGCCCCCACCCTCGCCAGTTGGGTGCGCAGCGAAAGTCATGATCTGAACCGTTGGGAAACTGATTGGTCATCTCAGACCGGTGCCTGCCAGGCCGGAATCCTCCACGGCAACAATCACGACATGCCGGCATTTCGCTGGTGGGAAAAAGAGAATGGCAAAGCGATAGTCACCAACCACCCCCGCGATGCTGCCGAAATCGAAAGTCGACAGTCCGACGGCAACGGCCTGCTTTCGAATGGTGGTGCTTCCCGCGCCAACATCCTTTCCGGCGATGCTTCCGTCTCGATGCTGACCATGAGCACAGTGCTTGAGCGTCGGGGAAAGATCGGCCACGACTATGCCGCATACTTCGCCCGCCCTTATGGCGTGTTGAAGACCGCCGCTTTCACCATCATCGAAATCTTCAAGGAACGACGTTCCGCGTCGGCCCAGGTGAATGACGACGTCGTTCCACGAATCGGCCGTTCCCGCACCTACGCAATCATGCGGGCCTGGGCGACCGTAATTCAGCTCGACCTCCAGGTGGCCGCCGTCGTTGGCGACATGCTGGGCGGGCGGCCCTCGATCTATACGACTTTCCTTGCCTACGACGAAGTTGCCCACCACTCCGGAATCGAGCGACCGGACACCCTCCAGACCCTGCGCACGGTTGACCGGCAGATTGCCCGCATCGTCAAGGCCGCCGAGGCCGCCCCGCGCCCCTACCGTTTCGTCGTGCTGTCCGATCACGGACAGTCCCAGGGCACAACCTTCAAGGATCGTTACAACCTGACCCTGGAAGAACTCGTGACCCGGCTCAGCGAGACGGAGGAAAAGGTCGAACCGGCGACGGAAGGCCAGGACGATGCCCGCGCCTACCTGAACGCCTCGGTCACCGAAGCAGCGAACGAAAAGACCCGCACTGGCCGCCTGCTCAACCGGATCAGTCGCCGGACGGCGGACAAAGAAAACGTGGATATCGGCGCTGACGCGAGCGGCCGGGATGAATCCGCGGAAGACGCATCGTCGATCCCTGAGCTTTCAGTCATGGCCTCCGGCAACCTGGGTCTGATCAACTTCCCGCGTGAAGAAGGCCGGATCACGGTCGAACACCTGGATGAAATTCACCCCGACCTGGTTGACGGCCTGGTCGAACATCCCGGCATCGGTTTCCTGCTGATTGATTCGGAAGAGTTCGGGGCGATCGCAATGGGTGCTGACGGGACCAACTTCCTCGAACTCGACCGGATCGAGGGCGAAGACCCGCTGGCCCCCTACGGACCCAACACCCGGGACCATGTCCTGCGCACCCACGAATTCCCCCATTGCCCCGACATCCTGGTGAACAGCACCTACTGGGACGAAACCGATGAGGTCGCTGCTTTCGAGGAGCTGGTCGGGTCCCATGGCGGCCTTGGTGGCACCCAGTCCTACCCGTTCGTGCTTCACCCGGCTGACATGAAATGGCCTGAAGAAGGGATCGTCGGGGCCGAAAACATCTACCACCTGTTCATCGACTGGATGGAGCGGCTCGCCCCGGCCGATCAGACCAGCGAAGTAGAGCTGCCGGGCTCAAGCACCCTGACTTCCACTTCGGGAACCGCCCGGTCCACCTGATCGGCGAATCGTCGTGGCGGTCTCGCCAGATGATGGCGTCCGAACCGGCCGGCGACCATCGGAAACAGGGTCCCCCAATGGATCGGGATGGCGACTCTCGGGCGAAGCAGTCCCACCGCGTCCGCGGCGCGTTCAGGATCCATGTGGCCCTCGCCCAGGGTGTGCCCCCAACCCCAGACCGGCACCAGGGCAAAATCGATCCCGGACGAAATCCGGTCCATGCCCGGGTAAAGATCGGTGTCACCAGCGAAGTAGATCTGCCTGGTGCCGGCGATGATGAAACCGACCGCATGGCCGGCCTTCGACATTGGACGTCGACGACCCTCATGTTCCGCCGGGACCGCCGTGACTGTGACCGCGCCTACCGTTGTGGAATGTCCGACCGGCAGTTCTTCAACCCGGGTGAACCCCTTGCGTGAGAGCAGCCGTGCCGTTCCGGGGCCACTGATTATCCGAACCTGTTTGCCGAAGCGCCGCAGCGACGGAAAGTCCAGATGGTCAAAATGCTGATGCGAAACCAGCACGGCGTCGGGAA
>JBAUOE010000035.1:0-4560 GCA_049579585.1 Solirubrobacterales bacterium | reverse complement strand
CCTGATGGATGCCGTCTGGAAACAGACCAACTTCATTGACACCGGAACCGTGACGGTTCACATTCGCCGGTTGCGGGCCAAGCTTGAGGCCACACCCGAGCAGCCGAACCACATCGAGACCGTATGGGGCGTCGGATACAGGTTTCGGCCATGAAACGGTCGATCGCAACCGGGATTCTTGCCAGCCTTGCCGGGGCGGTAGCGATCGGGCTGGCATTCGACTTCAAGGGTGCCGTGATCACCCTTTACCTGCTGCTGCCGCTGGCCGCAGTCGTGTTGATCCTGGCCCACTGGTTCGCGGCCAACCGTTGGCGGCTCGGTGGCCTGGCCAGGCAGTTCCGGCTCGGAGTGGTGCTTGTGGTCGCATCGATCCTGGTGTCGATCTGGCTGGGGGCCTGGCAGATGTTCGTCTCCGGACACGACGCGATCGTGGTCAGCGTGATGGCCACGGTGATTGGTGCTGTGGCACTACGGGCCGGAGCCGTCTTCTCGAGCGGTGTCGTGGAAGACGTCGACTCCCTGCGGGATGGCCTGGAGATGGTTGGTGAAGGCCGACGCGACATTGCGGTTGAAGTCGGCGGCCGGGATGAACTCGAGCAGCTCGCTGAGTCGGTCAACGCGATGATCGAGCGCCTCGGCGCCGAAGAGGACCGCCGGGCAGAGGCCGATGAAGCCCGCCGCCGGCTCGTCGCCTCGGTTTCGCATGACATCCGTACGCCGCTCTCGACCTTGAGACTGCTGGTTGAATCGATCGATGATGGAGTCGCAACCGGCGAGACCCGTGATCGATACATCGGTCAGTTGCGGGCACACGTGAATGTGCTGAGTTCGCTGGTCGATGACCTGTTCGAGCTTTCCCGGATCGAAGCGGGCGACATTTCGTGGACTATCAGCCGCATCGATCTTGATTCACTGGTCGGGGATACGGTCGATGCGATGCGGGTGCAGGCCGACGTTCGTGGCATCAGCGTCAACACTGACCTCCCTGGCGACGGCATCGCGGCAGTAGCCAACCCGGAGAAAGTCCAGCGGGTGCTTTTCAACCTGATCCAGAATGCGATTCGCCACACCCCGGCCGATGGCAGCGTCACCGTTCGCGCCCGGTCGCTGAGTGATGAGGTCGAAGTCGAGGTTTCCGACGATGGCAGTGGCATCAACGAGGACGATCGGCCGTTCATCTTCGAGCCGTTCTACCGGGGCGGTACCGATACCTCCCGGACCAGCGACGGCGCCGGGCTCGGCCTGGCGGTATCCCGGGCAATCGTCGAGGCCCACGGTGGCCGGATCTGGCTCGAGTCGTCGCCCAGCGGAACCAACATGAGATTCACCCTCCAGTCAGCCCGAACTAGAGGTGAGGGTTCAGATGCGGCCGATGAACGCGTTGATTGTGGCCGCGACCCGTTCCGGTTCCTGAGACATGAAGGCATGGCCTGCACCACGAAAGCGGGCCAGCCAGGAAGCGGGCAGGCGGTGGGCAAGGTTGATCGCGTTCACCGGGGGGATCACGACATCCTCAGTGCCAGTGGCGATCATCACCGGTGCCGTGATCGCGGCCAGCCGGTCATCGGAAGGTTCGCTGAACCACTTCATCATCGAGCCCGCCTGCGCGTTCGCGGTTTCGATCTGCAACTTCGCCTGGGCTGCTGCCACCACCGGGCCGAATTCCCGATAAACCTGACGGGCAACATCGGGTGGGAAAAGAATGCCGATCAGGCGTTCGGCCATTTCATCCGGGGTCCCGGAGTGGTCGAACAGCCTGGCGCCGACTTCCCGGCTGCATTGAACGGCTTCCGGGCCACCGGGGTCGGTTGCCATCAACACCAGGCTCGTGATTCGTTCCGGGGCGAGTGCGGCAAGGGACTGGGCGATAAAACCGCCCATTGACCACCCGGCCAGGTCGGTGGTTTCGAGGCCGACTGCGTCGATGAAGGCGAGGGTGTCGGCAGCCATCGAATCGATCGAGATCCCATCCGGGCTTTCCGGCGATTCACCGATGCCACGATTATCGGGAAGGTAAACGGTGGAGCTGGCGGCAAGGCCTTCAAGGAAGGCCGGATCCCAATCGTTCATCGACGCGGCGTAACCGTTGACGAGAACGAGAGGCGGGCCGCTGCCCAGGCGTCTCCAGCTGACAGACCCGGCAGTTGTGTCGATGGTTCCCGAAGAAGGTTCAGGCACGATCAGGCCATCCCGGCGATGCCTTCGCGCCAGCTTGGATGGGTCGGAGTCCAGCCGAGGTCACGTTTCGCTTTCTCATTCGAAGCCCCGCGGATCTCGCACATCATCACGGCGGTCTGTTCACCCGCCGCCAGCTTGCCGACCCAGCGGGGGACCCGATGGGGAGTTTTCGCCCCGATGCTTTCGGCGGCAACGGGCAACCACACTTTTACCGGCGCCGGATCGTCATCAACGATGTTGAAGACCTCGCCTGCCCGGTAGCTGTCGACGGCGAGCTTGGTTGCTTTGGCGGCATCTTCGATCTGGATGAACGACCAGATCCCTTCACCATCGCCGATTATCGGCATCCGGCGTGACTTGATCATCTCCCATTGCTCTCCGCCCGGGGCCATCCCGGTGCCGGGGCCGTAGAAACCGCCGTAACGCAACACCATTCCACCGGCCGCAATCACAGTGTCTTCCAGGTGACGGATCGCATCAAGCAGCGGCCGCAGTGCTGGTGGCGGATCGGGATCCAGCGGGTCCGTTTCCGTTTTCACTGGACCCCCGGTCCGGGCGTAAGGCCAGCCGGTGTAGCTCTGGGCGATAAATCGTCTGGTTCCGGCTGCTGCTGCCGCGGCCAGCAGGTTGTCGGTGCCTTCGGCGCGCAGCCGGTTGGTGGCACTGAACGACTTTTCGATTCTGCGGGGATTGATGCCACCGCTCAGGGCGGTCATCTGGTTGATGATCAGATCAGGTGAAGCAGCGGTGACAGCATCGCTGACCGACTTGCGGTCGAGCCCGTCCATCAGCAGCGCGTCAGCACCGAGATTCTTGATTCTTTGAAGCCCGGAAGCTGTCCGGGAGGTGCCCACGACGTCGTGTCCGGCCTGGACCAGCAGGGGAGTCAGGTAATTGCCGATCGCACCAGCGGCGCCGGCGACGAATATCTTCATGGCTGCCTCCTCGTCAGGTTGTCGGGCGATCGAGCGGTTCGATCTCCCACCTGACGGAGAACCTATCGAAGCCTTCCAGGAAGGTCTCGGGGTTGAACGCCTGGGCGGGGGCGAGTGCTCCGGCCGTCCCGATCTCGCCGGCCGCCGCGAGCGCAGCTCCTTTGACCAGCAGGGCTGCCGTGAATCCGTAGACATCGTTGCCGGAAATCCAGCCGCGCCTGATCCGGTTGCCAACGATGGCTTCGCAGCCAACTGTCCAGGTGGCAGCCCTCCGGGATTCCGGGTCGGCACCTTCGGGCAGACGATCAATCAGGCGCCCGGTGAGTTTCTTGAGCGGCGTCCTCATCGCGACTCCTGCCGGCCTCGCGACCAGCGGGGCAAGGCGGGCGAGTGGCCCGGGGGCGACGGAGTCGGCACTCAGCATGGTTTCCACGCGGCGGGTGTCCACATGGCGTGGCACCGTGATGTGCTCGCCGGCGGGATAACGGGTCATTGCCTGTTCGCCAACGGCTTCACCGAAATCGAATCGCCCACGACTGATCGATTGTGGCGCTGGCCACAGGCCGCCATTCCTCCATTCGAGGTCACCGCCCTTGATCATTTCGAGTGCGGAAAGCATCGTGCCGCGGGTCGGCTGGAACTTGGTGCGGTAGGCCAGCCGGACCTGGTCCAGGGGGCCAAGCCCGTCAGCGGTCATCCCGGCGAGCATGTCTCCGGGCACATAATCAAAACCCATGCCGGAGATCACGCAACTGCCGTTCTTTGCGGCGCGGGGCCCGTATTGATCCATGGCTTTACGAATGAAGGGCTGCTCCCCGGTCGTATCCAGGTAGTGGGTGCCGACATCAACCGCAGCGGCCAGAACCGGGTCCCCATGCAGGTAGAAGGGTCCCGCGCAGGCGATCACTGCACCGCAACCTGAAAAGAGATCCCGCATGGCCTTGCTTTCACCGGTGCTGATCGCGTGCAGCGGAACGTCCAGTTCGAGTTCGGCCGCAAGCGCTTCGAGCTTCGACTGGTTGCGCCCGGCGAGCACGAAATCATGGCCGCTCGACGCGAGTTCCGCGGCGATCAGTTTGCCGGTGTACCCGGTGGCACCGTAGACGACGAGGGGAGCTGACTTACCTTGGCTGGCGTTCATGCCGGGCAGTCTTTCACGAACACAAGTCACCTGACTTGTGTTCTGTCGGGTGCTCTGGTACTTTCGGCTTTCATCAGGTGGCTGTCCGCGGTCGGGAAACCGTGGACATCGAGGTTGCCGGTAAGGGTTGAGGAGAGATATTTCATGAAACTGCGTGCATTCGCTGCCGTTATGGCCACCGCTACCGTTGCTCTGCTTTCGGCGGCACCGGCGTCGGCGGCCCTGTCTGACGTGCCAACCCCGGCCGTTTCGGGCCCGGTGCCCGTGACCGCTAATTCCTACCCGTTCCTCTCCACGGACAAGGAT
>JBAUOE010000034.1:0-5967 GCA_049579585.1 Solirubrobacterales bacterium | reverse complement strand
GTCCGGGAGGTCGCCGCCTTCGAGGAAACCGGCACCGGTCTCGAAATGATCACTGATGCGCTGCGCTCCCCCGCGGTCAAAGTCTGGGCGGTACCGGCAAGCGACACTGTGCGGATAGCAAGCCCCTACAGCCTGCGCGCCAAACGCGTGGAATACCTGTTCTACGCATCGCTGCAGGAGTCCGGGTTGGTCGACACCGACAGGGCCGGGCCTTTCCTTTCGGTAAATGACCGAAAAGCACTGCTGATGAGCGAGCATCGTGACCCTGAAATACAGCAGCGTTACCTCTTCTATTCGAGCATCTCGGTACCCACGAAAAGGCTCTGGTTGTCGTGCCGAAACTCGGACGAAACGGGTAAGGCGGAACACCCCTCGCCGCTGATCGCAAGCGTTGAGGAACTGTTCTCGAAAGACACGAAAGAAAACCCGATCGTGACCCGTGGAGGGCGCTCAGGAAGCGAAATCACCTTCCAGCCCGGCGCCGCTCCGAGTGAAGTTGAACTGAGCCGAAGCCTCGCCGCAGACCGAAAAGCACCACGTGATGCAGTGGCGGGTTCCGACCTTGAATCAGCCCTGGCCGATTCCCTGGTCGAGCGACTCGAGGAGGCGGCCACCACCGAAGAACGAACCCGTGGCATCGCCTCAATTACCCTGGCCCCGATCCTTGCCGCACTCGGGGAAAGAACCGTCCTTTCCGCCACCGAAATCGAGGCCTACGCCGGCTGCCCTTATCGCTGGTTCATCGAGAAGCAACTCAACCCGGCGAAGTTCGACCCCGACCCGGACTACCTCTCGACCGGCACTTTGCTTCACGACACCCTTGAAGGTATATACCGGGATCACCCCGGTGAGATACCACGGGCCGCAACCATCGACGAATGGCTGGCAGAAGTGCCCGAACGGGTGGACCGTGCCGCCCGGAAGCCCGGGATCGGACTTGGCAGCGAAACCGTCAGCCATGCCGCAATCCGTAGTCGGGCAACCCAGCTTGTCTCGGCCCACCTCTTGCGGGAATCGAAATGGGAAGACCCGCTGCACCTGCCGCAACACCTTGAGTTCGGTTTCGGAACCGGCAAAGCGAAGCACCCGGCCGTCCCGATGGGCGACTGGTCGCTCAAAGGCAAAGTCGACCGGGTCGACCTGTCCCCGGCCACCGGAACCGAAGTACCCCGGACGGCGGTGGTAATTGATTACAAATCCGGCGCCGTCACAAATCTGACCCACAAAAAGTCCCGCAAGGAGCGCAAGTTTCAGGTGCAGCTTTATCTTCGCGCGGTCCAGGAGATCCTTTCGGACGAAGACACCACGGTGGAAACGGTCGCCGGTATCTACGTACCGATCAGGTTTGGCGGCGAACAGTCACGCGGTGCTTTTTCCGGTGACGCCGAGAAATGGATGGTCGATCGTGGAGTCTCCAGCGTTGACAAAGTCAAGGACTTCGCAGAGTTCATCGAGCAAGGAATCGAAGCCGCCGACGAAGCGGCGATCAGGCTGATGAAGGGGATCCTCCAGCACGACAGCGCCACCTGCCCGAACCATTTTGATCATCCCGCGGTTCCCGGTCGCTCCAGTGGCGACGCCGCCGAAACCCCGGCGGGAGGATTCGGATGAACCCGACTACCCAGCAGCAGGCAGTGATCGACAGCGACGCACCCGACATTCTGGTCGAGGCCGGTGCCGGGTCAGGCAAGACAACAACCACCGTCGAGCGATACATCCGGCTGTTGAGCAAACCGGTAGATCCGTATGAACCCAGCCAGATCCTGGCCTTCACCTTTACTGACAAGGCCGCCGGAGAGCTACGCGAAAAGGTCAGGCAGGCCCGACGCCGACTACTCGAACAAACCGAAGGAAGCAACCCGCAGGCATTCTCGATGAGCACTGCCTGGGTTGGCACCTTCCACGCGATCTGCACCCGGATACTCAAGGCATATCCGGTCGAAGCGGGGGTTGATCCCGGCTTTTCGGTTGTCGATGACGTCATGTCGGAAACCATTCGCAACGAAGCCTTTTCCCAGGCTCTCGCGGAGTTCCAGCGTGAGGACACGTCCGGCGGCAGACGTGAATCGATGATCGGCCTTTACCGGGAATCAACCATCCGTGAAACAACCATGTCGGCCTACGACGAACTTCGTTCCCGGGGTTTCGACCAGCCGCGCCTCCCGGACTTCGCCGACACCGAATATCCGGTGGATGGGATTGCGTACCTTCGGGCCAACGTTTCAGCCGCGGCAGCCGAACCGAAGATCGACCGCCGTCACAAACCGAAAGCGGAAGACCTCGAAGAACTGCTTTCGCGGAGTTCCGGGGAAATCACCTGCAGCGAGATGAGCGGCCTCTCTTTCTATTCAAAGCGCGAAGAACTGAACGAGTTCTGCGAACAACTCAAGCGGGTTGTGGCTGAACTCGGTGCCTATGAAGAAGGCGACTTCGTCCGCCGTTCATTCGGTCGCCTGCTCGAACTTTTCGGCGAGCGTTTCACCCGACTGAAAGAGAAACGGTCGGTTCTGGACTACGAAGACCTGCAGTTGATGACCCTCAACCTGCTCAGGAACCACCATCGGATTCGTGACGCCTACCGCAACCGGTTCCGGGAAATCATGGTCGACGAGTTTCAGGACACGAACCAGCTGCAGCTGGATCTGGTTGAGGCGCTGCGTGGTGAAGAAACGACGCTGATGACGGTCGGTGACGAAATGCAGTCCATCTACGGGTTCCGCCACGCCGACGTCGAACTGTTCCGTTCCCGTCGCTCGAAAGAGAACGTGACCGTCTACCACCTGACCGACAACTTCCGGTCACTTCCGGAAGTGGTCGCCGCAGTGAACGAAATCGGTTTGCGGTTCGACAGCCAGGTCAGTTCCAAGCGTGACGGGAACGTGGCCGACCGGCACGAGTTCGGTGTATTGACCACCGGTCGTTCAGACCCGGAAGCGACCGGTTCCGCGGTGACAATCCTGACCGGGCGCAACGGCTGGAAAGAGCTGGAACTCGGCGCGCTCGCCCCGGCCATTCCGGCTGATGCCGAAGTCGGCAAGGACGACGATCACTTCAACGAAGCCGAAGCGCTTCGCCTGGCCCACCATCTGCGCGACCTGGTCGACCGCGGGGTTGCCCGTCAGGGCGAAATCGCGATTCTCCTGCGGGCAAAGACCCGGACGGACCTGTACGTGAACGCCCTCAAGTCAGTTGGCCTGTCGCCCTACCTGACCGGTGGAAAAGGGTTCTGGAACCTGCGCGAAGCGGTTGACGTGCGCTCACTTCTTTCGGTGATCGCGAACCCGCTTCACGACGACATGCTGCTCGGTGCCCTGACGTCCCCGGCCTGCGGCCTCAGTGCTGACGCCCTCTGGATTCTCCGCCGGGCCACTCCCCCGTATCAGCCGCTCTGGCCCGTCCTCGAAACGGTCGCCGGTGGCGATTTGCCGGAAGGTGCTTCTGCCGACTGGATTGCGGCCGTTCCTGAGGCTGACCGGAAACGAACGACGACTTTCGTCGATTCGATCAACCGGCTCAGGGCAAAGATGGCGGTGACCCCGCTCGATGTCCTGGTCGACGAAGCCGTCGCCGAAACCGGCTATGACCTCGCGGACCTGGTCCGTGACCGATCCCGTAACGGCATGGCAAACATTCGGCGGGTGGCGTCGCTCGCCCACAACTATGAATTGGCCGAAGGTCGTGATCTCCGGGGATTTCTCGACTGGGTCGAACTGAGCGCCGGGCTGAACAAAGAGGCATCAGCCGCAACCCAGGAGGAAGAAAACGACGTAGTCCGCATCATGACTGTCCATGCCGCCAAAGGCCTCGAATTCAAAGTGGCCTGTGTCCCGGATTGCGGCCGAGGCAACGTCAGCCGGCACGACGGCCCCCTGCGGCTCGGCAAAGCGCCGATCGACGGTGACCCGATGGACTTTGCGATCGGCCTTTCCCTCGCTCGTCCGGATGGCGCGAAGCTCGAACTCTACGAGTGGGAGTCGCTCAAGGCTGCCGCGAAACTCAGCAACGAAGATGAGGAACTTCGTCTGTTCCATGTCGCCCTGACCCGGGCGGAGGACCACCTGGTAATCAGCGGAGCCATGCCTGCGAAGCAGCCGGACGGGATTTCGGACTCGCTCGCGATGATCACGAGGTTCACTGCGGCCTTCGACGTTGATCCGGCCGCACCGGATCCACTGCCCAGGTTCGTGCCCGCTGACGACGAACCCGATGCGCAGATCGAGGTGCTCGGCAATATCGCGACTGAACAGCAGGCCGCGATCCTCCGGACCGAAAAGGCGTCGCTTGAAGAAGAACAGCCCGCGCTCCGTGGCAGGCCGCCGCTTTCCCGCCCGGACACGGTCACTGTCCCCAACGTTCCGCTGTCGTTCACGGCACTCAACGAATTCGAAGAGTGCCCCGCCCGTTTCTATGCGAAAAGGGTCCTGCGTCTCGAGGAGCCCGGCAGCGACGATCCTGAGCGGACCCTGGCCGGGGATCCCGCGGAAGAAAAGCTGACCGTGCGCGACCGTGCGACCGCATTCGGTTCAGCCGTTCACGACGTCTTCGAGTCGATGGGCAATAACCGCTGGCCTTCGTTGCGGGAGGAATCCGTTGTCAACGCCCTGCGCGAACGTGGGGCGGATCCCGAAGCGGACCTGACGCGAGCCGTCGAAATGATCAGTGGTTATCTCGATTCTGATCTGGGTCGGCGAGTTGCGAGCGGCAAGGCCGCGTTCGAAGTTCCGCTGCTAATGCGCATCGGGCGAATCACCATTCGTGGTTTCGCCGATGTGATCCTCGAAGAGAAAGTTCCGATGGTCCTTGATTACAAGACCAATCGTCTGGACGACAAGTCACCGGCAACGAAGATGTCGGACTACCGCCTTCAGCGAAACCTTTATGCCCTGGCCGTCGCCCGATCACGAAATATCGACCAGGTGGCAGCGGCTTTCGTTTTCCTCGACCGCCCGGACGATCCCGTGATGAAGATCCTCGGGCCCCCGGAGCTGGAATCGGCGAAAGTTGAGCTGGAGAAAGCGCTGCAGGACATCACTTCCGGCCATTACTTCGGTGGCCCTGACGCGATCAGCCAGCCTTGCCGGGATTGCTGGGCCTGTGAGGCCCTGGCCTCCCGGATCGCCTAGAAAGGAACGTCGTCGTCGGTCCGTTCGGGGGCCGGCTCGGGGTCAGGGACCGCTTCTACTTCGGGCATGGTCGTTGGCTGCGATGGAGCAAGCGAGCTGGCCAGCTCGTCCAGCTTGAGCTCTTTGAGGCCTTCATCGACCGCGGCAAGCTCGGCCGCACAGAAACCGATCAGGGTTTTAGCTTCTGCGCAGAGATCTAGCGTTTCGCGCAGCTGCGCTTCGTTCGAATCAAGGCGGCTGATGATCTGGTCAAGACGCTCAACCGCCGATTCGTAAGTCTGCTCTTCACTCATCTTCATTCACTCCCTCGAAACTGGTTTGCTGAAACTCATCGGTTGAATCTGGTGATTTCGACCGGCGTCTGACCTGCCGGGGCGGCCGGTCCACCCCGGCGTTGACCACGCCGTCGGCAAAATGGATTTTCACTTCCCCTGCCTTTTTCGCGGCGATGCTGGTCACCACCGGTTCGGCCCCGGTGTCTTCTACCCGGGCGTAACCACGCTCCAGGGTTCGTTGGGGATCGTGAGCCCTGAGCGCAACGGCATGCCGGTCAAGATGATTCCGATCACGCGCGACCAGCCTCTGGATCCGGACCGAAAGCTGCTCGGGAAAGCCGGCGTTTCGTTGTTTCGACAGCTCAACCGTCCTCGAAACACGGGTGGCACTGGTCGCCAGGTGGCGGCCGGTGCTGCTGATCAGGTCGGTCCGCCTTGCGGCCAGACCACGCTCGGACGATGCCCGCACTTCCCGTGCTTTCTGATTGAGCGAGCCACGCTGCTCGCGGATCGCCCGGGCCGGGCCTCCGGCCAGCCTGACCAGGGGACCCACCCGCTCGGTCACTGCC
>JBAUOE010000033.1:0-3117 GCA_049579585.1 Solirubrobacterales bacterium | reverse complement strand
GCGTGCTGGGCTTCGGTGACATCGGCTTTGTTCATGCCGCGCATGTGTCCGCTGTTCGGGTTGAAGAACAGCCCGATCGGGCTGTCCGGGTACTGGGCCCGGGTGCGGTTGTAAAAACGGGTTGCTTCATCTACCGGGAAGAGGTCATCGGTGAAGCCGGAAGAAATATGGACCGGTGCCGGCGCGATCGAATGATCGATGTAATAGGACGAGTGGTAAGTCGTGATGTTGTCGAGGATCGCCTGGGCAGTCGGGTTGCCGTCATAAGGCTCACCGGCATCAAGCAGGGTTTTCCATGCGGTCAGATCAGCTGAGTCGGACTGGCCCGGCAGGGCATAGGTGCCCTGGCCCACAGTCAGGCCGAGCAGGTACAGCGCGTTCACCCAGGATTCCTTCATCACCCCGAATCGCCCGTAGTAAGAGGCGTCTTTCAGGTAGTCGAGCGTTCCACCGTTCGGCACCAGGGAGTAAGCGAGGTCAGTCCACGGAATGCTGGGGATCGCCACGGCCAGCTCCATATCCAGCCCGTCCGGGCTCTGCCAGGGAACCAGGTTCCCATCGGGCATCATCGTCCGGTTCCTGAGGGCGGCCAGGGCCATCGAGAGCCCGCCGCCGTAGGACCCGCCAGTGGCGGCGATCCGTTTGGGACGGACGAGGTTTTCGTCGGCGAGCATGCCGGCAAAGAGTTGGGCATCACGGACTTCGTAGCGGGTATCGAGCAGCCGGACGAAACCTTCGGCGCAGCCGGCCGGGTCGGCGAGCTTCGCGGTCGGGCTGCCGCAGGACTCGGCGAAGCCACGGTCGGTCATCGAGAACACCGCGTAACCGCGGTTCAGCCAGCGCTGCATGTTTTCGAAGGTGATCTTGGTCTGGCTGTAGCCGTGGAAGATCATCATCAGCGGAAAGTTGCCGTCGGGTCCGACGTCCGGGGCGGGCGGGAAAGCGACGTTCACGTCAATTGGGACGCCGTCCCAGGTCTTGACCGTACTGCGGGCAATCGGGTTCGAGTTTCCGGTTCCGCACCAGCGCTGGCCGCTGTAGTCAGCTTGTCCGGGCAGTAGTGGTGCTGCCTTCACATCGCAGGAGACGGCACCGTCGAAAACGTCCGGGATCGAGGCATTCGCGGCGGGGACGCAGACCAGGGCCGTCACTGCCGCCAGAACAACTACAAGCTTTCTCATGCGTCTCTCCCTTTGATTTACCGCGCGGACGTAAGCGATCTATAGGGACCTCCCCGGTAGGATCAGATGCTAAACACACGGGTACATCACCGCGGGAAGCGGCGCTAACTCCGGGGGAAGGACTCGAACCTTCATTACCGGGACCAAAACCCGGTGGGTTAGCCGGTTACCCCACCCCGGAAGGACCGCGAACTCTATCTTGGACGCGAGGATTCAGGGGTCCGGCCGCAACCGCGGTAGCCGCCCGCGCGGTTATTGTGTGCGCATGGAATCCGATAGCGAAGTACGCGCCGAGTTGTCCGCAAGCAGTGGGTGGTTCAAGGGGATTGGCATTCTGCTGATCGTCCTCGGGGCCGTGGCAATCCTGTTTCCCCTCTTCGCATCACTGGCCGTAGTGAAGTTCGCCGGCTGGATGATGGTGATCGCCGCCGTCTTCATTTTCGGATCGGCCTTCACCATCCACGAGGCGGGCGGCACGATCGTCCGCATCCTCTGGTCGCTCGTCGCGTTGCTTGCCGGACTGATTCTGCTGCTCAACACCGACGGCAGCGTCGGCTTCCTGACTGCGATCCTCGGTATCTACTTCGTTTTCATCGGTCTCATGAAACTGGTCGTTGCCGGAGCCAACCGGGGACAGGGCGGAGCGGGATGGCTCGTTGTAAGCGCCATCCTTTCCCTGATCATCGGCCTGATCATCATCGCCGACTTCAATAACGCCAAGGACTGGGCAATCGGCCTGTTGCTCGGCATCGATTTTATTTTCGCTGGCATGACCCTGGTCATGCTCGGCAGCAGTGCGAAGCAGCTCGGCAAAGAATCCTGATTCGAGGAGCATCGTTTGACCGGTAGTACCACCACCGCACTGATCATGGCCGCGGGTGAAGGCACCCGCATGCGCTCTTCCCTGCCCAAGGTCCTCCATCCGGTCTGCGGACGGGTGATGATCGCCTGGCCGATCCTGGCTGCACGAAGCGCCGGGGTCGACCGGGTCGCGGTGATCGTTTCGCCGAACCGTGACCTCGGTGAACACTTGCCGGACGATGTCGAAACCATTGTGCAGCACCAGTCCGATGGCACCGGCGGGGCGGTGCGGGCAGCGATGGACATCGTGCGTGAATCGTCAGAGGTGCTCGTGCTTTCAGGCGATGTGCCCCTCGTATCGGCCGAAGTCATCAGTGAGCTCCTGACCGCCCATCGCGGCAGCGGGGCTTCGGCCACCGTCATGACCGCGATCCTCGAGGACCCCGGGGCTTACGGCCGGGTGGTCCGCGACCGGGACGGGGCGGTGGAAAAGATCGTCGAAGCTAAAGCCGCAGGCGACGCCACCGACGCCGAACTGCTGATCAAGGAGATCAATTCCGGGACCTATGTCTTCCAGGGTGAGTCGCTGGCAAGCGCGCTCGGGGAGATCGGTAGCGACAACGCCCAGGGCGAGTACTACCTGCCGGATGTACTCGCGGTGATGCGCGAGCGTTCAGAGCACGTGAGTGCACACATCGCTGAAGATGCCGCAGTCAACCTCGGCGTCAACAACCGGGTTGATCTGGCCACGGTCGAAGCCGAAGCCCGGCAGCGCATTCTCGAGGGCCACATGCTGGCCGGCGTGACCATTGTCGATCCCGTTTCGACCTGGATCGATGCCGATGTGATCATCGGCGAAGATGCCCGGATCGAACCCGGAACATCACTGCGCGGGGCTACCGAAATCGGGGCCGGTGCCGCGATCGGTCCACACACAACCATCATCGACTCGGGTATCGGTGCTGGCAGCCAGGTGGTCAACTCGCATCTGGTTCTCTGCGAAGTCATGGCGAACTGCAGCGTCGGGCCGTTCGCATACCTGCGGCCCGGGGCGACCCTTCAGGACGGCTCGAAGGCCGGGACTTTCGTAGAAATCAAGAACTCCACGGTCGGTGAAGACGCCAAGGTTCCGCAC
>JBAUOE010000032.1:0-38908 GCA_049579585.1 Solirubrobacterales bacterium | reverse complement strand
TGGCTTCCCCCGCCGTCACGGGCAGCTGCTTCCGGTGGCGGCGGTCTGGCGCCGGGAAGCCTTGGGTGACGGGGTCACCTTCGATGAGGCGTGGGGCCCATTGCTCGCCCCGATGCGGGGTGCGCTGTCTGAACCTGACCGGCCGGCCCTGATCGGCTCGCGCGGCAACTGTGTTCTCGGGGTGCTCGACCGGGGCACCAAAGGGTCGGAGCCGGATGGCTCTGCGACCAGGGAGCGGCTCGCCACCCGTTTCCGGGCGGCACTCGGCCTGCATGAAGTCGATCCCGAACAGGTGGTCCTGGCGATCGGTGGCGTGGCGGAATCCTGGGATGAAATCTCCGGGGCTCTCAACCGGGCCCGACTGGCGGCCGAAGCGGGCGCAGTTGGACCGGCCCGCACCTGGCATGACGCGAGCCGCACCGAAGTCGGCCAGCTACTGCTTTCGATGCGCGGAACGCCGGAGCTGCTGGCTTTCAGCGACGAGCGGCTCGGCCCCTTGCTTGAAGTCGGTGGAGATCGCGGACGCGACCTTCTCGAAACGCTGGAGGTTTATCTCCACAGTGGTGGTCGCAAGACTGAAGCGGCGCAGGCATTGGAGATCGAACGGCAGTCCCTGTACCACCGGCTGGTCCGGATCGAATCGATCCTTGGCGTTGAGCTGAAGGACGGTGACACCGCCCTTGCGCTCCATCTAGCGGTGATGATCCGTCGCCTGCTGTCGCGCTGAGTAACTGACTTCAGGTCGGTAGCTGGACGGAATTCAGGGCCGCGGTGCTTCCAGGCTCGGCGATCTCGGGGTACCTCTTGCCATGCATCAGGGCGACGTCGTAAATCTCTTGAACCTGTTCTTCGAATCGGATGAACCCGACCGTGCTGCCGGTGTCGATGTCGACGATCCAGACGCCACATTCCAGATCTTGGCCCTTCGCCTGGATCGGCAGATCGCTGAAGGTCGCGGTCTCGCGGATTTGCGAAAGGCCGATGAAGGCGAGGTTGTCAGCGAATGCCAGGCCTCGGGTAAATCCGGGTAGCTCCGCAACTGTGTCGAGGTAGCCGTGCCGGTTCACCTTGCAGAGTCCGCCGGTGCCTGACTGAAGCACCCAGAGGTCGTCCCGGTACCAGCAGGGTGAATGGGGCATCGAGATATTTTCCGTCACCGGTTCGTTTTTCTGGATGTCGAAAAGCACCCCCCCGGTACTTTTGTGTTTGCGCCAGCCGCCGGGTTCGTTCGTCGTCCCGAGCATGGTCACGTATCGCGGCACCCCGTCCCGCAGGGCGAGGCCATTCAGGTGGCAGCGGTCGCCGAGGGCGATCTCGGTGATGAACGGCGGGGTCCAGCGCGGCACCAGATTGTGTTTCGAGTCGAGGGTGGCCAGACAGGAGAGCCCGGTTGCGACCAGCCAGATCTCTTCACCGACGAAGTCGACGTCGTGAATGGCGACGTCGCCCGTGAAATGACGTTTGCGTGGCAAGAAGCAGGCGTCATGGGTGCCTTCGGGCTCCAGCTTTGGAGCTATCTCGGGCATGTCCCGGTACTCCTGGACCTCGGATCTGGTGCCAATCGCCAGCCAGTCATCTTTTACGGCGATACCCATCGGTCGGTCGAATCCGCGGAAATGCGTATTCAGGTGACCGTTGTCGTATCGGGCGCAGATCAGTCGACCGGTCTGGTAGGTGCTGATCAGCAGCGAGCTTGACATGCGGTCGAATATTTCTGGCACGCCTTGGGTGTAGACGCTTCGCAGCGGCTCGAGGCCCGCCTCGGGCGCGCCCGGGTTCCTGCGGGGAGTGTTGTCAGCGATCAGGTCTTCGGCGCGGCTGGCCAATTCGTTTACCGCCTCGCCCGTCTCAACCGTCGGCAGGTTCAGCTGGGAGAATTCCCGCTCGGCGACGTTGATCGATCCAGCGACCGCTCCGGAGATGCGCGCATGCCATCCCAGATCGAGGAAACGACAGATTCGCTGGGTTTCGCCTTCCGGGTTGCCGGCAAGTTGCTGGAAGTCACTGACACACCAGCGCTCCGGCTCCAATTGCTCAAGTTCGTCAAGTGCGCTGCGGGAGAGCGCCAGCCACTGGGCCGTCACGGTTTCCTCCAGGGTGCTGCCGGACAGATCCAGCCAGCCGGGGACAAGCGGCATCGACCAGGGCAGGCCATCCCAGCCGGGAAGCTCTTCCCGCGTCACCATCGTGCCGGCCTGCCAGATTGCTGCCATGCGGCTGATCGCCTGAGCCGGGTCGCGGCTCACGAACACGAAACGGGAATCGGGGAAGATCGCGTTGAGCATGCCGATTCGCAGCGAGTCTCTGGGGATGCCGCCGACTATGCGAAAGGGGTCCAGCGGCTCACCGCCGACCGTTTCGGCTGCCTGGACGAGTTGCTCATGTGTCCAGTTCTGGACATCCTTGATTTGTCCATCGTCAAGCTGATCGGGGTTGATCTGATCGCCGTCCGGTCCGGTTCCATCTGCCTGTATTCCAGCGGCCAGAGCGAAATCAGTTGCCCCGGAACTGACCGTTCCAGGGCTGAGTCGTAGTCCGGTAATGAGCGCATTTGCTCCAGAGCCGGGTGGTCCGACTACGAATATCGGTGGCCCGGTATTGATTTCTGGTTGCACAGATCCGAAGATTTCTCCAGTTTGACGGTTAGAGAGTAGGATCGCTTTACACCGGGGAACGTACCCCTAAAGGAAGTCAGGGAACATATGTCTCGATACGCTCGAGGTCGCCTTACGGTTGTAGGTACCGCTGCAGGAATCGGGGCCACGGTGGCGATGGTCCCGTCGGCACAGGCCGCCGATCTAACGGTGACCAGTACGGCCGACAGTGGTGCCGGGTCACTTCGTGAGGCGATCAATACGGCCAACCTGACCCCGGCTACGGGCGACCGCATCCTCTTCCAGTCCGGACTTTCGGGCGCGATCACTCTGGCCGGGGACCTGCCCCGGCTCGCCGGTCCGACCGAGATCAATGGCCCTGGTATGGATCAGCTGAAGATCGAAGGATCGAAACAGTTCAGCATTTTCGCGTCACTCAAGGACACATCGGTATCCGGCCTGACGCTCGCCAACGGTAGTTATGTCCACGGTGGCAACATAATCGTGATCGGCGCTGACCTCACCGTCGACAGGACAAGAATCGAAGGTGGGTTTGCCACCTTCAAACCCGGCAACCCAATCACCATCCATCGCGGCGGCGGAATATTTTTCGAGGACGGCAACCTGGAGATCAGGGATTCGCAATTCAGCGGAAACGAAGCTGAGTGGGGAGGCGGCCTTTACGCTCTGGACGCCAAGGTGACCATTTCCGGCACGAGTTTTACCGGCAACAAAGCCTTCAGGGAGAACGAGCGGGAAACGCATGGCGGAGGGGCTTTTCTCGATCTTGCCCCGGGTGGTCAGAGCACGATCACAGGCTCCACGTTCTCCGGCAATATAGCCCGGGAGGCTGGTGGTGTGGAGGCCCAGGGCGGAAGCTTGTCGATCGCTTCGTCACTGTTCTCCGGCAATACGGGTGAAGACACTCTGGGAGCCCTTTCCCTGGGAAAACTGGGTGGCTCCGGTTCATACGGAATCTCCAACTCGACGTTCACGGGGAATGCGACGGGGGGCTACGCCGGAAACATAGCCACTTTCGGTCAGAACACAGAAATCGTTGCTTCGACTGTTACCGACAACACGGCCATGGCTGGTGGATTCGGGGGAATCGTCCATACGGCCGGACTTCTGCAACTTTCGAATTCAATCGTGACCGGCAACGATATGGGTGACATCGCGACCATTCCTGAGCCAGGAGTCGGCGGGGCCGTCGGCAGCTCGTTTAACCTGATCGAAAACGATCAGCTTGCCGACGTGATCGAAACGGTCCCCGGTTCCAACATCACTTCGAGTGACCCGCAGTTGGGACCGCTTGCTGACAATGGTGGTCCGACGATGACCATGCTGCCGGCCGAGACCAGCCCGGTGGTGAACGTGGGTTCAAGCTCTTTGCCGGTTGATCAGCGTGGGTTGATCCGGCCGGTGAACTTCAATGCGATTCCGTTCTCCACCGCGCCAGGTGCGAATGGTGCCGACATCGGAGCGGTGGAACTGCAGAACACCCCGCCGCCGGTCCCGCCGCCGGTCCCGACGCCCTCCAGCAACTTCAAGTTCGGCAAGGTCAAGCTGAACAAGAAGAAGGGCGTCGCAACGCTTCAGGTGAAGGTGCCTGGTGCCGGCAAGGTGCTGCTGCTCGGCTCCAAGACCGTTGCCAAGTCTTCGAAGAAGTCCAAGAGGAAGTCCACGGTCAAGCTGACGGTCAAGGCCAAAGGCAAGGCCGCGAAGAAGCTGAAGAAGAAAGGCAAGGCCAAGGTCAAGGCCAAGGTCAAGTTCACCCCGACCGGTGGCAAGTCGAAGACCAAGTCGAAGACCGTGAAGCTGATCAAGAAGAAGAAAAAGAGGTAGGGAGAAAAATGAGTTCTTCGAGCAGGAGCCGAAAGGCGGCGTTGGGTACCGCTATCGGAATCAGTGCAGCAGCAGCTGCAGCTGGTTCGGCCCAGGCTGCCGACATCACCGTTACGACCACGGCGGACAGCGGCGCCGGATCGCTTCGTGAGGCGATCCATACCGCCAACCTGACTCCGGCCACCAGCGACCGAATCCTCTTTCAGTCGGGGCTCTCCGGGACCATTTCGCCGCTAATCGCCTTGCCTGCCCTTGAGGGACCTACGGAAATCGAAGGCCCTGGCATGGACCAGATGAAGATCGACGCCAGGGGGCTCTTCCGCGTACTGGAGTCCACTTCTGACACATCGGTGTCCAGCCTGACGCTCGCGAATGGTACCGCCGGCGAGAGTCAGGAAGGCGGAGGAATCTTCGTTGATTCCGGCGACCTTGAAGTCGAAGAGACACGTATCGAAGGTGGCAAGGCCGAGTTCTCCAACGGCGGTGGCATCGCCCTGAAGAACGGCAACCTGAGCCTGAGCAATTCGGTGATAACTGGAAATCTGGCCGGTTTTGGAGGCGGAATCGCCCTGACGGACGCGGGCCTCACGATGACTGGCACCACGATCTCCGAAAACAGGGCCGTGGGGTCGGGAGGGGGCGTCACCGTTCAAAATGAATTCGATGACCCGACACCTTCATCGGTCTCAATCGCCAGTTCTTCCTTCACCGACAACAGGGCATTTTCCGGTGGTGGTCTGCAGGTCAGTGGACCCCCGACCTCTATTGATTCGACCTTGTTCTCAGGCAACTCGGCCAGTTATGAATCAGGCGCAATCAGTGTTCTGGCATCTGGTTCCAGCGTCATCTCCAACTCGACGATTACCGGCAACAAGGCGTCCGTTTTCGGAGGCGGCATTTTCGCATTCGCGCAGGGGGGCTTCACGATTGAGTCTTCGACGATCACCGGGAATTCCATATTCGCGCCGATCAATGAGAGCCTGGGCGGAGCGGGAATCATCACCGGTGGCGAACCTCTCACGTTGAACAATTCGATCGTCTCCGCCAATGAGCCGGTTGATATTTCGACCGCGCCCAGCCCGAGCCCAGGTATCCCGGGTGGTGTCGTCAACAGTTCCTTCAGCCTGACCGGCCCTTCCGCAGGGGCAAACCTGGCGGACGCGGTCCCGGGCTCCAACATCACTTCGAGTGACCCGCAGCTGGGCCCGCTTGCTGACAATGGTGGTCCGACGATGACTATGCTGCCGGCCGAGACCAGCCCGGTGGTGAACAAGGGCTCAAGCCCGTTGCCGGTTGATCAGCGCGGGTTGATCCGGCCGGTCAACTTCAATTCGATCCCGTTTTCCACCGCAACAGGCGCAAATGGTGCGGACATTGGCGCGGTCGAACTTCAGGAAGTTCCGCCGATCCCACCGATTTCACCCTCCAACAAGTTCAACTTCGGCAAGGTCAAGCTGAACAAGAAGAAGGGCGTCGCCACGCTTCAGGTCAAGGTGCCTGGTGCCGGCAAGGTACTGTTGCTCGGTTCCAAGACCGTCGCCAAGTCTTCGAAGAAGTCCAAGAAGAAATCCACGCTCAAGCTGACGGTCAAGGCCAAAGGCAAGGCAGCGAAGACTCTGAAGAAAAAGGGCAAGGCCAAGGTCAAGGCCAAGGTCAAGTTCACGCCCACCGGCGGCAAGGCAAAGACCAAGTCGAAGACCGTGAAGCTGATCAAGAAGAAAAAAAAGAAGTAGCGCTTATCCGCGGTTCAACGCGGGTCGTTGATCGTTTTCATCTCTTCCGTCTGGAGGTCGGGCTGGTGGCGTCCGTGGGCGAACCAGGTGATCAGGTAGAGCAGCGCTCCGATTACCAGCAGGATCCCGGCCCGCAGGAAAGAATCGGCGTCTTTGGTGGTGAGCAGGGCAATCGAAACGATGAAACCGATGATCGGCATCACGGTAGGTGCCCGGAAGTACTCGCTTTTGACCTTGTCTTTGCGCAGGATCAGCACGCAGACGTTGACCACCGCGAACACCAGCAGGAGCAGCAGCACGGTGGTGTCGGCCAGTTGCTCGAGCTCACCGGTGACCAGCAGCCCGGCGGCGAGCAGTGTGGTGAAGAGGATCGCGACCCACGGTGTCTGCCGCTGTGGGTGGACCTTGGCGAAGATCGCTGGCAGGATGCCTTCGCGGGCCATTCCGTAGAGCAGCCGGGAAGCCATGATCATGTTGATCAGGGCGCCGTTGGCCAGGGCGAATAGCGCGATCACCGAGAAAACCTTGTCGTTGACGCTAAGCGGCCCCAGGGAGGTGACTTCGAGCAGGGGGCCGTCGGAGGCGGCGAGCTTGTCGGTCGGTACCGCCATTGAGGCGACCACGGTGACCAGCAAATAGATGATGCCGGCGACGAGCAGCCCGCCGAAAAGGGCCCATGGATAATCGACCCTTGGTTTCTTCGCTTCTTCGGCCAGGTTGACCGAGTCCTCGAAACCGATCAGGGCAAAGAATGCGAGGCCGGCACCGGCCAGGATCGCGGAGAAAACCGAGGTGTCCGCCTTGAAGTCGAGCGCCCGGCCGGGGTCGCCACCGCCATCGGTGAGGAAAGCGATGCCGATGATGGTCACGAGGATCAGGCCCGAAACTTCGATCATGGTGAGCACGAAGTTGAACCGCATGCTCTCCTTGATGCCGCGCATGTTGATCAGGCCGATCAAGACCAGGAAACCGAGGCCAACCAGCACCGCGTCCCAGGTGACGAAGGCCGACAGGTAGTCACCGCCGAAGGCCCGTGAGAGGGTCGCGGCTGAAGCGAGGCCGGAGCACATCACTGCGAACGCCACGAGGAAAGTGACGAAGGGCAGCTTGAAGGCTTTGTTCACATAGAGCGCCGCCCCGGCTGCCCGGGGGTATTTGGTGACCAGTTCGGCGTAGGAGAAAGCGGTGAAGATCGCGAGGGCGAGGGCAAAGAGAAAGGCCGCCCAGATCGCGCCACCGGTCTTGCCACCAACTTCGCCTACCAGGGCGTAGATGCCGGCACCGAGCACGTCCCCGATAACGAAGAACATCAGCATGCGCCTCGAAATCATTTGGCTGAGCTGGGTTGATTCTTCCTTCTCGTACTGGACTGCTTCAGGGGTCTCAGCCATGCCGGTTCTCGGTTTCAGGAAGGGGGTGGACGATGGACTCAACCTACCCCGCCTTTCGCCGATACAAAACCGATACATTTTCAATCTTGATTGTTGAACAATCTGACGCGGCTCTATAAACTTCAGGCTAGGCAGATTTCTTCAGGCCAGGCAGATTTTCGTCGAACTACGTGGGGTCAGGACAAAATGAAGAACAGGGAACGCATGGCGGTCGGCACCGCTTTCACGATCGGGGCGACGCTCGCAGCAGGTGCTACGGCCGAGGCACAGGACTTCACCGTCACCGGACTCGGGGATGCTTCGGTCGAAGGAACGCTACGCAAGGCGATCAACGACGCGAACTCGACCGCCGGTGAGGATCGCATCCTCTTCCAGTCGGGCCTGTCCGGTTCGATCAACCTCGGTGGCCCGCTGCCGGACATCACCGAAGAACTCGAGATCGTCGGACCCGGTCCTGACGTGCTCACTGTGAACGGCCTCTACATCGGCAACAACTTCGCCGCGGATGCGGATGCCTCGATCTCGGGCCTGAGGGTGATCAACGGCGATCAGGCTGCCGGATCCGCGATTCGCGGCTCGCAGGGAATTGACCTCGATATCGACAACATGGTCTTCGAGAACAACGCAGCATCGGGTCGTGGTGGTGCCGTATACACCCGCGACGGCACGCTCGACTTGACCAATTCGACATTCAGCGGAAATACCGCGGTGCTCGACGGCGGCGGGGCTCTCTTTTCGTACGGCACTGAAGTGCAGATTTCGGGAACCACCTTCACCAACAACGCTGCGGTCGCTGGTGGGGCGGTCGGCGGTGCGGTACTGATCATGGGCAACAGAGCCGATACGACGATCGGTGGTTCGACCTTCACCCGCAATGTCGCTGACACCGCGGGTGGTGGCCTCCACGCGGTTGGGCCGCTGCAGATAACTGATTCCGAGTTTCGGGGAAACAGCTCTTACGTAACGGGCGGTGGCCTCAGAAGTATTGGCCCAACCACGATCAGTGGATCGCTTTTCGCTGAAAATACCGCGACAGTCAGAGGCGGAGGTCTCGACCTGGGTGGAATCACGATGGACCTCAATCAGCGCGTTCCGTCCTCGATCACGAATTCGACCATCACCGGAAACCAGGTGGACCAGGCGGGGGCAGGAATCTTCAGCACCCGCAGCTCGGTTGATATCGCTTCATCGACCATCACCGGCAACACGGTGGTTTCACCAACCCCGGCCCCGCGTTACGGCGGTGGCGGGTTCTTCCAGGACTTCGGGACGATCAACCTGACCAACTCGGTCGTCTCGGCGAACAGCCCGACCGACATGGTCACCGTCGCTCAGCCTCCCGGTCCGGTGAGTCCCATGGCGGGTACCGTGAACAGCGCCTTCAGCCTGACCGGCCCCACGGCTGGAGCAACCTTCAACGAGACGGTCCCTGGTTCAAACATCAGCTCGTCCGATCCGCAACTCGGTCCTTTGGCCGACAGTGGCGGCCCGACGGAGACGATGCTGCCAGCTGAATCGAGCCCGGTGGTCAACAAGGGGTCGAGTGCCCTGACCGTCGACCAGCGTGGCCTGGTCCGGCCGGTTGATTTCAATTCGATCCCGTTCTCCACAGCGGCCGGCGCGAATGGCGCCGATATCGGTGCGGTCGAACTGCAGGGTGGTCCGTTGCCCCCGCCGCCCACCTGCGAGACCGACCCGTCGCTATGTCCGCCTCCACCGGATCCCCCGAGCAACAACTTCACGTTCGGCAAGGTCAAGTTGAACAAAAAGAAGGGTGTGGCGACGGTTCAGGTGAAGGTGCCGGGCGCCGGAAAGGTTTTGCTCATCGGCTCGAAGACGGTTGCCAAAGCCTCTAAATCGGCGAAGGCGAAAGCGACATTGAGCCTGACGGTCAAAACCAAGGGCAAAGCAGCAAAGCAGCTGAAGAAAAAGGGCAAAGCGAAAGTCAAAGCCTCGTTCAGGTTCACCCCGTCAGGTGGAACCGCAAAGACGAAGTCGAAGACCGTGAAACTGGTCAAGAAACAGGCGAAAAAGAAGAAGTAGCGCCGGGCTACTTCTTGGCTCCCACCTGTGCGGCGAGATCGTCGACCACCGTCGGATCGCGCAGGGTCGAGACGTCACCCAGTTCTTTGCCGTCGGCGATGTCGCGCAGCAAGCGGCGCATGATCTTGCCGGAGCGGGTCTTTGGCAGGTCCGGTGCGTAAAGGATCTGTTTCGGACGGGCCAGTTTGCCGATGCGCTCAGCGACGTGTTCACGCAGGTCTGCCGTGAATTCATCACCGGGATGGTTGTCGTCCCGAGGAGTGACGAACGCAATGATCGCCTGGCCGGTGTGGTCATCAGGAACTCCGATCACCGCTGCTTCGGCGATCCCGTCATGCGAGACGAGCGCTGATTCGATCTCCATCGTCGACAGGCGGTGTCCGGAAACGTTGATCACATCGTCGATCCGGCCGACGATCCAGAAGTAGCCGTCTTCATCCCGGCGGGCGGCGTCGCCCACCAGGTAAATGTCCTTGCCATACCGGCTCCAGTAGGTCTCGACATAACGGTCCGGCTCGTTGAAAAGAGTGCGGGCCATGGCTGGCCAGGGCTTGGTCAGCACCAGCGTGCCGCCACCTTCTTCGACCTCGTTGCCGTGGGTGTCGAAAATCTTTGCTTCGATCCCGGGCAAGGGGATCGTGGCCGATCCCGGTTTCGTCGTGGTTATCCCGGGCAGTGGTGTGATCATCATCGCACCGGTTTCGGTTTGCCACCAGGTATCGATGATCGGACATCTGCCGCCTCCGATGTGCTTCTGGTACCAGAGCCAGGCCCGGGGATTGATGGGTTCACCGACCGAGCCGAGCAGCCGGAGGGAACTCAGATCATGTTTGGCCGGTAGTTCATCGCCCCATTTCATGAATGAACGGATCACGGTTGGCGCGGTGTAGAGAATCGTCGCTTTGTAACGCTCGACCAGCTGCCACCAACGGTCCTTGGTCGGGTAGTCCGGCGCGCCTTCATAAAGGATCGAGGTTGCGCCGTTCGCCAGGGGCCCATAAACGATGTAGGAGTGTCCGGTTACCCAGCCGACATCGGCCGCACACCAGAAGACATCGTCCCCTTTGAGGTCGAAGGCCATTTTGAAAGTGGCGGCGACCTGGGTCAGGTAGCCACCGGTGGTGTGGACGATGCCTTTCGGCTTGGCGGTCGACCCCGAGGTGTAAAGCAGGTAGAGCGGGTCTTCGGCATCCATTGCCTCTGGTTCGCAGACCGGATCGGCCTTGGCAAGCGCTTCGGCCCAGTCATGGTCACGGCCCTCGGCCATTGGCGGGTTCGTGCCGCAGCGGTCAACCACGACCACGCTCGTCATCTCGGGCAGTTCCTCGAAAATATCTTCGATGCCGGCCTTCATCGGCATCGGTGAGCCGCGGCGCAAGGTCGCATCAGCGGTGACCAGCAGCTTCGCTCCGGAAACCTCCATGCGTTCCTTCAGCGATTCGGGTGAAAAGCCGCCGAAGACCACATTGTGAATCGCACCGATTCGGGTGCAGGCGAGCATCGCGACGGCGGCTTCAGGAATCATCGGCATGAAAATGCCGACCACGTCGCCTTTGCGAACCCCAAGATCCTTCATCACGTTCGCGAAACGCTGGGTCTGGGCGAGCAGCCAGGAGTAGGTGATTTCCTTGCGACCGTCAGCACCGGTTTCGTCAGCGTCTTCCGCTTCCCAGTAATACGCGACCCGGTCACCGTTCCCGGCATCCACATGACGGTCGAGGCAATTCGCCGAGACATTCAGCTTTCCACCCTCGAACCATTTCGCATGTGGCGGGTCGTCCCAGTTGAGGACACGGTCCCAGGGCTCGATCCAGTCAAGCTGCTTCGCCCAGTCGCTCCACCAGGTTTCCGGGTCGGCCGCGGCCCGTGCGTAAACCTCGGGATCGGACAGATCGGCCGCGGCCGCAAAATCGGGCGGCGGCGGGAAGGTCTGCTCGGTCTTCAGAAGAACATCGAGTTCTGGTTCGTCGGCCATGTTCACTCTCCTCAAAGTGGTGTTCTGAGCATGCTAGTACCGGGACGCCGCGGTCCCGTTGATCATGCAGCGTCGATGCAACCCGACGGGGCCTTCAGCAGGAAGCGCCGAAGTTCTGGACCCAGACCCGTGCCCCGGAATAACCCTGGAGCTTTCCGGACTTCAGGCCGATGCCGATAACCCGGTAGGTCCGGCTGAGGATGGCCTGACGGTGGCCCGGGGAACGCATCCAGGCCTTGAAGATGCTGCGTGAGCTGCCGATGCCGCCGCTGCCCCACGCGATGTTCTCGCCGACGGCACAACCGTTGTATCCGATGCGATCAATCCAGTAGGCGAAGGGTCTTCCGCAGGCTTCGTGGGAAAAATCACCGCAACGCAAGATATCGCCCGCTTTTCGCTTCGAAGAGGCTCTCAAGCGGTTGTCCCGGCCGTAGCGCTTCAGGCCTTTCTTGGCCCGCGCATAGTTCGTGAAGCAGCGCATTGACTTCCTGGCTTTGCTTTTGTTGCCGTATCCGTCAACGTCTTTGCAGACTTTCGGAGGGGCCGTCAGGCCAGCCTCAGCGCCAGCAGGCATCACGGCAAAGAGCATCAGCAAGCCGAAAAGCAGGCTTGCAGCGCCAGCTACAATTGATGTAGGTCTAAAAGATAGGAGCAATATGAGTACGACGAAGCAGGAACTACGCGAAAAGCTTTCCCCTGATGCGTATGAGGTGACACAGAATGCCGCGACTGAGCATCCTTTCACATCTCCCCTCCTGGACAACAAGTCGTCCGGCGCATATGCCTGCGTCGTCTGCGGGGCCGAACTGTTCAGCTCGGACGCGAAGTTCGATTCCGGGACCGGCTGGCCGAGCTTCACCGAGCCGTCAAACCTGGAACACGTCGAACTGAAATCCGACACGAGCATGGGCATGCGGCGCACCGAAGTCATCTGCAAAAACTGCGACGCCCACCTTGGTCATGTGTTCCCTGATGGTCCCGGCCAGACCGGCGAGCGCTACTGCATCAACGGCTGCGCCCTCGAGTTCAAAGACAGTTAGGCCGACACTGGCGTCTGCGGGCTTTCCGCAGGCGCCAGCCGATTTACCGCTTGGTTTCTACCTGTTTCTCGGGTTCGAGGAAGGAGTATTTCGTGGCGATCGCGACCGCCTGGGTCCGGGTATCAACTCCAAGTTTCAGCACCACGTTGCGAACATGGGTGTAGACCGTCGCGGGCCGGATACCGATCTCGTCGGCGACACCACGGGCCCGCATCCCGGTCGCCAGCAGGTCGAGGATCTGCCGTTCGCGCGGTGACAGGGATCGCAGGCGTTCCAGTTCGTCACGCTCGCCCGGTTCAGGGGGAAGCAGACGTTCCGGGAAATAATTCTTCCCGGAAAGGACGGTTTCCGCCGCTTTCTTGATCTCATCCGTCGAAGCTGATTTGAGCAGGTAGCCGGAGGCACCGCTGCGGATCGCGAGGTCGATCACGTTGGGTTGGTCATGCGCCGTGAAAACCAGCACCTTCAGGTTTTCGGGTTTTGAAGCGAGGATCGTTTCGATCGCCGTGATGCCATCCGACTTCGGCATTTCGACGTCGATTATCAGGAGGTCAGGCGCAACGTCGCGGACGACGTCGATTACCTCTTCGCCATCGGAGGCTTGCCCGACCACTTTCAGCCCTGCGGCTTCACTGATCCGGTTCCTGAGCGCCTCGAGGACGATTGCGTGGTCGTCGCAGATGACGACCCGGCTAACCTTCATGGTTAACCGATTGTCTCAGGTGCTCCGTGCCTTTGCAACGCTTGCGGGATCGCAACCTTCCCGTCCTCAAGCTGATGGTTCTCGAGCAGGGCGATCAATGTCCTGCCAACCGCAACGGCAGTGCCATTCAGCGTATTGACGAACTCGGTCGGGGCTCCCGGTTCGGACTTGAATCTGCTCGAAAGTCTCCGGGCCTGGAAATCGGTCGTATTCGAACAGGAGGTGAGTTCGCGATAGCGGCCCTGACTGGGGATCCACGCTTCGCAGTCGTATTTTTTCGCTGCGGAGGAGCCCAGATCGCCGACCGCCACGTTGACCACCCGGTAAGGAAGTTCCAGTTCGGTGAGGATTTTCTCTTCGATCGCGAGGATGCGTTCGTGCTCATCCGCGGCCATTGAGGGCTCGACGAAAGAGAACATTTCGACCTTGTCGAACTGGTGGACCCGAAAGATCCCGCGGGTGTCGCGGCCGGCCGCCCCGGCCTCGCGGCGAAAGCAGGTGGAGAAACCGGCGTACCGGACGGGAAGCTCGGAGGCTTCGAAGATCGTGTCGGCATGGATCGAGGCCAGCGGCACTTCAGCGGTGCCGACCAGGAAAAGATCATCTTTGGGCAGTTCGTAGATCTGTTCGCGGTCACCGGGAAGGAACCCGGTTCCGAACAGCGCTTCTTCACGGACCAGGACGGGCGGAATGACTGGCTCGTGCCCTTCTTCGCGCAGCAGGCTCAAAGCCCACTGGACGAGTGACATTTCCAGCATCGCCAGGTCACCTTTGAGATAAGTGAAGCGGGTGCCGGACGTTCTGGCGCCGGCTTCCATGTCGATGGTCCCGGCCGGAGCCGAAAGTTCGATGTGGTCCCGGATTTCGAAGTTGAACTCGGGGGGGTTGCCGACCTTGCGGATCTCGACTGCGTCTTCGTCGGTGAACCCGTCCGGTGCCGTCGGGTCGGGAATGTTCGGCAGGCTGACGGCGATTTCGTCGCGTTTGGCCTCGACTTCAGCCAGTTCCGTTTCGAGCGTTTCCATCTTCGCCTTCAACTCGTGAACCGCGGCGATCTGCGCTTCTGCGTCCTGTCCGGACTTTTTCAGCTCACCGATCTTTTCGGATGCGCTTTTCCGTTCTCCCCGGGCCGCTTCGATTTCTGGCAGCAGGGTGCGTCGACGGGCATCGAGGCTGAGCAACTCGTCGATCGAGCCGTCCGCTCCGCGCCGGGCCAGCGCAGCTTTGATCCGCTCGGTGTCGGAGCGGATCAGTTTCAGATCAAGCATGGCGTCCGGGGACGATCAGTCGCCGGCGTCTTGGCCGGCGTACTTGGCGACGAAGCGCGCTACTTCTTCAGCTTCGTCTCCGACCACGATGTTCTGCGGCATGATCGCGCCGGAGTAACCACCGTTCTGGATGGCGAAAAGTGTCGAATCGAAAGTAGCTTCCCGTTGATCGAGGTTCGGACCCTGGGTCCGGGTCGCACGATTGCCGGTGCCTTCAGCACCAGCCGGGGTCAAGGTGTGGCAGCCAGCACAGTTGGAAGCGAAAAGTTCAGCTCCCTTGTGCTCCGGTGCACTTTCGGACACGGTGATTCCGCTTTCACCAAAACCGCAGGCGGAAAGGCTTAGGGCGGCAGCGACGGTGAGTGATGTGATCAATACGGCACGCATAGCGATGGCATCATATTGTCTGCGACGGAAGATGGCCGTCCCCGATCGACATGAGTTCCGACAGGTGGTCGGTTTATTGCCCACCGGCGTCACGGTCGTGAGCGCTTTTTACGAGGATGGACCGGCCGGCGCAACGGCTTCAGCAGTGTGTTCCCTGTCCCTTGAACCGATGATGATGCTGGTTTGCCTTGACCGCGGATCACGCACTCTGGCCGCAGTTGAAGAAGCCGGTCGATTCGGCATCAATGTGCTCGGGCTTGACCAGCGAAGTGCCGCAGAAATCTTCGCGACCAAGGTTTCGCTGGAAGAAAAGTGGCGTTCAGTTGCCTGGCGTCGTCATCTCGATGTGCCCGTGATCGAGGGTTGTCCCGCCCACATCGTCTGCGGGCTTCACGAAGTGATCGATGGGGGAGATCACGTGATCCTGACCGGTGATGTGATCGAGGTCGAAGCAGAACCGGCCGAGCCGCTGGTCTACCACGGTGGCCTCTTCCGCAAGCTCGAAACGGACGGACAGTGAACGGGCTCTCGGACCGTCCGGTTTTCTGGCTTGACGTTTTCACTGACACGCCGATGCTTGGCAATCCCCTGGCGGTGGTCCTCGATGCTGATGGTGTGAGTGACGAAACGATGCTGTCGTTTGCCCGCGAGGTGAACCTCTCTGAAACGACGTTCGTGCAGACCGCGACCACGGATGGTGGCGATTACCGAAACCGGATCTGGACGATTTCCGGCGAGATCCCTTTCGCCGGACATCCTTCACTCGGCACTGCTGTTGCGGTTGCGATCAGTCGCGGCATCGAATCAACGACGTTCACCCAGCAGACTCAGGTCGGACTTCAGGAGATCGAGGTTCAGCTCCGTGATGGTGGCTGGCACGCCGCGGTGCATCAGCCGGCGGCCGAGTTCGGGGAAAGCTTTGCTGCCGATCGCCTCGCCCCGTCGCTTGGGCTCGCCCCCTCCAGCATGGATCCTTACCTCTCGGCGCAGATAGTTTCGACCGGACTGCCCGCCCTGCTGGTTCCGGTGGCCAGCAGTGAAGCCCTGGCGGAAGCCCGGCCGGTTTTCGACGAGATCCGCCAGATCGACGGTCGGGATGCGCTCAACACATATGTCTTTTTCCATGAACGTGGATCGCGCACGATCAAGGCGCGTTGCTTTGGCGAGGACCTCGCCGGCATCGAAGATCCGGCCACCGGGTCGGCGGCGGGCCCCCTGGTTGCTTACCTCCAGGATTGCCTCGACATCAGTGAAGTCGTGATCGATCAGGGTGTGGAGATGGGACGGGCCAGCCGCCTTGAAGCGAAGATGGTTGACGGGCGGCCGATGGTCGGTGGTGACGTTGTTGTGCTTTCCGTCGGTCATGTGAACCTGCCCTGAGCTGAGGTTGGTGCCAGGAGGCCGCCCGGCCCGCCGGAACTGGTTGAGGGACAGGTGCAGCCACGGGGAACCGAATTGGTTGGCCGGCTCCGGCCGGGGGCTAGGCTTGGGTAGTCCTCAACCCGGGAGTTTCTTATGCACGTACTTATCGCTGGTGGCCATGGCCAGATTGCCCTTGTACTGACTGACCTCCTCCATGAACGCGGGGACCAGGTCCGGTCCCTGATCCGGAACGTCGATCAGGCAAACGACGTCAAGAACGCGGGTGGTGGTCCGGTCGTGGTTGACCTTGAGGCGACCACGGAAGAAGAACTCGACCTGGTGCTGACCGACATCGACGCGATTGTTTTCGCTGCCGGGGCCGGGCCCGACAGTTCGCCCGAGCGCAAGGACACGGTTGACCATCAGGGCTCGACCCGTCTGGTCGAAGCCGCAAAACGGGTGGGTGTCAAGCGTTACGTGATCGTCAGTTCGACCGGGGCCGATCCGGAGGCTGAGGGCGACGGGACTTTCGATGTTTACCTCCGGGCCAAGGGCCGGGCCGACCGGGACCTGGTTGAAAGCGGTCTTGACTACACGATCATCCGCCCGGTTCGTCTGACCGGCCAGAGCGGCAACCGTCGAATCAGCGCCGGTGAGAAAACCGCGGAAAGCGAGATCCCACGCGAGGATGTCGCCGGTGTGATCGCGGAGGTCCTGAAGCAGGATTCAACCATCGGCAAGACTTTCGAAGTAAGCCGTGGCGACGACCACATCGAGCAGGCCATCTCCCAGCTCTGAGTCAAAATCAGGCATCGCTCCTTGTTGACTTCGCGGAGCGCAGAAAACAAGGAGCGATGCGCCGGTTTTGTCCGGCCCGGCTAGAACATTCCGGTTGTGGTTTCGATCGCCCGCCAGATAAGGAAGGCAATGACCAGGGCCGCGACGGTCATCACCCCGGTCTCCCGGCGCACGATCGCCATCGCCACTTCCTGCTGTTCCTCTTCCGGCAGTGACTTGAAGTCCGTGTCGCCAAGTTCCTGGCTGGCGGAAGCCCCTCTCATGCCTTCACCGAGGAACGAAGCAACCACCGGGAGGAAGACATAAAGGTAATGAAGGCCATCGTCGGAACGGTGCCCCGCGGCATAGAGGACACACTCGGCGATCACGAAAATCACGGTCGCGAGCTGTCCGGCGCGCAACAGGTACCAGAACGACATCGAGACCCGGTGGGTCTGCCAGGTCACGGCACCGACCAACCCCGCGAGCAGGTTAATGGCGATAACTATCAGTCCTAATGCCAAGTAAAGGTCAGACAACGGTCAATCCCGCCTAAAGGGGTCGGAGATGGCTTTCATATGCGGAAAATCACTATGTGGCAACTTGATACAAAGTCGGTGACAGTAGGTGTATAACCCTTATTCGAAGGGACTGCCCTGAGTCCCATTAAGGATTGATACTTGCTCCACCAGTACCTCCCAGTTTTAGTCTTCGCTTCCCTCGGCATCATTGTCGGCGGGGCCTTCGCCACTTTGAACATGGTTCTCGGTCCGAAGCGCATCAAGAACCCGACCACCAGTGCCGGTATTCGCCAGTCGGACCCGTACGAATGTGGACTGCCCTCCGAGGTCGCCAAGTCCTTCCGGTTCGGCGTCAGCTTCTACCTCGTCGCAATGCTTTTCATCCTGTTCGACATCGAAGTCGTTTTCCTCTACCCGGTGGGTGCCATCCTCAACGCGGCTGACTCGGTGTTCGTGCTGATCGAAGTCATCATCTTCGTTGCCCTGCTTTTGGTCGCCCTGGTCTACGTATGGCGCAAGGGAGCCCTCGATTGGAGATAGAACGCCAGAAGCTGAGGGTCCATTCGTCCCTCGATCAACCGAAGTCCCCGGAAGACCTCCGGGCCCGCCAGTTGCGCGCCCGGGACCTGCTCCGCGGTGACCTCGAAGGTTCGGACCTCGATGCGTACGTCGAAGAACGGGTAGCCACCACCTCGCTGGAAAAACTGCTGAACGTGGCCCGTGCGAACTCGATCTTCCCGGCAACCTTCGGGCTTGCCTGCTGCGCGATCGAAATGATGTCAACCGTTTCACCGCGCTACGACATCGCCCGATTCGGCGCTGAAGCCTTTCGCGCGTCGCCGCGCCAGGCCGACCTGCTCATCCTTTCCGGCCGCGTCTCGATCAAGATGGCCCCGGTAATCCGCCGGATTTACGACCAGATGCTTGAACCGAAGTGGGCGATTTCGATGGGCGCCTGCTCGTCGAGCGGCGGCATGTTCTCCAACTACGCCGTGGTGCAGGGTGCCGACAAGTTCATGCCGGTCGACGTTCACGTTCCCGGCTGCCCGCCACGTCCTGAAGCGCTGCTTTACGCCTTCAACAAGCTGCAGGAAAAGATCAAGGGAAACCCGGAGCCCGGATGGCGTTCGCGTTACCAGGCCCACGGCACCGAAGAATGGGCCCGTGGCGGCCCCGGGTCGAAGCCTTCCGAGGAGGCGATCGAGGCCTACGCCAAGGCCCGGGAGGTTCTTGGTGCCTGACGCTCCCGGCCTGGAACTGATCCTCGCCGAAATCAACCGTTCACAGCCCGGCGCTGTGATCGACACCAGTTTCGACCGTGAACAGGCGGCGCTGGTCGTCGACGCCACCCAGATAATCGGCGTGCTCACCTGGCTCAAGGAAACACCGGGTCAGGAATACACATTCCTGTCCTCGGTCCACGGGGTCGATTACCTGCCGAACGAACCAAGGTTCGCGGTCCATTACGAACTGATGAACAGGGAACGCTACGAGCGCCTGAGAATCAAAGCCCTCCTGAAAGATCCAGCCGCCGACACCGCTGAGTCGATGCCGCCGATGCCGGTTGCGGCCGGAGTACCCGCCTATGAGCCTGGCAACGAAGGTGCCGAAGCGGTGGACGGGGTGTCCCCCCCGGAGCCGACGTCCCGGCGAGGAGGGGATACCTCGTCCACCGCCTCTACGCCTGCCGAAGATGGACTGCCGCACATTGACAGCTGCGTAGAACTTTTTCCGACAGCCGATTTCCAGGAGCGAGAGGTCTATGACTTCTTCGGAATCGTCTTTGACGGACATCCGGACCTGCGCCGGATCCTGATGCCGGACGATTACATCGGCTGGCCGCAGCGCCGGGACTTCCCGGTGGGTGGCGAACCCGTGATTTTCACCAAGGACGAAGTAGCCAACCCGGGCTGGTGGCAGTAATGAGTGCGCGGAATCCAGGCAGTCTCGAAAGCGCCCTGCGTGACGAAGAAGTGACGATCAGCGACCTCCAGGCAGAGATCCAGGACCGTTTGCCTGGCGCCACGGTCGAACTCGCGCCCGAGCAGGAAATGATGACGGTCAACATGGGGCCGCACCATCCCGCAACCCACGGTGTGCTGCGCCTGATCGTCGACCTCGAAGGCGAAGTCGTCAAGGATCTGAAACCGGTTGTCGGCTACGTCCACACCGGCATCGAGAAGTCCTGCGAAACGATGAATTACTGGAAGGTAATTCCGTTCGTTGAACGCATGGATTACCTCGGCTATTTCTCCAACATGGAGTCTTATTGCGGCGCGGTCGAGACGCTGATCGGTTTGGAGCTCCCGCGTCGCGCCCAGTACCTGCGGGTGCTCCACCTCGAACTGAACCGGCTCCATTCGCACCTCGTCTGGCTTGGTACCAGCGCGCTTGATCTCGGTGCGATGGGTGTTTACTTCTACTGTTTCCGCGACCGCGACAAGGTGCTTGACATTTTCGAGATGTCAACCGGCCAGCGCATGCATACGCGTTATTTCCAGATCGGCGGCGTCGCCGAAGACATCCCCGCCGGATTTGAGAAGAAGGTCCGCGAGCTGATCGTCACCATGAATAAAGGCATCGGCCAGTACGAATCACTGCTCGACCGCAACGAAATTTTCCTGCACCGGACCAAAGGCATCGGCATCGTTGAACGCGAGCGCCTGCTCGACCTCGGCGTGACCGGCCCCCTGCTTCGTGCTTCGGGCGACGCCTGGGACCTGCGCAAGGAATCCGGCTATCTCACCTACCCGGAGATGGACTTCGACGTTCCGGTGGGAACCGTCGGTGATGGTTACGACCGTTACCGGGTTCGACTCACCGAGATGCGTGAGTCACTGAAGATCATCGAACAGTGCCTCGACGGATTGCCGGAAGGCCCATGGATTTCCGATGACCGCAAATACGTGCTGCCCCCGAGGGCCGAACTTGCGACCTCGATGGAATCGCTGATCCACCATTTCAAGCTGGTCACCGAGGGCTTCCGTGTGGCCCCGGGCGAGGTGTACAACCCGGTTGAGTCGCCGCGTGGCGAAATCGGCTGTTTTGTCCTGGCTGACGGATCCTCCAAGCCGGCCCGGGTACATTTCCGTGAACCCTCTTTCGTAAATCTGCAGGCCCTCAGGGACATGACCATCGGCGAGTACGTGGCCGACCTGATCCAGACCCTGGCCATGCTCGATCCGATCCTCGGCGGGATCGACAGGTAACCATGGACAAGTTCACCCCACTCGAAGATTTCGTTGGCCTCGGCATTCCCGAGGACATCGCCAACACAACCGGCCGCACCCCCCAGGGTGAACCGGAAGAGATCCCCGAACTTTCCGAAGTCAACTGTCCCGATGACCTGCGCGAACAGATCGAAACGATCATGGACCGCTACCCGGACAAAGACGTCAAGGACAGCCTTCACAAATCGGCTTCGATTCCTGCCCTCTGGGCAGTCCAGCGCCACTACGGCTGGTGTACCCCCGACGGGATCCGCCAGGCGGCGGCTGTCATGCGGGTCACCCCGGCCTACCTCGAATCGGTCGCCAGTTTCTACGACCTGCTGAGGCTGAAGCCGGTTGGTACCAGCCAGGTGCTCGTCTGCACCAACATTTCCTGCTGGATGCGCGGCGGCGACGAACTGCTCGACGCTTTCTGTGAAGCGACCGGCGCGGACCGCGATGAAGCCGGGCACGGCGGCGGCCTTTCACCGGAAGGCGACATCATGGTTTCCGGTTTCGAATGCCTCGGTGCCTGCGACCTCGCCCCGATGGCCTCGATCAACGAGCGTTACTTTGGCCCCCTCGAAGAGGCCGACGCAAAAACCGTGATCGACCAGTTGCGGGAAGGCGGGGAGGTGCTGCCGGAGAAATCATTGGCTGCCCGTCCCCTGCCCGGTGGTGAAGAAGCCCCCGAGAACACCAAGACTTCCGGCCTGAAAGGACCGAATCAATGAGTCCTGAAACCGGAACTGCGGGAATCATCGAAACCAGGGTCCTGCTGCGCCACGCCAGCGATCCAACCCTGCACAAGATCGACACGTACAAGTCCTACGGTGGGTACGCCACCCAGGAACGGGCTTATCGGGAGCTCGAAATCGACTGGATGGTCGATCAGCTCGAAGAGTCCGGACTGCGCGGCCGTGGCGGTGCCGGCTTCCCGATGGGCAAGAAAGTTTCTTTCCTGCCGCACGGCGACGAAGCCAAATATCTCTGCTGCAACGCCGACGAATCCGAGCCGGGTGCTTTCAAGGACCGCGAGCTCATGCAGCGCAATCCGCATCAGTTGATCGAAGGGATCGCGATCGCCAGCCTGGCCGGGGACATCGGCCACGCTTTCATCTTCATCCGCGGGGAATACGACAAGCAGGCGGACATCCTCGACGAAGCAGTAGCCGAGGCTTATGCCGCCGGTTATCTCGGCAAGAACATCCTTGGGTCCGGGCATGACCTCGAACTGGTCGTTCATCGCGGTGCCGGCGCTTACATCTGCGGTGAAGAAACCGCCCTGCTGGACGCCCTTGAAGGCAAGCGTGGCAACCCGCGCCTCAAACCTCCGTTCCCGGCGGTCCAGGGTCTTTACGGCGGGCCGACCCTGATCAACAACGTCGAAACCCTTTCGAACGTGCCGCACGTGATCGCGAACGGTGCCGACTGGTTCAAGGACCTCGGCACCGAACAGTCGCCGGGCACCAAGGTCGTTTCGATCTCGGGCTGCGTCAAGCGACCCGGCAACTACGAAGTCGAACTCGGCCTCAACCTGCTCGACATCATCATGGACCTCGGTGGCGGCCCCCTCGACGGCCACGAGATCAAGGCGGTTTACCCGGGCGGTTCTTCATCCCCGGTCCTCACCGCCGACGAACTCGATCGTCCTTACAGCTTCGAATCAATGGCCGAAGCCGGATCGATGCTCGGTTCGGGCTCGATAATCGTCGCTGATGACAGCGTTTCGATCCCTTACCTCGCGCTTCGTACCGCCCGCTTCTACCACCACGAGTCATGTGGAAAGTGCACCCCCTGCCGGGAGGGCACGAACTGGACCGTGAAGATGCTCGAACGGGTTGTGATCGGTGAAGCGACACCCATGGATCTCGACATCATCTCTTCGGTCCAGAAGAACATCATCGGCCATTGCCTCTGCGTGCTCGGTGATTCGATGGCAATGCCGGTCAGCGCGATGGTCAACAAGTTCCGCCCGGAATTCGAAGAAGTGATCGCGTCCGCCGTGTTCTCCGGACTTCCGGAGGACATTGGCCGCGAAGCCCAGGCTGATGGTGAAGCCACCGGTTCCGGCGGCACCGGTCCGAAAGTGATCGAACGGCATCGCCTGGTCGGCCGCGAAATGCCCTCGGTAGCCCAGGGAAGCCCTGCCGCCCGGGAAGTGAGCGAGCACTGATGGCCCGTCCGAAGAAAACACCGATCAACCTGACCATCGATGGCCGTGAAGTGGCGGCTGATGAAGGAATGATGCTGGTTGATGCGGCCAAGCTTGGCGACATCGAAATTCCGGTGTTCTGTTACGAACCGAAGCTCGGTGAACCGGTTGGTGCCTGCCGCATGTGCCTGGTCGAGATCGAGGGCATTCCGAAACTTCAGACCGCCTGCTCGACCCCGGTCCGGGACGGCATGGTTGTCCACACACAGACCGATCAGGTCAAGGAAGCCCAGAACGCGATAGTCGAGTTCCTTCTGGTCAACCACCCGCTTGACTGCCCGGTCTGCGACAAGGGCGGCGAATGTCCGCTCCAGGACATCTCGATGGGCTGGGGCAACGACCGCAGCCGCGTGGTTGATGTCAAGCGCCACTTCGAGAAGCCGACGCCGCTTTCGCCGCTGATCGCGATTGACCGTGAACGCTGCATCCTCTGTTACCGCTGCGTGCGTTTCAGCCAGGAAGTGTCCGAGGACCAGCAGCTTCAGCTGCTCGAGCGTGGCGATCGCAGTTTCGTCGGCACTTTCAACGAGCAGCCTTACATCGCTCCGTTCCAGGGCAACATCACTGAACTTTGCCCGGTTGGTGCGCTCACTTCGTACACCTATCGTTTCCAGGCGCGTCCCTGGGACATCGAGCAGGGCGGTTCTGTCTGCACCCTCTGCCCGAGCCAATGCAACGTCAGCTTCACGATTCGTGACGAAGAAGTTCAGCGCGTTCTTGCTCGCGACAACGAAGCGATCGATGACGGCTGGCTCTGTGACCGTGGCCGTTACGGCTACCAGATGATGTATTCGAAGGACCGGGTCCTGAACCCGATCCGTTTCGAGGACGGCAATCCCGTCCAGGCCTCCTGGGCTGAAGCGATCCAGCTTGCCGCCTCCGGATTGGCCGCCGCCGGCGGACGTACCGCCGCGCTGGTTGGTGATGCCTCGAACGAAGAGGGTTTCATCCTTCAACGCATGATCCGCGAAGGCCTCGGCTCGAAGGACATCGACAGTCGTCAGGCCGCGAACATCGAGGCCGGAACGCAGGTCCGCCTTTACGATCCGGCGGTCAGCGCCCTGGTTGCCGATATCGACACCGCCGATGTGGTTCTGGTTTTGGGAACCGACCCGATCCATTCCGCTCCAGCTTTCGATCTGAGGGTCCGCAAGGCGGTCCGTCGCAACGGCACGAAACTGGTTGTCGCCACCGACCGTCCGAGCGCACTCGACGGCGGGGCCACCGAAGCCGATCGTTACGCCCCTGGTGCCGCCGCCGAATATGTCGCCGGTCTTGCCGCCGACGTCAAATCCGGGAGCGAAGAAGGCATCGCCGGTGTCCTGAAGGGTGCGGCTGACGTCGTGATCGTCTGGGGCGAGCGCCTTGGTCGCGGTGCCGCAGGCCCCGACGCGGTCGAGTCGCTACTTGAACTTTCCGAATCACTTGGCCTTGCCGGCAAGCCCGAATCAGGCTTGATCGAGATCCCTGACGCGGCGAATGCCCGCGGTCTGCGTGAAGTCGGCTGCCTGCCCGACGCCGGACCCGGTTTCAGCCAGGTCGAGGCCGGTCGCAACGTGGATGAGATCCGTGAAGGCATCGAATCAGGGGAGATCACTTCCCTGGTGCTTTACGGCGTCGATCCACTCCGTGATTTCCCGGATACGAACGCGTGGCGAAGCGCCCTCGAAAAGGTCGACCACATCGTCGCTTTCTCAATGGCCGCGACCGACACCACGGATATGGCCACAGTCGTCTTCCCGCTGGAATCCCACGCCGAGAAGGACGGCACGGTCACCCACACCGAGGGTCGCCTGCAGCGTGTACGTCCTTCGGCCAAACGCCCCGGCGAGATCCGCCCGGGCTGGATGGTCCTCGCCGAACTTTCAGCCGCGATCGGTCACGAAACCAATATTCACTCAGGGCCTGAAGCGCTGGCGGCCATCACCCAGGCAGTCCCGTTTTACGCCGGCCTGACCGACGCCGAAATCGGCGGCCGCGGAATCCGCTGGCAGGACCGGTCCGAAGCCCAGGGTTTCGAAGGGGCGGCGGAAAGCTTCAGTGGGGCGGTGGATGGGACATCGCGCCCGGAGCCGTCGTCCCGGCGAGGACGTGATGTCCCATCCGGCGGCCCCACCAAGCCCGATGACTCCACCATCGGCGACACGCTGACCCTCGGAACCTTCCGTGACCTCTGGGCCAACCCGGTCACCGAGATGAGCCCGTCGCTCAACTACCTGATTCCGGCGCAACGCCTCGAAGTTTCAGTCGGCGACGCCAAGCGCCTTGGTTTGTCACGCGGTGATGAAGTCGCAGTCAAGTCCGGCGACAAAGAAGTTGTTGCCCGGGTCGCGATTCGAGGGGCGATGCCCGAAGGTACCTGCTTCCTGATTGAAGGCACAAACCAGGGCAACGCCAACGTTTTCGCCAACGGCAAGCCCGCCCAGGTCGAAATCGGCGCTCCGAGCGCGAAACTGGATCTGGTCATGGCTGGATCTGAATCAACTGAAACGGCCACGGAGCAGTAGTGCCAGCACCACTCCTGGGGGACACCAACTTCGTCGACGCGACGTGGATCATGATCGTGAAATCACTCGTGATCTTCCTTGTGATCCTGCAGATCGTGCCAATCGTGCTGCTGGTCGAACGTAAGCTGCTCGGTCGTTTCCAGCAGCGTTACGGACCGAACCGGGTTGGCCCTAAAGGAGCGATCCAGCCCCTGGCTGACGTCGGCAAGCTGCTTTCCAAGCAGTCCTTCCGGCCGAAGAACGCGGTGCCTTTCCTTTACGAAATCGCACCGGCGCTGACCATTTTCTCCGCCGTGATCACCCTGGCGATCCTGCCCTTCGGTGATGTCCAGGGCGGCTGGGGCCTCTACGGCATCGACGTGCCGATCGGCGTCCTTTACTTCTTCGCGTTCAGTTCGATCGCGTTCTACGGACTGCTGCTCGGCGGTTGGGCATCCGGCTCGAAATACAGTTTCCTCGGTGCGATGCGATCGGCAGCGCAGCTGATTTCTTACGAAATCGCAATGGGACTTTCTTTGCTCGGCGTAGTGATGATGGCCGGATCGCTTTCGCTGGTCGACATCGTCAAGGCCCAGGGCGACATCTGGTTCATCGTGCCGCAGATCGTCGGTTTCCTGATTTTCATGGTCGCCGGTTTCGCCGAAACCAACCGTGTGCCTTTCGACCTTCCCGAAGCGGACGCCGAACTGGTCGCGGGCTATCAGACCGAATACGGCGGAATGCGTTTCGGTTCCTACATGTTCGCTGAGTACATCGAGATCCTGATCGTCGCGGGCATCGCTTCAACCATGTTCCTCGGAGGCTGGATGGGCCCCGGGCCGTCCTGGCTCGATCCGATCTGGATGCTGACCAAGATGCTGCTGCTCACCGGATTCTTCATCTGGATCAGGGCGACGCTCCCACGTTTCCGTTACGACCAGCTGATGAGCTTCGGCTGGAAGATCCTCCTTCCCCTGGCAACTCTTAACGTGCTTGTCACGGCAACCCTGGTGGTGGTCTTTTGAGTATCCGTCCTGAAGAAATCAAAGTTGTTCCTCGCGGCCCCGAACCGGGCGGCATGGGTGGCGCCTACCGCGCCTTCGGTGAAACCCTGCGCGGCCTGCGGACCACCATGGGCCGGCTTTTCGACACCCCGGTGACGATTCAGTACCCGGAAGAAAAGACACCGGTCTACCCGCGTTTCCGTGGCCGGCACAAACTTCACAAGTTTGAGGATTCCGACCTGGAGAAGTGCGTTGGCTGCTCGCTCTGCGCCGCTGCCTGCCCGGCCGAGTGCATTCGTGTGGTCGCCGCCGAGAACGATCCGGAGAATCGTGTGTCTGCCGGCGAGCGTTACGCCGCCGTCTACGAGATCAACCTTTCCCGCTGCATCTTCTGTGGTTACTGCGAAATGGCCTGTCCGTTTGACGCAATCACGATGGGTCATGACTACGAGATGGCCGATTACAACCGTGGCGACCTGATCTTCACCAAGGAAATGCTGCTGGCCGAGTCACTTACCCGTACGCCGCTCCGGGGAGAGGACGAGTAGTGGAAGAAATCGCCTTCTTTGTCGGCGCGATCGGGGCCATCGGTGGAGCAATCGCCGTGGTTGCTCTGCGCAACCCGTTCTACAGCGTGCTTGCGCTGGTCGTTCACCTCGTTTTCCTGGCGGGGATCTTCCTGCTGCTCCGGGCACAGTTCATTGCTGCTGCCCAGATCGTGGTTTACGCCGGCGCGGTGATGGTCATCTATGTATTCGTTGCGGCCTATGTCGGCGGTATAGAAGAACCAATGTTCGATTCTTCACCACAGCTGCGGATAATCGGTCCGATCCTGGCGGTTGCGTTGTTCGTCGAGATCTCGATTGCCGTGATCGGTTCGTCCCTTACCGGGCTCGGAACCGAAGGTGTCGAGAACATCAAGGCCGGTTTCGGCACACCCGAAGCGGTCGGTCAGCTGATGCTCGAGGATTTCCTGATCGCCTTTGAAGCGGCATCCCTGCTGCTGCTGGTCGCTGCCGTTGCAGCGATAGTTCTCGCGGGACGAAAACGTGCCGAGAAGAAGAAGGGTGCAACGGCCAAAGAAGCCGCTGCCCTGGGAAGCAAGGTCAGCTGATGACGATCGAGTGGTACATCATCCTTTCCGCGCTGCTCTTCACCATCGGCTTCGTCGGCGTGCTTGTCCGCCGGAACCCGGTCGTGATCCTGCTCTGCCTCGAACTGATGCTCAGCGCCGGTGCCCTGGCGATGCTCGCTTTCAGCCGCATGACCGGTGATGGTGACGGCCAGGTAATGGTCCTGATCGTGCTGGTTGTGGCTGCCTGCGAAGTCGTTGTCGGCCTCGGTCTCGTGGTCGCGATGTTCCGCCGTCGCCTCGCCCTTGACGTCGACGACATGAAGGAACTCAAAGGATGAGCGCCGCTACCTGGGGCTGGCTTGTCCTGCTCTTTCCCCTGCTGGGTTCGATCTTCATCGGCAAGACTTTCAAGATGATCCCGGCGAAGGCTGCCGGTTTCATCGGAATCGGCGCTGTCGCTGCCGCGTTCATCTGTGGCATCGGTGCCTTGATCGCCCTCCAGGGCGAACCCTCCGAGTCGCGCCACGTTGCTTCCAGCCTCTGGCAATACGCCGCGGTAGGCGACTTCAAGATCGATCTCGGGATTTACGTCGACCCGCTTTCGGTCTTCATGGTGCTGGTCGTGACCGGCGTTTCTTCCCTGATTCACATCTACTCGTTCTCGTACATGCAGTCGGATCAGGGTTATCACCGCTTCTTCAGCTACCTGAACTTCTTCGTGTTCTCGATGCTGCTGCTGGTCCTGGCCGGCAACTTCATCCTGTTGATCGTTGGCTGGGCGTTCGTCGGCTTCGCTTCCTACGCCTTGATCAGCTACTGGTATCGCCGCGAAACCGCGACCAAGGCCGGAATGAAAGCTTTCGTCATCAACGTGATCGGCGACATCGGCCTGGTTCTGGCCGCGATCCTGATTTTCCGCGAACTCGGCGTGATCGACTACGGCGCGGTCTTCGAGAAAGCACCGGAAGTTTTCAGCACGAACCAGTGGGAAGTCGTCGCGATCTGTCTCCTCCTGCTGGTCGGAGCTTTCGCAAAGTCAGCCCAGATGCCGTTCCATACCTGGCTGGCCGACGCGATGGAAGGCCCGACCCCGGTCTCCTCCCTGATCCACGCCGCAACCATGGTCACCGCCGGCGTCTATCTGATCGCCCGCACTCACAGCCTCTTCGAGCTTGCCCCGACCGCCGCCGACGTCGCGGCCTGGGTTGGCCTGGCCACACTTCTGATCGCCGGCACGATCGCGATCGTTGTCACCGACCTCAAACGCATAATCGCCTATTCGACCATGAGCCAGATCGGTTACATGTTCGTTGCGGTAGGCATCGGTGCCTATTCGGCGGGCATGTTCCACATGATGACCCACGCCTTCTTCAAGGCGCTGCTATTCATGGCGGCCGGCTCGATCATCTCGGCGATGGCCAACATGCAGGACATCGACAAGATGAAGGGCTTCCGGAAAGCGATGCCTTTCACCGCGGCGATGCTGATAATCGGCGCCCTTGCCCTTTCCGGGTTCCCGGGCACGTCAGGCTGGTTCTCGAAAGACGAAATCATCGATTTCGCCAGCTTCCGTGGCGGTATGTATGAAGTCATGGCAGTCGGCATGCTGATCGGCGCGTTCATGACCGCGATCTATTCCTTCCGCATAATTTTCCGCATCCTTCCCGGCAAGCCCTGTGATGAAGCGCAGCACCTGATCGACACCGGCCATGTCGTCCACGGCGAGCCGCTGAACCCGCAGACCCTGGAGAAAGAAGACACCGACGTCGGCTACCCCGGCGAGCACCATCACATCGCTGAACAGGCACCGGGCATGAAGATCGGCATGGCCGTGCTTGGTTTCCTCGCCCTGTTCGGAGGCCTGATCCAGATCCCCGGGGTCGACGATGTTGTCACCAGCTTCCTGGAACCGACCTTCGAGGATTCCGCTTTCGCTCATTCACATCCGAGCGTCACCCAGTCCTGGATCGGACTTGGCGAAGGAGCATTGATCTCAGTGCTCGGTATCGCCCTCACCTGGTTCCTTTACATCAAGCGTCCCGACCTGCCCGGCAAGCTGCTCGGCTGGTTCAGGCCGCTTCACACCCTTTTCGTCAACAAATGGTACGGCGATGAGATCATCGATTTCCTGATCGTCAAGCCGGTTCAGGCATTCGGTCGCTTCTGCAACTCGATCTTCGAGCGTTACGCGATCAACGGCCTGACCAACGGCACTGTCGGCATCGTCCGGCTCACCGGCGGAGCGGTTCGTGACCTCCAGTCCGGCCTGATGCGCGGATACGCGGTCACGATGCTCTTCGGCATTGTTGCCATCGGCCTCTACTTCCTGATTCGGAGCGTCTGATGCTCAGTCTGATCATCTGGGTTCCGCTTCTGTTCGGTCTGCTCAGCGCCATCGCGCCGAAGCAGTTCGCCGCACGGATCGCCGGTACCGGTGCCGTGTTCACCCTCGTGCTGGTCGTCGCCATCCTGGTTGGCTTCGATCCGGACGGCGGCATGCAGTACGTCACCGATGTCGAATGGATCCCTGGCCTCGGTGTCAACTACAGCCTCGGTGTTGACGGAATATCGATCTTCCTGGTCCTGCTGACCGCGATCGCCTGGGTCCCGGCCATCGCCTTCTCGGCGAGCCGGAGCGAAGGTGGGGATCGACCCGGCCTCTATTACATGATGCTGCTGGCCGGAGAGACCGCCACCCTTGGTGCTTTCCTCGCCCAGGACCTGCTGCTTTTCGTCCTGTTCTTCGACCTGATGATCGTGCCGTTCTATTTCCTCTTCGGGATCTGGGGCAAGGATCGCGATGGCGTCACCGTTTCCGCGGCAACGATGAAGATGATCGTCTTCACGTTGATCGGCTCGTTGCTGATGCTGGTCGGGGCGATCGCCACGGCCGTAATCGCGGCCGACGGCGGGAAGATCACCTTCTCAATCGCCGAACTTACCTCCAAGGGCCTGCCGAGTGGGTCCCAGAACTGGATTTTCTGGTGCTTTGCCGCTGCGTTCCTGGTCAAGATGCCGCTCTTCCCGATCCACGGCTGGATGCCGGACGCATACCGTTCGGCCCCGCTCCCGGCCCTCGCAGTTTTCTCGGCCGTGCTCTCCAAGGTGGGCGCCTACGGTTTCCTGCGGGTAGTGCTGCCGGTAATGCCGGACGCCACCGAGCTTTTCCAGACAACCATGCTGATCCTCGCGATCGCGGCCATCATCTACGGCTCGGTGATGGCATTCACCAAGCTTGATCTGCGTCTGATCCTCGGTTTCTCGTCGATCGCCCAGCTTGGTTTCATCACCGCCGGAATCTTCGCCCTGAACACGTCGGGTGCGGAAGGTGCCCTCCTCCAGATGGTGAACCACGGCCTTGTTGTCGTGCCCGCTTTCCTGATCGTCGCTTTGATCGCCGAACGGACCGGTTCGGAGGACATCGGTGCCATGGGCGGTCTCGCCAAACGGGCACCCGTTTTCGCCGTGATCTTCCTGATCGTCACCATGAGCACCCTGGCGATCCCGGGTTCGCCGAACTTCATCGGTGAGTTCTTCATCCTGAACGGGCTCTTCGAGCACGACGTCGCCCTCGCGATCATCGCCTCCACCGGCATCGCGCTCTCGGCGTTCTACGCACTTCGTATGTACCAGCGCACAATGCATAACCCGCTGCCGAAGGACGCCGATTCGAAGGAGATCTCGGTTCGTGATTCGCTGATCGTCGTGCCGATGGTCCTGATCATCGTTGTCCTCGCTTTCTGTCCGCAACTCGTGATCCACGGATCAGAACCCGCGGTTGACGCAACTGTCGCCGTGAGCGTGGAGGCCAACCAGTGATTTTTGACGCACCGCAAATCGATTACGCGGCCCTTTCGCCGATCTTCGCGCTCACCGCCGGCCTGGTTGTACTTGTCCTGGTCGCCGTTTTCGATTCGGTCAAACGTTTCGGGTCGGCACTCGCCATTCTCAGCCTGGTTGTTACTGCGGGCCTGCTGATCTGGCAATGGGACACCAACACTGAACTTGTCGCCGGGTCCCTCAAGATCGACGGACTGTCGATCACGCTCTCGCTGCTGGTGGTTATTTCGGCGGCGGTAGCGGTTCTGCTTTCGATCGGCGACCCGGCCGAAGCCCAGGCTGGCCGAAGCGATTATCTGGCGCTGCTGATGGGGTCAGTGCTCGGCATGGTCATGCTGACCATGGCGAACAACATCCTCACGTTCTTCGTCGCGCTGGAGCTGCTCTCGATCCCCCTTTACGCGCTTTGTGGCACCAACCTCCGCCGCCGTGAATCACTTGAATCGGGCCTCAAATACCTGATTGTCGGTTCAGTCGGTTCGGCGACCCTGCTTTATGGCCTGGCCCTCCTTTACGGCGCGTCCGGAGCTACCGGCTTCACCGAGATCGCCCAGGGACTCACCAAGGGTGGTGTCCTCAGTGACTCACTGACCCTGGTTGGTGTCGGTCTGGTTGCGGTCGGGCTTTCCTTCAAGATCTCGATCGCTCCGTTCCACCAGTGGACCCCGGACGTCTACCAGGGGGCACCAACCCCGATCACGGCTTTCATGGCGGTAGCGACCAAGGCCGCTGCGTTTGCGATCTTCATCCGTTTCTTCCTGGTTGCCCTCATCCCGATGGTCGACGACTGGGACATCATCCTGGCTGCCCTGGCCGCCTTCTCGATCGTGGTCGGCAACGTTGGTGCGTTGACCCAGACCTCGATCAAGCGCATGCTCGGATATTCCGGTGTTGCCCAGGCCGGCTACATGCTGGCCGGCATTGTCGTAGCGACACAGGAAGGGGTGGATGCCCTCGTCTTCTACCTCGCCGCATACGTTGCGATGAACCTCGCCGCTTTCGCCGTGATCGTTGTCCATGAACGCCAGAGCGGCTTCAGCGACAGCATCGATTCTTTGCGTGGCCTCGGTCGCCGGAAGCCAATGCTGGCCTGGCCTCTGACGATCGCGATGCTGGCTCTGGCCGGACTTCCGCCCACCGCCGGTTTCATCGGAAAGCTCTACCTGATCCAGGCACTGGTCGAAGCCGACTGGACCTGGCTGGGTGTGATGATCGCGGTCGGCACGATGATTTCCCTCGCCTATTACCTGCGGGTCGTCGCTGCGGTGTGGATGAAACCCGCCGCGGACAGCGCACCGGCCGATCAATTCGACACCTCGGATCTGCCAAGTGCGGTGTCCGGGGTCCCGGCCGGCAGGGAATTCGACGATGCCAAGGCCGACCGTCGCTGGTACCTGATCGGCCCGGCCATCCTCGGCGCGGCTGCCACGATCTTCTTCGGCGTGATCCCGCAGCCGCTGGTTGAGTTCGCGCAACACGCCGGCGATGCGCTCGCCACTTACCTCACCTGACCCGGCCCAACCACACCGTTCTGGGTCGGAAAAGGCCCGGCAGCGGGGCCTTAACCGACCCGGAACTGTCAAGGTGACCCGGTGATCTGGATTCTCCTGACGATCGTGGTTGCGACCGCAGCCGGGATTTATGCCGAAAGGCACTGGCCGGAACGGGCAGGAACCGGGTCCCGGCGTGGACTGCTGCTGATTCTCTATTTCGTCCTGCCGCCGATCGTTTTCTTCAACCTCGTTCACCTCGAGGTTGATTTCGCGGCCGGCGCCGGGATCGCCCTCGGACTGGTCGCGGCCGTTCTGCTTGGTGGGCTGGCCTGGGTGGTTGCGGTGCCGGTAATGAAGCTGCCGAGGCCGACCGCGGGCGCCGTGATCTGCTGTGCGATCCTCGCTAACACCTCGTATCTGGGATACCCGATGGTCTACGCGTTGATGGGCGGGGATGCCCTGACCGAAGCGGTCCTCTTCGATGTGGTGGTGAGCTATCTGACCCTGGTGCTGGGCGCCTTCGCGGTCGGCGCCGCTTTCGGCACCAAAGCCGGAGAAGGTTTCAGGGAGAGGTTCAGGTCCTTCCTTTTCAGGAACCCGCTGCTTTGGGCCGCGGCGCTGGCTCTGCTTGCGCCGGATGCTCTGGCTCCGGAAATCGCGGTCGACATTTCGCGGATACTGGTCTTGATTCCCCTGGTGGTCGGCTTCTTCGCGGTCGGGGCGATCCTGACCGAAGAATCACAAGCCGGTGTGATCAAGCTTCCCCCGAGACTCCATCCGCCGGTCGCCGCGGTCATCGCCTTGCGGCTACTGGTGGCACCGTCGCTTCTGTTGGTTCTCACTTTGCCGTTGACCGGGGTGCCGCCTTCATATTTCCTGCTGGCGGCGATGCCGACCGGCCTCAATTCGATGATCGTCGGTCACACCTACGGTCTGGAGCTGAGGATCATGGCCGAATCGATTGTCTATACGACCACGATCGTGGTGATCGCGGCCGCCGGCTGGGCGATTCTCGCCTGACGGTATCCGGGCCGGAACGCCGGCGGCCGGAGGTGTGAATTCAGGGCCGCATCTACTATGGGGGCATGGTCCATCACATCGCTCTCGAAGTCAGCCCGGAACACCTCGATGGCGACAGCCGGTTCTGGGCCCTTGCCGGTTTCGAAGAAGTTGAGGTCCCGGAGGCACTTGGAGATGGTTTCGTCTGGTTCGAAAAGGGCGGAACCCAGATACACCTGATGGCAACCGGGCAGCCGACCATCCCCCGGACGGGACATCTCGCGGTGGTTGCCCGGGATTTCGAAGAAACGATCGTTCGCCTGAACGAAGGTGGTTTCGAAACCGATGAACGTCGTGAACTCTGGGGCAAACGGCGGGTCAAAGTGACCTGCCCCAGTGGCCACAAGGTCGAATTGATGGCCGGTGCGCCATCACGAAGCGCCAAGTCGGCCTGAAACCCGAGCACGCCGGGCAGGGCTTCGCCGCCTGGGAGTTCGACTTCGTTCCGCCGGTCGGCGCACTGCCCGATGGGTCGACATAACTCGCAACCGATTCAACTGTTAGGTTCGGGAGGTGCGATACCCAGTCGAGACTTTCACCCCCGCTGAGCAAGAGCTTCTTGCCCCGCATTTCACCAATGTCGATCGGCCGGTTTTCGCGCTGACCAACCTGCCGGAGACGGTGAAGGGCGCCCTTTTTGCCCGCTATTCACGCTATCCCGGAACCCTGCGCCGCCTCTACCTGGAGGAATTCGCTTCCGAAATGCCGGAAGGCAACCGTCCGTTTGACGGCGCCGAAGGTGAACGTGCCGCCGATCTCTACGAACGGATCTTCGTGGGTTACGGCGACGATTCCATCGCCCAGGTCGGTGGCGCCCACATCGCCTGTGAATGGGTTTCGAACATCCTCACAAAGCAGCTCCAGCGCGGCCGCCTCGCCGCCTACCTCGAGCAGTCCACCCGTTACATCGCCTATGACCAGGAAATTCCCGGTGGTGGTTACCGCTACTACCGTGATGAAGCCCTGGGCGGGCAGTTCCCGGAATCAATGGACCAGCTCTTCAAGATCTACTCGGAGGCCCTGGTCAAGGTCGAAGCCTGGGCGGCCGACCAGTGGCCGCGCGGCAATGATGAACCGGAAGGCCCATGGCGACGCTCGATCAAAGCGAAAGCCCTGGATCTGCTGCGGGGCCTTTTGCCCGCCGCGACCCTCAGCCACGTCGGCATTTTCGCTTCCGGCCAGGCCTACGAACAGTTGCTCTTCCGCCTGATGGCATCGCCCCTGCCGGAAGCCCGCCAGTTTGGCGGCATGATCCTCGACGAGCTCAACCAGGTGATGCCGAGCTTCGTTTCCCGCGTCGGCCGTCCCGATCGTGGCGGTGAATGGATTTCGTTCCTCGAGGAACGCCGCTCGACCACCGAAAACTGGGTGTCCCGTCTCGGACTCGACCGTCGTGAAAGCAGAGCGGAAGGCCCAACGGTTGACCTGCTCCAGGTTCGTGGCAACGAAGAAGACCTGCTTGCCAGCTGCCTTTTCGAATCCTCGGATGTGTCCGAGGCCGAGATCCGGGCCCGGCTTGAAACGATGGACAGCGAGCAGCGGGCCGAGCTGATGGGAGCGATGGTCGGTGAACGCAAGAACCGACGTCACCGTCCCGGACGCGGTTTCGAGTCGGTCAGTTACCGTTTCGAAATCGTCTCCGATTACGGCGCTTTCCGTGACCTTCAGCGTCACCGCATGCTCACCTGTCAGTGGCAGACATTGACTCCGGACCTCGGAGCCGGGGTCCCGGACGAAGTCAAAGAAGCCGGGGTGGGGGCCGAATACGAACGTGCGCTTGAAATCTCCCGCAACGAGTACGAACGTCTGCGGGGAGAAGGCCATGCCGCTTTGGCGCCATACGCACTCTGCCTGGGATTCCGGATCCGTTACGTCCTTGATCTGAACGCGCGGGAAGCAATGCAGCTGATCGAGTTGCGTTCGGGCCGCGAAGGCCACCCGACCTACCGGGCCGTGGCCCAGGCGATGTACGAATCGATTGGAGCGGTGCATCCTGCAGTGGCCAACGCCATGGTCCATATCGATACGTCCGCAGAGCCCCGCCTGGAACGCATGCTCTCCGAGATCCGGACCCACAAGAAGAAGCTGGCCGCATCCGGAACCACCACCGCCCCACCTGGATTCTCCGAACTCGGTTAGGCCACGGCCGGTCGCCAGTAGTGTTCCGGCCGGCATGAAATCACGACACTCATCCTTCAAGTTCCCTGCTGCTGCGGCCCTGATTGGCCTGCTGGCAGTCTTCCTCGCGGCCTGCGGAGCCAGTTCGACGACATCGGAGGCGAACGCTGCCCGCTGGATGCCGAAACCTTCGACTGGTGCCTGGCAGTTCCAGCTTCAGGGCAAGATCGACATTTCGATCGAGGCTGACGTCTACGAACTTGACGGATTTGATGTTTCGGCCGGGACCGTGAAGGCGCTGCATGAGCAGGGTCGCAAGGTGATCTGTTACATCGATGTCGGCAGCTGGGAGAACTACCGTTCCGACAGGAAACAGTTCCCCAAATCCGTTCGGGGCAATAAATACGACGGGTATCCCGACGAACGCTGGCTCGATATCCGCAAGTACCGGAAGTTCGCGAAGCCTCTGAAAGCAAGGATCGCGATGTGCGCAAGGAAAGGTTTCGACGGGCTTGAACCGGACAACATCAACGGCTATGAGAACCCGACCGGGTTTCCGCTGACCGCGAAAGACCAGCTGAAGTTCAACCGCTGGATCGCGAAACAGGCACACCGTAAAGGACTGTCGGTCGGTCTCAAGAATGATGGCCGCCAATCCCGGAAGCTGGTGAAGAACTACGACTTCGCGGTGGTCGAACAGTGCTTCCAGTACAACGAATGCGGCGCTTACAAGCCCTTCATCAAGGCCGGCAAGGCTGTCTTTTCGGTCGAATACGAATCGCGGAACTCGGAGTTCTGCGGCCGCGCGAAAAAACTGAACTTCAACGCCATCGGCAAGGAATACGACCTCTACGCGAAGCCGTTCCGGCCCTGCGTCAAGGCGGGCGCTTAGTCCAGCAGTTCGGTCAGGTCCCGGATCGTGTGGTCCGGGACGGTAGCCGATGCTTTCAGGTCGTTCTCGTAGTTCGGGCTCGAAGTGACGATGATGCCGTCGAGACCACAGGTCTGGGCGCCGGCTATGTCAGTGTCGACCCGGTCACCGATCATCGCGGCCCGGGCCGGGCGGCCCAGTACATCGAGTCCCGCCTCGAAAAGAGCTGGCTGTGGTTTGCCGGTGGTCGTAGCCTTGACCCCGGAAGCGGTCTCGATCGCCGCCAGGATCGCCCCTGACCCTGGCCAGAGCCCGTCCGGCATCGGCATGGTCGGGTCGGCGCTGGTTGCGATCAGGTCGGCACCGTCCCTGACCAGCATCGAAGTGATCCGCAGCTCTTCGTAGTCGAAACCGCGGTGGCCGGAAACCAGAACCGCTTTCGCAGCTTCGGTCTGGCCGGGGGGCAGCATCTCGAATCCGGCATCGGCGAGCTGTTCGAGGAAAGCGGGGGTGCCCACGCCGAACACCGGGGCGCCTTCTCCGTGACGTTCGATTGCCAGTCTGATCAGTGACGAAGCCGCGGTGACCACCTGATGATCGCCGATGTCAATCCCCCCGCCGCGCAAAAGATCGGCCTGCTGGCCGGGCGCGAGTCGGGGGTTGTTGGTGACAAAACAGATCCCTTTGCCTCTCGAGACGAGTTCCGTGACAGTTTCCACGGCCCCCGGAAGGAATTCGTGACCGAGCCAGATGACGCCATCAAGGTCGCAAAGAAACGCGTCGTAGGAATCAGCAATCGCCATGCGGACAAGGCTACTCATGCTGGCTGGGTAGAGTTCCACGGATGCTCAACGATGCGCGGAGTACATCGCGCCCCCGACCGGTCACCGTTCTTGTGGCCGGCGGCACGATTTCCATGACCGGCGAGTCCGGAGCTTCCCCCGACCTGGATGCTGACGCCCTGCTCAAATCGGTGCCGGACACCGTCGATCTGGACGGTCTGAACGCCGAAACGATCATCAACGTCCCGAGCGCCCACCTGACGCTGGCCGATCAGCTCAATATCTGCCGACGCGCCCGTGATGCCGCTCGCAGGGGTAACGGGGTGGTTGTGACCCACGGCACCGACACCCTGGAAGAAACCGCGATGCTTTGTGACGTGCTGCACGACGCCGAAGCACCGATCGTTTTCACGGGGGCCATCCGTCCGGCTTCCAGCCCGGGAGCCGACGGCCCGGCAAACCTGCTTGACGCGATCAGCGTCGCTGCATCCGAAGCGGCATCGGGCATGGGTGTCCTGGTTTGTTTCGGTGGCGAGATTCACCACGCGCGCGGAGCCCGCAAGACGGACACGACTTCGCTGGTCGCTTTTTCTTCGCCCCAGACCGGTCCGCTGGGCCGGGTCACCGAAGGTCATCCGACGATCTGGTCCCAGATTCCGCGTAACCCCGCACTCGACCCTCTGCAGCTCGACGGACGGGTGCTGGTCGTGCCGACGATGGCCGGCGATGACGGTGCTCTTGCGCACGCTGCTCTCAGCACCGAGCCGGACGGAGTCGTGATCGGCACCCTCGGCGCCGGGCATGTATCGCCGATGATTCTGTCCCTCTGGGCGGAAGCGGCCGAACGGATGCCCGTAATCGTGTATTCCCGGCCAGAAAGGGGGGTCATTCTCAACGCCACCTACGGATACAAGGCTTCGGAAGCGGACCTTCGCGAAACCGGTGTCATTCCTGCCGGGTTCCTTTCACCCCAGGCAGCCAGAATGAAGCTGCTGGCCTGCCTTGCTGCCGGACTCAACATTTCCGAGATCCGCTGGGCTTTCGGCCAGGACGACGGCTAGGCAGCCACACCGCCCGGGTTGCTGCTGGCGTAGGCTTGGCGAATGGCCGAGACAAC
>JBAUOE010000031.1:0-11383 GCA_049579585.1 Solirubrobacterales bacterium | reverse complement strand
TCAGCGGCGATCCGGTCAAGCGGGCTGAGGTTGCTGGCAGGCCCGCTGGGCTCCGGGGCCGGCGGGGTTGAGCCCGCTGGCCTCGGGTCGGCCATCGGCGAGGCCGTAGGAGAAGTGGAAGGTTTCGGAACGGGGATCGGCTTCGGTTCTGCCGACGGTTTCGCTTCAGGTTCGGTTTTCAATGCCGGTTTTGCCGGGGTCGCCGCAGTCGGGGAGGCCGGGGTGGGAGCTGTTGCCGAGGGCGGAACCGGTGCCGGAACAACCGCGGGTTTCTTCGGAACGGCGGGTTTCTTCGGATCGGCGGCTGGCTTTCCGGTTTCCTTCGCGGCAACCGGGGGCAGTTTGTGCTCCGCCGTGTGATCGTCCGGCGCGGGCTGAGCGTGTTCCGCAGTGTGTTCGCCGGTGAGCGGCAATGCGTGCTCGGCCGTGTACTCGCCGGTAACGGGGAAGTCATGTTCGGCGGTGTACTCGCCGGTCTGGGGGAAGTCCTGCTCAGCGCTGTCAGGCTCCGGCGCGGCATTGGCAGCCTGGCTTTTCAGCTCGGCTTCAACTTCGCTCACTTCAGCGGCGCCGCGGGCAAGCAGCGAGTCGTCCCAGTTTCCTTGGACAAACATCCCGAGAACCAGCTCCCCGAGCGCCTCGCGACGATCGAGGTGTAGCTCTTCGAGCTGCCTCTGCTTTTTCTTCAGGGCACCCTTCCTCATGTGGTAGCCACATCATTACGCAAGTCGGCGGGGGAAACAGGCTTCCCCCCTGATTGATCGAGAATCTCCCGGTAGGCGAGGGCGACCCGGTCGGCCATCCGGTCAGCCGAAAGTGCTTCCGATACCGATCGTCCGGGAGTTCTGGGATCGGGCTCGGCGAGCAGGCCTGAAGCGAAAACTGACCATTTGTCCTGGTCAAATTCCGAGCAGAGGCTGCCGGGGAGATCCCTGAGTGCGTGTGGGGCGATGCCGACTGGCGTGGAGATGACCGGCACGTTACAGGCAAGGCTTTCCAGACAGGCCAGACCGAAGCCTTCGTATCGCGAAGGGATCAGAACGGCATGGGCGGCATTCAGCCAGAAGACCATTTCGTCGGGCGGGATACTGCCCCCGGTCAGCAGCTCGGCGCCGGTCTTTCGGGCAACCTGTTCGGCGCGTTCGAACATCTTCTCGGGACGGGCCGGGTTTGCCGGAAAGAACAGGTAGGGGATATCCGGGTCGAGGCCAAGTTTCGCTTTTGCCTCGGCCCTTGCGATCGGCCGGAACCTCGAAAGGTCGGTCCCGCATGGCAGGACCGCGTTTTTGCCCGGCGCGAGCGGCAGGCCCGGACGGCCCGCCTCGGTTTCGAAAAGAGCTCGCGAAGCGCCGGCGATCAGATCGATTCGCCGGGTCAGCATCCGGGAGAGCGGTCCGACGATGCGGTGGCGTACGTCAGTTCCGTGAAAAGTGACCACGAGCGGGCTGGCCCCGGCCAGCGCGGCGCACCAGCCGGCCAGCCCATAGTGGGCATGCACCAGGTCGAAATCGTTCTCTTTGAGCAGCCGGCGGATTTTGCGGGTGGCAGGCAGGTACTGGTCCTTGCCTGGCTGGAAAGTGAACAGGTCGATTTCGTGGCCGAGTTCCCGCAGGGCTTCCACCTGGTCCACCACCCAGCGTCCGCGTTGGGGAGTGGCCGCATCGGCACCGAAATTCATGACCGTCAGAACCCGCATCCGGAGAGGGTAGCCGCCCGTGCGGTTCCTTTGAGCATTCGCGTCCGAACTTGTTGCTCCCGTTCAAAGTCAGGTCAGCGGACTTGACCGAGCATGGCGAGATCAAGCAAACGAAGGAGGAAAGATGTTCTATGCGGCAATGGGTCAGGCACACGCGCTGGCCCACAACACGTCCAGGGCGGCCAGTGCCCGGCTGTCCAGCAATCACGGGCAGGGGACAGTCGAGTATGTCGGCCTGATCCTGCTGGTCTCGTTGTTGATGGTCGGCATGGTCGCTGCGATGAAAGGTTTCTCCGGCCGACAGGGCACGGAACTGGCTGAACTCATCGTCGACAAGATCCAGTCGGCCGTCGACAAGATCGCCTTCCGGTGAACGTCCCCGGGGCGGGTTCAGGCCCGCCCCGGAAGCCGGGGTGTCTGGGAAACTGTCGGCAATGTCAGAAAACAGCGCAGATACCAGTCTCCAGCGAAGCTTCGATCGCACCGCCGCCGATTTGCGACCAGTTGACATTCAGCCGGGTTTCGTCTCCAGCGCCGACGGCTCGGCCCTCATTTCCATAGGCGGAACCAGGGTGATCTGTACCGCGTCGGTTTCGGAGCGGGTGCCGAAGTGGATGGTCGGTCGTGGCGAAGGCTGGGTCACCGCTGAGTACTCGATGCTGCCCGCCTCCACCGGCGACCGCAAGCCGCGCGACATCAGCAAAGGCAAACAGGACGGTCGTGGGGTTGAGATCCAGCGCCTGATCGGTCGGTCACTGCGGGTCGGAGTTGATTTTGCGGCCCTCGGCGAACGCAGCGTTTACGTCGATTGCGACGTGCTCGAAGCCGACGGCGGAACCCGTTGTGCCTCGATCACCGGCGGTTATGTCGCCCTTCACCTCGCCCTGGCCGATCTGGTCGAACGCGGCGAGATCAAGAAGATGCCGCTCACGACCTCGGTCGCGGCGGTCAGTGTCGGCATGGTGGGGGGCCGGGCACTGTGCGACCTCGACTACCCGGAAGACTCGACCGCAGAAGTAGACGCCAACGTCGTGATGACTGGCGACGGCGGCCTGGTCGAAGTCCAGGCAACCGCGGAACGCACCCCACTGTCACGGACATCACTCGATGAACTGCTCGGGCTCGCCGAAGCCGGAATCGACCAGCTGCGAGTCGCCCAGATGGCGGCAATCGGCCGTTGATCCTCGCCAGCCAGAACGCCCACAAGGTAGAAGAACTCGGCCAGATCCTGGCCGGGGTTGACCTTCAGCCCCTGCCCGATGGTGTCGTGCTGCCACCGGAGGATGGCCTGACCTTTTCCGCCAACGCCCTGATCAAAGCCCGGGCAGCCAGGTCGGCCACCGGCGAGGTAGTGATTGCTGATGATTCCGGGATTGAAGTCGAAGCGCTGGGCGGCAGGCCCGGTGTGCGCTCGGCGAGGTATGCCGGGGAGTCGGCAAGCGACGGGGAGAACCTGGCAAAGGCTCTGGCGGACCTTGCGGAAACAGGTGGGGATCCGGTGGCCCGCTACGTCTGCGTGATCGCATACATCGACGAGGAGGGGGAAGAGCACCTCTTCGAAGGTTTCTGTGGCGGACGGCTGATCCAGGAGCCGCGAGGCGACGGTGGATTCGGATACGACCCTGCGTTCATTCCCGATGACACCGGCCCCGACGACGATCGCACGATGGCCGAAGTCTCACCGGAAGAAAAGCACGCGATCAGCCACCGTGGCCGGGCCGCCCGCAAACTGGCCTTACATCTCGGGATCTAGGCCCGCGGCGGTGGTTCCGTCGATGGTTCACCGTCGGCGGTCGGCCACAGGTTGACCGACGCAGCCAGACCGACAGCCGCCACGACAACCCCGTAGCCGGCATATCCGGCGATGAACGAACCGAGCGAAGCGATCGCACAGACGGCGACCACGATCATCCAGGAGGCTCGGGCGAGTGACATGGACGGTATGTTCCTACAACGTGGCCGAAAACACCAATGAACCAACTTCGCCGGGCGCTGATTCTCATGGGGCATCGGGTTCCGGGACCGCTGTGTCCGAAGCCAGCGCCCGCCGGGTCCTCGAGAACCTGACTGAACTCGAACCGGATCTGAAGGCAGCAGCAGTGATCGGGGACGACGGCAAAACCGTCGCATCCACCGGCAAAGATCCGAACTGGAGCCAGGTGGCGGCACAACTGGTGGGAGCACTTGACGCGGCGCAGGCACGGCCGGTGGACAGCGCCCACCTTGCGACCGACGATGCCGAAATATTCGCGGTCAGGGAAAACGGTCTGGTGCTGGTCGCGGTCACCGCCCGATTCGTACTCGCGTCACTCACCGGATTCGACCTGCGGATGGCGCTGAGGGACCTCTCAAAGGGAGCAGAAAGTGCTTAAACCACATCGGGTTCTGATCGACAAAGTGTCCTCGTACTCCGACGAAGCAGCTGCCTTCATGCGACGGCGACGGCACCACCGGAGATCGTTCATCAGGATCCAGTACCAGAGCGGAGATGCGGCCGATCTGATCCCCGGAACACCGGAGTCCGAAGAAATCGATGCTGCCGCGAAGGCCCTGATCGAACTAAGTTGACCGCTTCCCTTATGTAGTGCTCTCCGGAAGTTGCGGGACTTAGCAGGAATGTGGGAAAAACGGCGTCCGAATGCGGTGTTACGTTACCGTCACCCAAATTCCTGAGGAGGATTAAAGACGTGACTAAAGCTGAATTTCTTGAAAAGGTTGCTGGCGACGAACGAATCGGCAGCAAGAAGGCCGCTGCTGACGCTGTAGACGCAGTTCTCGAAGCCATCACCGACACGCTGAAGAACGAAGGCGAAGTCAACTTCACCGGCTTCGGCAAGTTCCACGTCGCCGTGCGCAGCGCCCGTCAGGGTGTCAACCCGCGCACCGGTGAGCGCATCACCATTGCCGGTGGCAAGGTTCCGCGCTTCTCGGCCGGTTCCGCCCTGAAGAAGACAGTCAAGGGCTGAGCATCTTCATCGATCAGGCTGCGGCGCTCGTAGAAGAGCGCCGCAGCCAGATCTGCCTCGGACTCGACCCCGATCCGGCCAACCTCGGCCGATTAACGGTTGAGTTCGACCGTTCGGGTTCCACCGCCGAGAAGGCGGCCGAAGCAGTAACCGAACACTCCCGCTGGGTAATCGAATCCGCCGGTCCGGCCTGCGTCGCTGTGAAGCCGCAGCTGGCCTGTTTCGAACGCCTGGGGTCACCGGGATGGAAAGCACTCGAAGACGTCTGTCAGGTCGCCCGGGACGCCGGCCTGCTGATCGTGGCCGATGGCAAACGAGGCGATGTCCCCGTTTCCGCCAAGGCTTACGGACAGGCAATGGTCGGAGAAACGACAACCCCGTATGGCGCCGTCACTGGTCTCGGGGCCGATGCCTTCACCGCGAGCCCGATGTTAGGCCGTGACGCGCTCGAACCGATGGTGGCCGCTGCCGAAAATGCCGGCGCCGGAATCTTTGCCCTGGTCCGCACCAGTAACCCCGGCGCGGCCGACGTCCAGGACCTCGAAACAACCGAAGGTCCGGTCCACGAGCACCTCGCGAGGATCGTCGATGGTTTCAGCGACCGCCTCGCTAGTGCCGACGGCACCCTGAGCGGCATGGGAGCAGTGGTGGGGGCAACCGCACCTGAGCACATCGCCAGGCTGCGTGAACTGATGCCCCGGGCCATGTTCCTGATCCCCGGCGTCGGCGCCCAGGGCGGCCGGCCCGAAGACCTTCAGGCAGCATTCACCCCGGGCAAGGCCGCAGCCCTGATCGCTGCCTCACGATCAATTGCGGGTGCCGACGATCCAGGCGCTGCTGCTGAAGAGCTGCGCCTGGCGGTGTGGGCAGTCTCTGATTGATCGCTCCCCGGAGTGAAGGCATCGCGCCTGCCGCATCGAATCTCGCTATACATTTCCCGAATCGGTTCCGGACAGACGCCGAGCAATATGGAAAAGAACAACTCCCTGATCAAACGCCTCCTCGCCGTCCTGGCCCTCGCTGCCGCGGTTGTTCTCGTGTTCTCGGTGGTGTCGGCCAACACCGGTGAAGACGAACCAGCCAACAACGGCAACAAAGCGGCGAAGAACCAGCAGGCCAACAAGACGAAAAACAAGAAGCCGACGCAGGCGACTTACGAAGTGCAGGAAGGCGACACCCTCACCGGCATCGCCCAGGAGACCGGAGTTTCAGTCGCCAAGATCGAGCGTCTCAACCCCGAACTTGATCCGCAAGCGCTGCAGGCCGGCCAGGACCTGAAGCTTCGTTGACGCCGGCCCGCTGCCGGCAGCTGAACCTCGCTGGCCGACTCATCGGCCTCACGATGGCAGCAGCCATCGTTCTCGTTGCACTCACAGCCGGCGGCATCGCTGCTGCTGCCAGCCCGCCGAAGCTTGACGCGAAAGCCTGGGCTCTCATCGATGCCAGAACCGGGGAAGTGCTGACCGAAAAGGCTCCGGACAGGCACCTGCCGATGGCCAGCACGACCAAAATGATGACCGCCTACCTGGCCATGAAGAACCTCAATCTGGCCAAGAAATATCCCGCCGCCAACTATCAGGCCGATCCCGCAGAATCGCTGATGGGGCTCGAAACCGGGCAAATGGTGAGCGGCCGGGATCTGCTCTACGGACTGATCCTGCTCAGCGGCAACGATGCGGCTGTAACCCTGGCCGAAGCCGTTTCAGGCACCGAAAAGAAATTCGTCGCTTTGATGAACCGGACCGCCGGACGCCTCGGTCTTGAAGACACCCATTACGAAAATCCGGTCGGACTTGACGGAAAGCAGCACTACAGCAGCGCCCGGGACCTGGCCAGCCTCGGCCAGAACCTGATGGCCCTGCCGCGATTTCGCCCGATCGCCTCAGCCAGGACCGCCACCCTCACCAGCTATACACCTCCAATCGAAATCCAGACTCACAACGATTTTGTGCTCGGTAACGCCTGGGCGAAAGGGATAAAGACCGGCCACACAATGAAAGCCGGGTACGTCCTGGCCTCCGACGGTCGCAGGCGCGCGACCGAACTGATTGGCGCGGTGATCGGCACCCCGACTGAACTGGCCCGTGACGCCGAAACAGTGAAACTGCTCGACTACGGTTTTTCGCTCTACACCAAGCAGGTGCCGATCCGCCAGACAAAACCCGTAGCCAGGATCCCGGTGAAATATCAAGGTGAAGACCTCGCCGTGGTAAGTCCGACCAGCGTGCGGATCGGAACCCGTAAAGGCGAAAAGCTCCAGATCACCAAAGACCTTCCCGACGAAGTTGAAGGGCCGGTCAGGAAAAACGAACTGATCGGATCGGCAACCGTCACGGTCGACGGCGAAAAAGTCTCGACCGTGAAACTGCTCGCAGCCCGCTCGATAGCTGAAGCAAGCCTGGCTGAAAAGCTGAAAGGGCAGGCAATTTTCGTGATCATCAGCCTGCTGATCGTGCTGTTCGCCATACTTGGACTTGTGGCGTTGATCAGACATCGCCGTGAAGCGAGGATGAGGGGCAGGTTGCGCAGAGTGACCAGGAGAAGAAGATGATTATCTCGGTAACACTCAATGCGGCATTGGACCGAACCGTCGCCGTTCCGAATTTCCGCCAGGGCCACCGCCACCGGTCAGTTGAAAGCCGGACCGCTCCCGGCGGCAAAGGCATCAACGTGGCTCGGGCGCTCGGACTCCTCGGCCGCCCGGTGATCGCAACCGGACTGGCTGGAGGGGAAATCGGGCAAAGGGTGATCGAACAGCTCGGCGAAGAATCCCTGCTCACCGACTTCCTTCCGATTTCCGAAGGGACCCGAATCAACCTGGCGATCATTGATCCGACATCAGGTGAACAGACCGAGATCAACGAACGTGGACCCACCGTGAAAGCGGAAGAACTGGACGCATTCACCGAACGCCTCGACTACCTCGCCGGCGGAGCCAAACTCTGTGTGCTTGCCGGAAGCCTGCCACCCGGGGTTGAAAGCGAGTTCTACGCCCGCCTGGTCAGGACCCTCCGGGACCGCGGCATCATGGTCCTGCTCGACTCTGAAGGCGAAGCGATGTCCGCCGGTATGCGCGCCGGACCGCACATGATCACCCCGAACCAGCTTGAAGCCGAAGAACTCGTCGGCCACGAATTCGAACCCGGCGAAGAACTGTTCAGTGTGCTGTCCGAACTGATCGACCTCGGTCCGTCTGAAGCCGCAATCACCCTGCCAAACGGCTGTGTGGCCGTGGTCGGCGAAGGACCCGAGCAGCGCATGCTCGAAGTAACGATCGATCCCCTTGATCCGATATCGACAGTTGGTTCCGGAGATGCCTTCGTTGCCGGTTACGTGGCCGCACTCTACGACGGCTGGTCGCCGGAACGCTGCCTTTCATACGGGGTGGCGTGTGGCGCGGAATCCACCCAGCATCTCGGTGCCGGCTGGCTCGACCGTTCCCGGGCCGAAAACCTGCTCGACAGCGTCCACGTGCGCCAGGTCGAGATGCCAGCCAGCGTCTGACCCACCCGGCCACGCCAGGGGTACAGGTCCGTGGCCAGCGATCCTGTACGAAATGACAGCCAGGGCACTGTCCAACGCCAATATCTTTGACTCGATGTTCGGGGTTCTCCTCCCCGGTCACGTGGCAGTAAAGGCAAAGCAACCGGCTAAAACCCGGAGCTGAGTCACCCTCCTGTTGAGCCCCGATTCCCATATGGGAGTCGGGGCTCTTCCCTATTTGCGGGGTTTTCGTGGCCGGAGGTGAGCCGAAGTCCCGGCCTTACTAGAATCATCCGACGGGGTTCGTAGACTGCCCCATTCAACCGCAGCCCTGGAGGACCTAATTGGAAATTGAGATCGGCCGAGGCAAGAAGGGCCGACGCGCCTACGGGTTCGACGACGTGGCGATCGTGCCTTCTCGTCGTACACGTGACCCTGACGACATCGACATCAGCTGGACGCTGGGTCCTTACAGATTCGACCTGCCGCTGGTCGCATCAGCCATGGACGGTGTAGTCAGTCCGGAAACCGCTGTGCTCACGCACAAGCTCGGCGGACTCGGCGTGCTCAATCTCGAAGGAATCTGGACCCGTTTCGAAGATGCCGAAGAGCAGCTCGAAATGGTTTCGAAGGCCCCGAAGGATGAGGCAACCGCCCTCATGCAGAGGATCTACGAAACCCCGGTCAAACCCGAACTGATCGCCCAGCGGGTTGCTGAAATCAAAGATGCCGGCGCTGTTGTCTGCGGATCCTTCACCCCGCAGTCGGTGCAGGCAAACTACGAAGTAGCGATCGAAGCCGGACTCGACATCCTGGTGATCCAGGGAACTGTGATTTCGGCCGAGCACGTATCGACCACCGTCGAACCGCTCAACCTCAAAGAATTCATCAACGACCTGCCGATCCCGACCGTTGTCGGAGGCTGCGCCTCCTACTCGACCGGACTGCACCTGATGCGCACCGGCGCGGTAGGTGTACTCGTAGGTGTCGGGCCGGGCGCCGCCTGCACCACCCGCGGTGTCCTCGGAATCGGTGTGCCCCAGGCCACCGCCATCGCTGACGTCGCAGCCGCCCGTTCCCAGCACATGCTGGAAACCGGTGAATACGTGAACGTGATCGGCGACGGCGGCATGCGCACCGGCGGCGACATCTCCAAAGCAATCGCCTGTGGAGCCGACGCCGTAATGATCGGTTCACCGCTGGCCCGCGCCAAAGAAGCACCCGGACGCGGATACCACTGGGGCATGGCGACATTCCATTCGTCACTGCCGCGCGGAACCCGTGTGGCCACCACCCAGGACGGCACCATGGAAGAAATCCTCCTCGGGCCAGCCCACGAAAACGACGGGACCTTCAACCTGATGGGAGCCCTTCGAACCTCGATGGCCACCTGCGGATATGAAGACATCCGCTCCTTCCAGCGGGCCGAAGTGATGGTAGCCCCGGCCCTCATGTCCGAAGGCAAAAAGCTGCAGAATGAGCAGTCCGTAGGCATGGGCTCCAACGGCCGGGCAGCAGTATCTGCTGGCGTTGGAGTGGCCGACGACTGATGTCCTTCGCGACAACGGAGGAAGTACTGGTCCTCGATTTCGGGGGCCAGTACTCCCAGCTCATCGCACGCCGCATCCGAGAATGCGGCGTTTTTGCCGAACTACTGCCGGTAACAACCTCGATCGAAGAGATCGAGAAACGTTCACCGAAAGCACTGGTGCTTTCCGGCGGCCCGTCATCGGTATACGACCCCGAGGCACCCGACTTCCCGGAACGCCTGATCGGACTCGGAATACCGGTACTCGGCATCTGTTACGGCATGCAGGCAATGGCGCACGCGCTTGGCGGCAAGGTCGAAGGAGCCCGGGCCGGAGAGTTCGGGCGTACCGACATGGCCGTGATTGGCGACGGTGGCATCCTGCTCGGCGGGCTTCCCGCAGAACAGACCTGCTGGATGAGCCACCGGGATTCGGTATTCGAGGCACCAGAAGGATTCACCCCGATCGCATCAACACCCGGATCGCCAGTAGCTGCCCTCGAATCAGCCGAAAGAAAGCTGTACGGCATCCAGTTCCACCCCGAAGTGGTCCACACCCCTTACGGCACCGAAGTTCTCAAACGTTTCCTGCGGGAAGTCGCCGGGTGCGAAGAACAATGGAGCGCCGCCTCGATCGTCACCGAACAGATCCAGGCGATCCAGGACCAGATCGGTGAAACAGGCAAAGCTATCTGCGGTCTATCCGGCGGAGTCGACTCCTCCGTGGCCGCCAAACTGGTCCATGAAGCGATCGGAGACCGTCTCACCTGCGTTTTCGTGGATCACGGCCTGATGCGCATGGACGAAGCCGAACAGGTGGTTGAAGACTTCAAACACTTCGGCATCCCGCTCGTCCACGTTGACGCCGAAGAACGTTTCCTCAGCCGACTGGCCGGCGAAACCGACCCCGAAACGAAACGCAAGATCATCGGTGAAGAATTCATCAGGGTCTTCGAAGACGAAGCATCGAAAATCGAAGGGGCCGATTTCCTGGTCCAGGGAACCCTCTACTCGGACGTGATCGAATCAGGTGGCAGCACCAACGCGGCGACCATCAAATCGCACCACAACGTTGGCGGACTTCCCGATGACCTCCAGTTCGATCTGGTCGAACCACTACGCATGCTCTTCAAGGACGAAGTCCGGGCGGTCGGCACCGAACTCGAACTTCCCGACCGCATGGTCTGGCGTCAGCCATTCCCCGGGCCAGGCCTCGGAATCCGCATCGTCGGTGGCGAAGTCAACCGCGAACGCCTCGACATCCTGCGTGCCGCCGACCAGATCCTCCACGAAGAAGTCGGAGGAGCAAACCTGTACCGCGACCTCTGGCAATTCTTCTGTGTCCTGCCGGTGATCCGCTCAGTCGGAGTCCAGGGAGACGGCCGCACCTACGCCTACCCGATCATCGTTCGGGCCGTCACCTCAAAAGACGCGATGACCGCCGACTGGGCCCGAATCCCGTACGACGTACTCGAAAAGGTCTCCGGCCGAATCATCAACGAAGTCGGTGGAGTCAACCGGGTGGCGTACGACATCACGTCGAAGCCGCCAGGAACCATCGAGTGGGAGTAGGGCTGTTGCCTCTTCTTTGAGGCTGTGAGCTTCGCAAAGGCCGCCCTGTTGGGCGGCCTTTGCTTTTGGGGGGCTGGTTGGCGAGTGGCGCCCGGGGGCGTTGTATGCACGCCTGGCTTCGTCAGTCGCTTGCGGGTT
>JBAUOE010000030.1:0-5244 GCA_049579585.1 Solirubrobacterales bacterium | reverse complement strand
TGTGCTGGTGATCAGCGGACTTGCCCTGGCCGGGCAGGCCGTTTTCTGATCCGGGCTACGGCTCGGTGTAGAGCGACGGGTCACCTTTGGCAGCCTGATCCGTCGACTGTCCGGTCGACTTCGTGGCTTTCCCGGAACCGGAGCCGCCGGTCTGGTTGCCACTCGGGCTGTCGCTCCCGGTCTGCTTCCCAGCCGTGTTGCCGCCATTGCCGGCATTGCCTTCGGCTTGTCCGGTGGAGGGGTCCGCCCCGGTGGATCCGGTGGTCCCGGAACTGCCAGTAGATCCGGAAGTTCCGGTAGTTCCAGTTATCCCGGTCAAGCCGGTTGGCCCGGTCACCGCGGTGGTTCCCGCAGGTGCGGTTACCGGCGTTGTGGTCTCGGGCTGGGTGTCGTCGTCGCTGCCGCAGGCGGCGAGAACGATCCCCGTCGTGGCGATCGCCAGCGCGAGCATGATTCGTTTCGTATTGCTTCTCATCAACCCAAGGGTAATGAAAGCCCGACCTGGCCCTTCCGGGCCAGGCCGTCTACTGGTTCAGTTGTCGTCGCCCATCGTGTTGCCATCTTCGGCTTCGGTCGAGTCCGGGGAGATCCCGCCCGAATCAGGCGTGGTTCCGGTCGTGCCGGTTGTTCCCGTTGAGCCGGTGGTCCCGGTCGAACCGGTTTCACCCGTCGGAGTCGGGGCCGGAGCGGGAGTCGGGGCAGGTGCGGGAGCTTCAGTGGCCGTCGAGTCCGAGGAGGAATCGTCGTCACTGCCGCAGGCAGACACAGTCACACCCAGAGCCAGAGCGGCTACGAGCGAGATGAGGATCATGTTCAGCTTCTTCATGCTTCTCCGTTCAGTAATTACTTCTGCTGGCCCCTAGAGAGTTCGCTTCGGAACGGGAATTACCTGCCTTGCCGCAGCGCGTGGAATGATCAGGCCATGAAGGCACCCGAGCTGCTCCAGCGTCTGATCCGCTTCAACACGGTCAACCCTCCAGGCAACGAGGGCGAAGCGCTGGATTTCCTCAAAGGCATGCTCGATAAAGCTGGCTGGAAGACCGAGATCCTGGCCAAAGTCCCTGAGCGGCCAAACCTGGTTGCCCGGCTCGAAGGAGCCGCGCCGGGCCCGACCCTCGGCCTGATCAGCCATGTGGACACGGTTCCTGCAAAGCCCGAAGAGTGGTCCCGGGATCCCTGGTCGGGTGACCTGGTCGACGGCTACATCTGGGGCCGCGGAGCACTCGACATGAAAGATCAGGTTGCGGCCGAAACTGCTGCCTGCATCGCGCTGGCCGAATCCGGCTGGCGTCCGGCTCAGGGTGACCTCCTGCTGGTGGTCGCCGCCGATGAAGAAACCGGCGCCCACTTCGGGGCGCAGTGGCTCTGCGCCGAGCAGGCCGACAAGGTCCGTTGCGACTGGGTGGTAAACGAAGGAGCCGGCGAAATGGTCGACTTCAACGGCGAGAGTTTCTTCACGCTGGCGGTCGGGGAGAAAGGCACCCACCGCTTCACGATCATCAGTGAAGGCGAGGCTGGACACGGTTCGATCCCGGGAGTTGGCGACAATGCCCTGCTCAAACTTGCCCCGGCACTCTCGCGCCTTCACGAGCAGCCGCCGCGTGAGTCCACCGCGGACACCGACCGTTTCCTCGAGCGTCTACTCGGCCATACCCCGGATGACCTCGATGCGGCCCTGGCCGAAGTTGCGGCCGGCGCACCGCTGGTCGCCAAGCTCATGGCCGACCCGATGCTGGGCGTAACCCTGGCGCCGACCATGGCGGCGGCTTCAAACCGGGAGAACGTAATCCCGTCCCGGGCCGAACTGGTGGTCGACTGCCGCACCCCACCCGGCATGACCAGTGAAGAAACACTCGACCGAATCAACGCGGTCCTCGGCGAAGGTGACTGGACGATCAAATTCAACGATCCGGTGGTCGGCAACCGGTCCGATTATGAAGGTCCATTGGCCGAAGCCCTCGAAGAATGGGTCGAGATCGTCGAGCCGGGCTCGAAGGTCCTGCCGATGGTGATGCCCGGTTTCTCTGACAGCCACTGGTTCCGCAAAGCATTCGATGCCACCGTTTTCGGTTTCTGCCCGCAACGAATGACCCTGGCGGAAACGAAACCACTGGTCCATGGCAAAGATGAACGGGTCACCGTCGAAGACGTTGAACTGATGGAAAACCTCTTCACATGGCTGCCACCACGGCTGCTCGGCACCGCCGACTAGCTAGGATTCCGCCTTCATGTTCACTCGCATAGATCACATCGGCGTAGCTGTCGAGGACCTCGACGCAGCCATCAAACTTTATGAGCGCAGCTTCGAGATGGAACTCGTACACCGCGAAACCGTCGAATCACAGGGAGTCGAGGCTGGCCTGCTCGATGTCGGTGAAGGACACGTCGAACTGCTGGCCCCGCTCGGGCCGGACACCCCGGTCGGCAAGTTCATCGCCAGGAACGGCCCTGGCATTCACCATGTCGCCTATTCGGTTGAAGACATCGACGCCGCGCTCGTTCAGGCCGAAGCGAACGGCATCCGCATGATCGACAAGGAAGCCCGGACCGGCATCCGTGGCAGCCGTGTTGCGTTTGCCCACCCCGCCGCCACCGGCTCGGTGCTCACCGAAATCGTTGAACCCTCGAAGGAGAACCACTGATGGCATCGCTCCACAAGATCGAAATCGGTTTCGAAGGCGGTCAGGTCGTTCCGGTCAGGCTCGACGAAGCCCAGCTGGACAGCCTCAAGTCAGCGTTGGCAAAAACTGACGGGTCGCACGAACTGACCTATGAAGAAGGCACCCTGATCCTCGATCTCGGCAAAGTCATCTTCCTTCGCATCACTTCGAACGCGACCAAGGTCGGCTTTTAGCCAAGGCTGCGGGACCGGCCATCACCAGCAACCTGCCAAGCGGTTTCCGGTCGGACACCGTCCGGCTCAATGGTGTTGACCTTCATGTGGTGCACAACGGGCACGCTTACGACGGCGAGCCGATAGATGATCCGCGCCCGCCGCTTCTCTGCCTGCACGGGTTCCCGGAGTACTGGGGATGCTGGGCCGAGGTCGCGCCATTTCTTAGTGATGACCATCTGGTCGTCATCCCGGACCAGCGTGGGTGTGGCCGCAGCGGCATGCCCCAGGGTGCCGGGAATTACACCGCGCCCCACCTCGTCACCGACATGCTTGAGCTCGCGACAGCGTTCTTCGGTGGGCGCCGCTTCGACCTCGCTGGACACGACTTCGGCGCCTCGGTTGCTTATGCCCTCGTATTCACGGCACCGGAGCGGGTCGATCGCCTGGTCATCGTCAACGGAGCCCATCCGGTCTGCCTTCAGGAGGCGCTGATTGACGACCCCGAACAAGCTGCGGCGAGTGAGTACTTCCACACCGTGCGGGAGCCCGACGCCGGAGCAAAAGCGGCGGCCGACGACTTCCGCTCATCGTTCGAGAACATCGAACAGCACTCGGCCCGTCCGTGGCTGACCGACGATCTCCGTGCCCGGTACCGGGACGCGTGGGAAGGCCCTGAGCGGCTGGACGCGATGTTCAACTGGTACCGGTCCTCCCCGATCGTCGTTCCGGTCATCGGGCGGGAACTCCCGGAGGCACCCCTCTACGGGGCGACGTCGCAGAACTTCCGGGTACCAATGCCTCACTTGCTCGTCTGGGGACTTGACGACAAAGCCCTGCTGCCCGAATCCCGAACCAGACTCCCTGAATTCTGTGACGATCTCACCGTTCGGGAAGTGGAGGGTGCCGATCACTGGATCCTCCACACGCACCCGGAGGTCGCGGCGTCGCTAATCGGGACCTATCTCGCCAGAACCTAGAGCGAAAGGTTTTCTTCAGGGTCGGGGGATGCTTGGCTTTCCCGTAGCGCCAGGTATTCGGCCCTTTTCCTGAAGGTCACTTTCATCTCGTCGGTGATCTGGTTCAGGAACTCACGGCGATAGAGATCATCGGTCAGCATCGAGATCGTGAAATAGAGGCCGGTAAACGATGCCAGCACCGCGGCCACCCGTAATAGCTCGGTCGTGACCTGCGCTTCACGATCACCGATCTGAAAGCCGAATATCACGTGGGCCGAGTCGTGGATCCAGCCGCTGACCAGCTCCGCGTTGACTGTCAGCAGCCCGAAGACCACGAAAAAAGCGGCGACCGCGAGGGCGACCAGCAACACCTGGAGTGACTGGCTGACGAACAGGACCAGGCCGACGTTGAACCGCTGGCGTCCGTTCAGAGGCGGTCCTCCTCCATCCGCTTCTTGTTCGAGTTTGGTTGTTTCGTTCGGCAAACGGGCAATCAGGAAACCCGCCCCGAGAAGGACGAAAAGGCCGATCAGGATTCCCAGCGAGAGATTGTCGAGCTCCGCGAAAACTTCCCAGAGCTCCGGCGTGAGGAAAAGCAGCAGGGAGAAAACCATCAGCAGCGGGACTGCTTTCACCATCAAGCCGAGCGACCGGGAAAGCTCTCCGAGGAGCCGGCTGATTCCCCAGCCGATGATCGAAAGCAGGCCAAAACCGACAACACCGAAGATCAAGGCGAGCAGCAGGATGTTCCCGAGGGCGGTCAGCGCGGCGATTCCCCAATGGTCGGAAATCAATCCGGGCAGCAGGGCAGGCAGAACGACGAACCCGGCCAGTTCGAGTCTTCCCACCCGGTTCGGGCGGGAGAAGAAGCTGCGCCCCCGCAACCGGTTGGCTACCCCCATCGCCAGCAGCAGGACGATAAGGCTGAGGACCACCGCGATCAGGTTCTGCGAGAACGACCAGTCCGAGTTGAGCGGCGCCAGGATTTCGAGCAGCATCACGAAACCGATCAGGGGCACCGCCCGATTGAAGATGTCCGAGGCCGGTGAGTAATCCTCGATCAGGAGTGGCAGCCCGGCCTTGCGAAAGGCGCGCTCGTATTCAGCTTCGGTCGGCACATCGGCATCATCCCCTAGTCTCCGGACCGGATGAAGAACCCGGACACAGCCCTGCTTCGTTTCATGCGCACCCGCGGCCACACGCCGGCGGTGGAGAAAGCCGCCCAGTTGGTTGCCAAAAGTGGCGAGAACGGTTACCTCTGGTTCGGGATCGGTCTGGCTGGTGCCGCTTTCGATCCTCCCCGCCGGAAGCTCTGGCTCACCTCCGCCGCGATCGGTCCGGTTGCGATCGGGCTCAACTTCGGCATCAAACTGATCGCCAGGCGTCCCCGTCCGACCCTTGAAGGACTGCCGCCGCTGGGCGGAGCACCCTCTTCACTTTCTTTCCCTTCAG
>JBAUOE010000029.1:0-9618 GCA_049579585.1 Solirubrobacterales bacterium | reverse complement strand
ATACCAACCGTGGTCTGAGCCGAGTAACCGTAAATCTTGAGCTTCGGCTGACCCGACCCGTTGGTGCCACCATTGAAGATCACAAGAACCGGATCTGCCAGATACTGGAAGCAATCATCACAGTTGGCCTGACCCAGACGGATAACAGCGGTGCCGTTACCGAGAACCGAGTTCGGACAACGCGCAATTACTTCGTCCGGCGGAACACTCAGGTTCACTGGCGCAGGACCGACAGCAGCATCACCACAAACCGGGACGTTCGAGCTTGGTGAGAACTTCATGTCGCTCGGGAAGTTGAACGTGATTTTCTTCATCGGCTGAACCTTCGGTGAAGAAGCCGGTGCAGAAATGCTCGCGTTAACGCTCCAGTTGACCGGTTCGTAGGAATTCTTGAACAGTTTTCCGGATTGCGAGGTCATGTTGAGGCTTGCAGTAGCGCTTTCGTCGGCGGCGTTTGCGGAGCCGGCAGCGCTCAGGCACATCGCCGATGCGGCAACGATGCCCAGGGTCCATTTCAAAAGTTTGCTCATATCTCTCTTTCTCTTCTCCAATGCTCTGTGACTGAATCAACTTGTTCGTTGGAGCCAACTAAGGCTCTCGTACTCGTTTTCATAACGGGCTCTACTAGTTACAACCCCTGATGAACGCCAAAGTACCGGTCATGAACGAGATTTAGGTCCGGCAGCGTTCATGAGATGAAAAAGGGCGACCCTCACGGGCCGCCCTGGTCCATTCTGTCCTGCTTGCGCTACTTGACTTTGACCGTCCTGGAGGCGGTCTTCGCAGCGGCCTTCTTGCCGCTGGCCTTGAACTTCACCTTCACTTTGCCCTTCTTGCGGAATTTGACCTTCACCTTGACCGTCTTCGACTTGCCCGCCTTGAGTGAACCCAGGCCGGCCTTGCCTTTGACGCCCTTGCCCTTGACCACGACCTTTGCTTTCTTGATCGTGCTGGAGCTGCGGTTCTTGACCTTCACTTTGTAGGTGACCTTCTTACCGCGCTTGGCATTGCCCGGACCCTTGATCTTCAAACCGCCGAACTTCAGCTTTCCGCCACCCGTGTTCACACCGACACAAGGCTGGGTTTCGGTCGGAGCATTGACGATGCTGTCAGGGCTGGTCGGATTATCAGCGGCGTCCCTGGTGCCGAGCGTAAACACTGCGTCGGTGACCCAGGTTCCGGTTGAGCACTTGGCCTGGACGTAGCTTGGGTCCACCCCGCGTCGATTCGCGAACGGACTATCGCTGCCAGGGATGTTCAGGTTGAACTCAGCGGTGGCTGAATCCGCAGTGAGCTGCGGTATCGAAACGTCGAGCACGCCGTTCCTGAGCACGCCTACCATGTAGATACCAACTGTGGTCTGCGCCGAATAGCCGTAAATCTTCAGTTTCGGCAGTCCTTCACCGTTTTTGCCGCCGTTGAAAATCACCAGGACCGGATCCGCCAGGTACTGGAAGCAATCGTCACAGTTCGCCTGTCCGAGGCGGATAACCGCGGTGCCGTTACCGAGAACCGAGTTGGGGCATCGACTAATCACTTCGTCCGGCGGAACACTCAGGTTTACCGGCGGCGGACCAACGTCAGCGTCGCCGCAGATCGGGGTGTCGTTCTTCGGCACGAATTTCATGTCCGTAGGGAACGTGGTCTTGATGTTTTTCATCGGCAGGACCGTTGGCGAAGATGCTGGTGCCTGAATACGCGCGTCAACCCGCCAATTGACTGGCGATAGTTCAGTTTTCGAAAGTATGCCCGAGCGGGGTGTCATCGTCAGCCCCGCTTCAGCGGTCTCGTCGGCAGCGTTGGCGGTCCCGGCCAGTGCCAGTGACATTGCCAACGCAGCAATTGCTCCAGTGACCAGTGCGATCAGTCGTACCATTTCTTGTCTCTCCTCTGAAAATCGAGTTTCGCGTGAACTTCCCTCTTTACCTATAGACGGTCCGGTTCCAGACCAAACATCTTCCGCCTGTTGCTGCAACATGAGAGAACCGGAATCCATTCGGCTGTCTGATTAAAAGAAAAGGGGCGGCCTCGAGGCCGCCCCTTTTCGGGAACTTCTGGACGATTCGGTCTACTTGACCTTGACCGTCTTCTTGGCGGTACCCTTGGCGCCGCCACCGGTGGCCTTGAAGGTCACCTTGGACTTGCCCTTCTTGCTGAACTTGACCTTGACCTTGATGGTCTTGGTCTTGCCGGCGGCGATCTTCGCCGAGCTGCTGCCCTTGGCGCCCTTGCCGCTCGCCTTGACCTTGATCTTGGTGGTATTCGAGGTCGTGTTCTTGACCTTGACCTTGAAGGTGCCCTTCTTGCCCTTCTTGACCTTCGAAGGACCCTTGACACTCACCTTGAGCTTGCTGCTGCCGGTCTGGTTGGCAACGCAGTCCTGGCTGGTCTCCGGAGCGATAACCGTTTCGGTCGGGGTGGTCGGGTTGTTCGCTGCGTCACGGCTACCGAGTTCGAACGAGGCGCTAGTGAGCCAGGTTCCGGTGGAGCACTTGGCCTGGACGTAAGTCTTGTCCACACCATGACGGTTTGCGAACGGGCTGTCCGTGCCGGGAATGTTCAGGTTGAACTCAGCCGTCGCCGAATCAGCGGTCAGCTGCGGGATCGCGACTTCGAGCGTACCGTTGACCAGTGCGCCTTCCATGTAGATACCAACCGTGGTCTGAGCTGAGTAACCGTAAATCTTGAGCTTCGGCTGACCCGATGCGTTGGTGCCACCATTGAAGATCACGAGAACCGGATCCGGCAGGTACTGGAAGCAATCATCACAGTTGGCCTGACCCAGACGGATAACAGCGGTGCCGTTACCGAGAACCGCGTTGGGACAACGGGCGATTACTTCGTCCGGCGGAACACTCAGGTTGACTGGAGCAGGACCGACGTCACTGTCGCCACAAACCGGGACCTTGGAGCTCGGAACGAACTTCATGTCTTTCGGGAAGTTGAACGTGATTTTCTTCATCGGCTGAACCTTCGGTGAAGAAGCCGGTGCAGAAATGCTGGCATTGACGCTCCAGTTGACCGCGTTGTATTCGGTCTTCGAAAGCTTGCCGTTCTGCGATTCCATGGTCAGACTCGCAGTGGCGCTTTCGTCAGCCGCGTTAGCCGGTCCGGCCAGCGACATTCCTGCCATGGCCGTGACTGCCACGCTTGCCGCGATGGCGATAAGACGCTTCATAATCTCTCCTGTCGTGTGACTTTTTTAGGCGGAAACCCGCCCATCCCTAAGTGTGCTCTGCGGGAGCTTATACCAATAAACCCCGGAACTCCCCCAGAGTTGCGCCACCGGAGTTTACCCTTCAGGGCGTCAATCAGTCGCCGCGGAAGACGTGCTGGTACTGCGTTGCCGGCTGGCTCGTATCGCCGATCGCCTGGAACGGCGGCTGCTGGACGCATGGCACCGCTGCGATGTCGTTGGTCTGGTTCTTGTCCGACATGTTGAAAAGGATGCTGCGGTTGTACAGCTCCTCGACATCTGCGGGTGTATAGACGGTGTAACGCAGGTTGCTGGTGAACTGGGCCTGCTCGACCGGGGTCAGGGCCGCCCATGGTGCGATCGTCGCGTTCACTCCGGCACCACAGTTGGAGGCGTCAAATGTCTTCAGGCCACCAGTTGCGAAGTCAAGGTTCGATCCTGCTTCGGAGTAAGGCGTATTGCGGTTGATCGCCAGGCGGTCGGGGAATGCGGCGAGAACTTCGGGACCCAGAGTGACCGCGGCCCTGATGAACTGCTTGTTGCCGCCACCGGGGTAAGGGCCGACCGCATTGGTTGATGAAGCGGCGAGCGCGATGAAAGCCGACAGCTCACGCTTGTAATAGGTGGCCGATTCGAGGATCGGGTTGAACTCGGCGAAGTAGTCGGGCACACGAGCCAGGAGTTTCGGTGCATCCTGATCGAGGAAGGAGCGCAGCGACGGGAACGCCTTCGGTGCTTTGCGGATCACAGGCTTGAGTCCCGTGTAGAGACGCTTGCTCTGAGGCGCAAGAGCGGCCGATGCTTCAAAGGTCGGGGAAAGCTGGCGGGCTACGGGCACCAGTTTGTTCATTACCGGTGTCGCGAAAGCACTGAAGTCACCGAGCCTCTCCTGGGTGAGCCTTGACTCACGCAGGAAGGTCGGGAAGATCCTGAAGAATTCCTTGAGGTTCTCGTTGCGCGCAGCCGTGGTCGAGAACACAGTGTTGCTGTTGCGGATCAGTCCACTCAGCTGGCCCTGACGACGGCTGATCGCGTTGAACACAACCCCGGTGTTCTTGATCAGCTTCGAAAAGTCTTCTTCCTGATCGTTCAGCACGTTGACTACGTCGTCGATCTCAGTCAGGGTGCCCGGCAGGACGGCCAGTGCCTGGTTCAGGCTCGCTCCGCGCTTATAGGTTGCGATGGCGTTGTCAATCGCGCCCTGCTGGAACGCTTCCCGGGTTTCCGGGTCGAAGGTGCGGAATATCTCATCGAGCTGGACTGATTTGGCTACCTGGGCGGCTGGCAGTTCATCGCCGTCCTGGAGGTAGCCGTCACGTTTGTCGCCGGGCGTCAGTTCGACGTAGGCCTCGCCGAGCAGGGATTTGGCTCGCAGTATCGCCCGTGTGTCCGCCGGCACCGGAGCGTATTCCGGCTCCAGTTCGAGGGTGACGATCGCGCTGCCAGCCTGGTCGCCCTCGCCAAGTTCAACGTTGGTTACGTGACCCACGCCAACCCCGGAAATCGAAACTTCGGACTGTGAAGCCAGCTGGCCGATCTGGGTCATCGGCAGCTTGAGTGTGTAGCCCTTGGCTGCCAGCGGTGTCGGACCGCCAAACGCAACCCAGACGAAAAGCAGCAGCCCGAAACACGACAGGGCAAAGCCCGCAATGGTGATCAGCTGTCCGATTGAAGGAGCCTGCTTATTCATTCGTTACCCCCCCGGCGTCAGCCAGGTCAACTGGACCGGTCGGGCCCGTTGTTCCGGTGCTGCCAGTGGTGCCGGTTGCGCTGGTTTCGCCGGTTGCGCCGGTGACTGCGGTGGTACCGGTGATGCCGGTCTCGCCAGTGTCACCAGTAGGACCAACGTCCAGGTTGCTGTTCAACCTGGGGTCCGGGTACGGGTTTAGGTCACCAAACAGGTTGCCAACAGTCGATGGAGCACCAGGGCAAATACCGCCGCTGGCCGGATTGGTCGGCGGTGGCAGCTGGGCCAGCAGGTAAATCGTTGAAAGCTGGACGATCGGCGCCGCGACACCGAAGGCAGAAGTGGCGGTGTTGCAGTTGATCAGGCTGACGCCACGACGCACTGTGCCACCACCGTCTTGCGCATTTACCGATGAATTGAAATTGTGTGACATCCAGGGAGCCCAGAAAAGGAAGCCTTCCTGGGCATCTCCGGGCGGGTTGTAGGCCAGCAGGTTGAAGAGCCGGTTGAACTCAGTGAATACACCGTCGAGCTGCGTGGTCGTGACCGCAGCTGCCTCGCTCGTATCGGCAAGGTCCTGGAACACAGGCTGGACCTGGCGCGTGAATGGCCGGATGTCGTCCCGGACCGTCGGGGTCGTATTAACAGCGAGGCTCTGCAGCGCTTTCAATGAACCCTTGAGGTTCTTGGCTCCGGGGATCAGACCGAGCAGCGTCGGCCGCAATACGAGTGAAAGTTCGTTCGACTTGGCCAACCCGTCCTGGGCGGCCAGCAAGGTCGGCGGGAACTCAACCAGCGCTTCACGCAGGGAAGCCTCTTCGTCGGCCCATGCCTGAAGGTTGTTCTTCGAGTTCGTGATGAAGTCAGCGACCGCTTCGTCGTTGTTGCCGAGTTCGGTCGCGATCTGACTGAAGGCGGTGATGCTGCCTTCGATGTTGTCCTTCCGCTTGGCCAGTTTGCCATTGACTTTTGCCGTGTACTGGGCGAAAGGTCCGAAGCGGCGAAGGGTCTTGGACAGTTCCTGGCCTTTGCCGTCAAGTCCAATTCCAGCACCGTCAAGCAGCAGAACCAGGTAGTCCTGAGTGTCGCCGTCAAGCGTCGCAAAGAACTGGTCAAGCTGGATGTTCGAAAGGCCCTGAGCCAGCGGCAGAGTCGAGCCTTCTTCAGGCGGTGGCCCCTCTGTGCCCGGATCGATCTCGATCACCATGTCGTTCAGCGCCGTTTTCGGACGCAGCAGGAACTCGGCGTCCTGGTGCAGCAGATCCTTGTACTTGGTTTCGATGTCGAGCCTGACTTTGGCGACACCGTCATCAAGCGTTGCGGCGCCGATCTTGCCAACGTTGATGCCGGAAATCACTGCGGCCTGACCCTGCCCCGGGGTGATTGCCTGGGCGGTTTCGAACTCGGCGTTGATCGAGTAGAAATCCTGTCCAAGCCACGGCAGCCATGACGGCAATGCCGCTTTCTGATTGGAAAGGATTCCAAGCAGGACGGCGATCGCGAGGATCACCAGCAAGGTGATCGCGATGAAATCCTTGAAATGTGTCTTTATGGCGCGTTTCACGGGTACACCGCCGGGCTTGCGGCGCCGGGACCAGCCGCCGGGCCATTGAGGTCAGGGACATCCTGTGTGTGACAAAGCTCGGTTCCGACCAGCGGCGGTTCACCGTTGTCGATTGGCGAGGTACCTACCGTCGGAACGGGCGTCCGTCCGTAAAGGGTTGCGTTCAGGTCACCAGCGGAGGCGGGGTTCGAATCCGTTGACTTGACCTGGAAGTCGCCGCCACCGACGTTGAATCGCACGTAGGGGCCGTTGCCGTCGAACGAGTTGGCCGATCCAGCACCGTTGACCGCTGCGTAAAGGAACTCGCGGCTGGCTTTCTGGCCGTTGCCGATAGTTCCGTCCTGAATTACCTGTTCACCGGTCGGCACGATGTTTTCGGCCACACAAAGCCCGGCGTTCATGATCTCCGGCAGCAGATTGATTGTCGCGTTGATCGACTTGGCCGATGCCGGGGTCGACTTGATCGCGATTTTCGCGAGGCCCCCCAGTTCACGGTCAGTCAGAAGACGTTTCAGCTGGGTCGCAAACGGACTCACGACCTTGATCGTCCTCGGAAGTTCATTGATGCCAGGCGTGATCGAGATCGCGAAGCCTCGCAGTGCCGGCAGGGAGTTGTTGAGGTTGGTCAACGAGGTCCGTGCGGTGGTCAGAGTCGGGGGCAGTTCCTGGATGGTGGTAGCCAGGTTGGTCGATTCGGCGGCCAGGGCGCCAGTGAAGGTTTCGAAGTTGCGGACAAAGCCCTGAAGGTCATCGCCGCGCTCGTTCACTGTTTTGGTGACCCGGCTGAGGCCGCGCAGCAGGTTGCCGATGTCGCCCGGTTCTTCACCAAGGGTCGCGGCGTTGACGATCGCGGTTCCGCGGGCGGCTCTTTCGCCGTACTGGTAAGCGATGTTCAGTGCCTCACCGCCGCTGAGCCCCTTGACGAGGGGTTCAAAGGTCAGGTCCTGCCTGGCGGTTGGCTTCTGGTCGAGCCCGGTACCGATCCCAACCAGCAGTTTCTGGAGGTTCGCCCGCTGCGGCAGCTGCAAAGTACGCAGCACATCACCGATCTGGACGTTGACCGATGTCCTCGAAAGAGGGATTTCGCCATTGTCTTCGAGCTCGTCGGAATCCGGCGTTCCGGGATCGAGGTCGATGAACCAGTTGCCTTCAAGGAAAAGTCGCGGACGTATCTGGGCGGCGGCGTCTTCGTGGATCGGACGGCCCTCTTCTTCCACGGTGAAGGTGACGACCGTGTTGTCACCCTTACCTTCGATGCCGGTGACTTTGCCAACGTTGACACCGGCGATGCGCACGGGCGACTTCATCGCGATGTTCACCGCGTTTGTGAAGGTTGCCTTGACTTCATATCCCGGGCTGGTGAACGGGATCGTCTTGGTGAAAGCGAGCCAGACGCCAAGGGCCAGCAGCAGCACCAGCACCACTCCGAATACGAGTGGGCCAGGACCGCCCCAGTCCCTGAAGAACTGCTGGTTATACCGGGATGGCTTGCGGTGGTCGCGGCTCATTTGGCCAGCCCCCAGTTGAGCTGCTTCTTGGTCTGGTTCTTGGTGACGACACCCTGGTTACCGGGGATGTTGCCGATCATCTGTGCGTTCGGGTTGAACGGAGTGGACGAGGATACTTCGTTACCGGCTTCACACTCGCGGGTCTGACCTGGTGCCGCAGTGTTCGGATACGGGTTCGAGTGCAGGAAGCTGAAGGCGCGGGAGCCACCGTTGGCCGGGGCCGCAGCCGGATTGCCTTCGGCGTCGAGTCCCACCGGCGGCAGAACCGAAATCGCACGCACGAAGCGGCCTTCGGCGCTACCGGTCGAGTTAGCCTGAACCACGTTATTCAGAACAAGTGCCAGGTAGTTGCAGACGTTCTGAACCGGCGAGACGAATGAAAGCAGCGGCTTCAGGGTCTCGTTCGTTTCGATCAATGTGTCGAGGCCGGCGTTGACCGAAGTGCTTTCGCCGAAGCGACGCAGCGAACGAGCGGTCGGTGCGAGCTGTTTGTTGAGCCTGGGCGATGACTTCAGGACCGGGATACCGACGTCCAGCGACGAGTTGACGATCGGAGCACTTTCCCCGAGGGCAATCGCCCCTGGCAGGAACGCCCGGGCGAAACGAGCCGAGGCGTAAAGGAAAGGTCGAATACGCGGAGCTTCACGCTGGACCGCGAGTTCAGTCTGGTAACCCTCGGTGATCGCGTCCTGCATGAACGGCCTTGCGACTTCAGCCAGGGCAGTGAAGGTGGTGTCGAGCGCCACGAACTGCGAAGCCTGCTGGTCGGCGACCGGGGCGACCTCGGCTGCCGCCTGACTGAGTCCATTGATGAAACCGGCGAGGTCAGTCTCTTTCGATGACAGGTTCCTGGTGACCGGCTCAGCGACTTTGAGCAGTGGTGGCAACTGGCCGAGGAGTTCGTTGATCGCACCGCCGCGGCCAGCGAAGAAACCACCGTATTCCGCGAGGTTCTGCTGGATCGCCCGGCGAACCGGTGGCTGGAACATGTTGAAGAACTCATCCTGATCGACCGCTTCGGGCGTGACCTGACCAACACCGATCGTGCCGCCTGGCTCCAGCCCTTCGTCGGAATCTCCGGGGGTCAGCAACAGGTATTTGAGTCCCAGAGCCGAACGCTGGCGGATAGTGACGGTTGAGTTGTCCGGAATTGGCTGGACGCTCTTGTCGAGCTTCAAGTCGAGACTGGCGACCGCGCCACCGTCTTCAAGCTGCTCGGCCTTGACCGAATTGATGATGCCAACACGGACACCGGCGATCCGGACTTCGTTGCCCTGAACCAGCGACTGGCCACTCGGAAGCTCAACCTTGACCGGATAGGTAGGTACGAACGGAAGCCCCATGTTGGCGTTGTACGAAAAGAACACACCGACGATTACCACGACGGTCGTGACCGCACCGACCAGCAGCGGGCTGGCACTGATTCTGGATTGACGGCGGGTATCCACTAGTTGCCCAGAAGGTAGTCGAGGATTGTCATTTCTGAATCCATGCCGCGTGAACGGCCGGTTACCCCTGGTGAAGTTTCGCCAGTGGGACCAGTCGGTCCAGTCGCTCCTGCGGTCGAGCCGGTGTCGGCCTCTTCCCCATCATCAAGCGGGTCACCGGTTGTTCCGGTCGGGCCCGTTTCGCCCGTTTCGCCGGTTTCGCCGGTCTCCCCGGT
>JBAUOE010000028.1:0-1511 GCA_049579585.1 Solirubrobacterales bacterium | reverse complement strand
TCGCAATATTGATCCGTTGCTGGTTGCCGCCAGAAAGGCTGCGGACCTGATCACCGCGACGGTCCTCCAGTCCGGTCAGGTCAAGCATTTCTTCGACCCTGGCGGCCGGATCCTGATGCCCCTGAAGACGGGCGAAAAGCAGCAGGTTTTCAGCCACGGTCAGCCTCCGGTAAAGCGCTGCCTGCTGGGGAACCCAGCCGACTCCCCCACCGGAAGCTTCGACTTTGCCTTCATCCGGTTCGGCAATTCCGGCAAGGATGCTCAACAGGGTGGTCTTGCCAGCACCAGTCGGACCGATGACCGCGACGACTTCCCCGGCCCCTGCTTCGAAGCGGATTCCATCCAGGGCGACACGATCACCGAAACGTTTCACGATGCTGGTCGCGAGCAAAGCCTTTTCGGGTGGTGTGTCGGGCATCAGGCGCGAACCGTATGCGATCCGGTGGATCGACCCTCGGCCAGTAAAGTCGCCGGCATGAAGCTGCTTTTCATCGGAGATGTGGTCGGCAGTCCCGGACGCCGCGGGCTGGCCGCCGCGATGCCCGGACTGAAAGAACGTTTCGTTCCGGACCTGACTGTGGTCAACGGCGAGAACGCCGCTGGTGGCATGGGCATCACCGAGAAAACCGCCCGCAACATTTTTGACAACGGGGCCGATGTGATCACCCTCGGCAACCACAGCTACCGGCATCGCGATGCCTACGGGTTCCTCGACAACGCCGAACGGGTGATCCGGCCAGCCAATTACCGCAAGGCGAACCCGGGCAAGGGTCACGTGATCGTTGAAGCCGGGCCCGACGACATGCGGGTCGCGATCGTCAACCTCAGTGGAACGGTTGGACTTCGCGCCGCCCGCTCACCTTTCGACGAAGCCGATGCACTCGTTGCCGAACTCGATGGCCAGGCGGATGCGATCTTCGTTGATTTCCACGCCGAGGTCACCTCGGAGAAAGTCGCGCTCGGCTGGTACCTGGACGGTCAGGTCGCCGCGGTCTGCGGAACCCACACCCATGTGCCGACCGCCGACGGCCGGGTCCTGCCCGGCGGGACCGCTTTCATCTCCGACGTCGGCATGACCGGACCCCGCACCAGTGTGCTCGGGGTGAAGATGGAACAGGCAATCGAGCGCATGCGGACCGATATGCCGGTCCGTTTCGAAACCGCCACCGAAGACGTCTGGGTGATGGGCGCGGCAATCGAAATCAATTCTTCCGGCCTGGCCGATTCAATCGAACCGTTCATGGTTCCGACCAACGCCTGACCTGCTCGGCGTTGGGCGGTGGATCAAAGAGGGTCTCCCGCCTGCCCCATCCAACCTACTCGACCCTCTTTGATCCACCACCTCGAGAGCGGACAGTCGTTCCATCATTGCGATCTCTTGGGTGATTGGCCGCCGACTCAGTCGCATGGGATTTTACGGAGTTGTCCAAACCCCACTCCGTGACTATCCACGGAACCAACACCGACCATAAGCGGGGTGGTGGGCGTGGGATGGGCGAGTTGGATGGGTG
>JBAUOE010000027.1:0-12505 GCA_049579585.1 Solirubrobacterales bacterium | reverse complement strand
TTCCCGATCCACCAAAAGTCAGCCGTGCTGACTGGAAGCGTCCGTCCCGGGCCCGGGTCACCCGAATCCGTGACCGGCTTCGTGAAATGTACGGACGTCCGCTCAACCTGCCGCACCGTCAGCCGATTGACGAACTGGTTCGCACAGTGCTTTCGCAGGCGACCAGCGATCTCAATCGTGACCGGGCTTTTAACCGGCTGACCGAACGCTTCGATAGCTGGCAGGCGGTCCGCGACGCACCGGTGGCCGAGGTCGAGGAAGCAATCCGGCCTGGGGGGCTCTCTCGCCAGAAGGCTCCGCGGATCCAGGCGGTACTTGGTGGCATTGGCCCGGAGATGGACCTTGACTGGCTCGAAACCGCCGACCGGGAAACAGCGATGGGGTTCCTCACCGACCTGCCCGGGGTCGGCCGGAAGACCGCAGCTTGCGTTCAGGTTTTCACCTGGAACCGTCCGGAGATCCCGGTTGACGTTCACGTCTACCGGATCGGAGGACGCCTCGGACTGTTCCGGCCGAACGCATCCTTTGATGAAGCTCACGACGAATTGCTGGCCCTGGTCGCACCCGAGGATTCATATGAGTTCCACATGAATCTGATCCGTCATGGGCGTGAACTCTGCCGTCCCAAGCCGAAATGCGGCCCCTGCGGGTTGCGTCGGATGTGTCCGTTTGGCCGCCAGGTGGTGGCGGCCGGAGGCACCCGGGAACGTCAATGATGCCTCTGCAGGTAATATCACCACGCATTCCGCAGCACCCCTTTTCATCATGAACAAGAAGCCATTCGTAATCTTCGGTCTCGTCCTGGTCCTACTGGCCGTGGCGATCCCTGTCTGGGCATACCTTGCCGACGGCGATCCTCACAATGGCCGCATGGAAGTGCCGGAGAGTCTCGAAGCTGGCCAGTCCCTCTTCGTTGACAACTGCGGGAACTGCCACAAGCTTTACGCCGCTGGCACCGACGGTAACTTCGGTCCTGACCTGGACCAGAAGCTCGCCCCGGCTGGCGAAGCAACCACGACCGAGCAGATTGACGGTCTCAAGCAGCAGGTCCTGAACGCGATCGAGCAGGGTGCCGACGATCCGTCGGTCCCCGGCAACATGCCCGCTGGCATCGTCACCGGACCTGGCGCTGAAGAAGTCGCCGAGTTCGTCGCAGCAACCGCCGGCCGCGGCTAAAGCTTCCCGAGCGAAAAGCTCCTCACGCAAGCCAGGCCCTCCGGGCCTGCACCAGCCTCGCACCACGAAGCCAGCTTTCACGGCCGACATCGTCCACGCCCGGCATCGCTCCTCCTTCTCGTCCCTATGCGCAGACAACGAGGATCAGTGCTGATTTTTGCCTTCGGCTGGCGGCTTCCCGCGCGGCAATGCTCCTTGTTTGCTGCTTCATAAGCAGAAAACAAGGAGCATCACTTGAGGGGCGTGGCTTCATTTTTGCCCTGCTCAGAGCCCTGTTTTGACGCAACGCAGAAGATCTGACATACTGACACTTAGATTTTCACTAACTTGCTACATCAACAGGAGACAATAAATGGGTAAAACAATTGGTATTGACCTCGGAACGACCAACTCATGTGTGGCCGTCCTCGAAGGTGGAGAACCTTCAGTTCTCGAAAACTCCGAAGGTGGTCGCACGACCCCCTCGGTAGTCGGCTTCAACGACAAGGACGAACGTCTCGTTGGCACCGTCGCCAAGCGCCAGGCCGTCATGAACCCGGAAAACACGATCTTCTCGATCAAGCGTTTCATGGGCCGCAAGGAAGCCGAAGTAAAAGAAGAAGAAACGATGATCCCGTACAAGGTCGAAGCCGGCCCCAACGGTGACGTCCGGGTCGACGCGCGCGGCAAGCAGTACTCGCCGCCGGAGATCAGCGCGATGATCCTCCAGAAGCTCAAGTCCGACGCTGAAGCCAAGCTTGGCGAAACCGTCGACTCCGCAGTGATCACGGTGCCGGCCTACTTCAACGACGACCAGCGCCAGGCAACCAAGGATGCCGGCAAGATCGCGGGCCTCGACGTCAAGCGCATCATCAACGAGCCGACCGCGGCTGCGCTGGCTTACGGCCTCGACAAGGACGGCAAGGAACAGACCATCCTCGTCTTCGACCTCGGCGGCGGCACCTTCGACGTTTCGGTGCTCGAAATCGAAGAAGGCACCTTCGAAGTGAAGTCGACCGCGGGTGACAACCACCTCGGCGGCGACAACTTCGACAAAGCGATTGTCGAATGGCTGGTAGCCGAGTTCAAGAAGGACCAGGGCGTCGATCTGGCCCAGGACAAGAACTCACTTCAGCGCCTGTACGAACAGGCCGAAAAGTCGAAGATCGAACTTTCGTCCGCGCAGGAAACACAGATCAACATCCCGTTCATCACCGCGGTCGAAGGACAGCCCAAGCACCTCGACGTAAAGCTGACCCGTTCGAAGCTGAACGAACTCACGGGCGATCTCATCGATCGTGTTGTCGGTCCGGTCAAGCAGGCGATGGAAGATGCCGGTGGTTCGACCATCGACCACGTGGTACTGGTCGGCGGCATGACCCGGATGCCGGCAGTGCGCGAAAAGGTGACCGAACTGACCGGCAAAGAGCCGCATCAGGGAGTCAACCCGGACGAAGCAGTGGCAATTGGCGCCGCGATCCAGGCGGGAGTACTCGCCGGTGACGTCACCGACGTCCTGCTTCTCGACGTGACTCCGCTTACCCTCGGAATCGAAACCAAGGGTGGAGTAATGACCAAGCTGATCGAGCGCAACACGACCATTCCTTCGAAGAAGTCGGAAACCTTCTCGACGGCTGAAGACAACCAGCCTTCGGTTGAGATCCACGTCCTCCAGGGCGAACGCGAGATGGCTGCTTACAACAAGAGCCTCGGCAAGTTCCAGCTGACCGGCATCCCGCCGGCTCCGCGCGGCATGCCGCAGATTGAAGTCACCTTCGACATCGATGCCAACGGCATCATTTCGGTCGGCGCCAAGGATCTTGGCACCGGCAAGGAACAGAAGATCGAGATCAAGTCCGGTTCCGGTCTGTCTGACGAAGAAATCCAGAACATGGTCAGCGACGCCGAGTCGCACGCCGATGAGGATCGCAAGCACCGTGACCTCGCCGAAGCCCGCAACATCGGTGAGAACGCCGCTTACAACTCGGAGAAGCAGCTGACCGATCTGGGCGACAAGGTCGACGAAGCAAGCAAGACGGAGATCGAAGCCGCGATCAAGGATGTCCGGGACTCGCTCGAGTCCGAGGATGCCGACGACATCAAGGCCAAGACCGAAGCCCTGCAGGCCGCTTTCCACAAGGTGTCCGAGAAGGTCTACGAATCCGCCCAGGCTGAGCAGGCCGCGGCCGGAGCCGACGGCGACCCGAGCGGTTCCACCAGCACCGATGATGAAGAAGTGATCGATGCTGAAGTGGTCGAGGACGACGAAAGCAAGGACGAATCCAAGTGAGCCCCGGCCACGACGAACAGAATGAAGAGTTCGTTGAGGCTGAGACCACCGGCGCCGATCAGGCGCCGGTGGTCGATCAGGCCGAGGTGATTGACGCCGACGCAGTTGAGGTGAACGACGACACCGACCATGGCGAAGCCGAACAGGCCAGCGTTGAGCAAGACCTGAACGCGCTGGTTGAAGAAGCCCGTAACCAGCGGGACGAGTACCTCGACCTCGCCCAGCGGACCAAAGCCGACTTCGACAACTACCGGAAACGCATGGCCGCCGAAACGACTGCCGCAAGGGTTCGCGGGCGCCTCGAGTTCGCCAGCGGCCTGATCGAAGCGATCGACAATCTCGAACGGGTAATGGACGCCGAGAAGATTGATCTGAACGAAGCCCTGAACGGGGATCTGCCGGCTGAAGCCCCGATCAGCGTGCAGGGCGTGATCGTCGCTTACCGCGACATGCACTCCACCCTGAAGAAGGCCGAAGTCGAAGCCTTTGATCCCGCCGGTGATACGTTCGACCCGACCTTTCACGAAGCACTCCAGGCCCTGCCAGCCGATGGTGTCGAGGCCGGAATCGTGCTGGAAGTCCTTCAGCGTGGCTACCGGTCCGGCGAGACCGTGATCCGTCCCGCCCGGGTCGTGGTCAGTCAATAATGGAAGCCAGGTAACAGATGGCCAGAGATTTCTACGACGTTCTCGGGGTCGGCAAGAAAGCCGACCAGGACGAAATCAAGAAAGCCCACCGCAAACTGGTGGGCAAGTACCACCCCGATCGCAATCCCGGCGATCAAGCAGCCGAAGAGAAATTCAAGGAAGTCCAGCAGGCTTACGACACCCTCTCCGACCCGGAGAAGCGCAGTGCCTACGACAGCGGCGGTGGCCTGTTCGGTGGCGGAGGCCCCGGCGGCAACCCTTTTGGTGGCGGGCAGGGCGCAGCTGGTCAGCGTTTCGGAGGTGGCGACTTCGGTGACATCTTCTCGACGATTTTCAATCGCGGTGGTGGCGGACCTCAGCAGGCCCGCGGCCGGGATCTGGAAACCGACGCCCGCATTTCCTTTGATGACGCGATGGCCGGCACCCAGCTGACCGTCACCATCCCCAAATCAGAGACCTGCCCGACCTGTTCGGGCAGCGGCGCCGAACCCGGTACCCGACCCGAAACCTGCCCGCACTGCCAGGGCTCCGGCATCGACGCCCAGGGTCAGGGGTTCTTCTCGATCAGCCAGCCTTGCCCGCAGTGTTCCGGGACGGGACAGATTATCCCCAGTCCCTGTCACACCTGTGGCGGCTCTGGCCTGACTCATCAGACCAAGCGCTACAAGGTCAACATTCCGGCCGGAGTCAAGGACGGCACCCGGATCCGGGTCGCCGGCAAAGGCGAAGCCGGACCCCGCGGTGCGCCGGCCGGCGACCTGTTCGTGACGATCCAGGTGGCGCCATCCCCGATCTTCAAACGGCTCGACGATGGCAACCTGGAAGTCGGCGTGCCGATCACGGTGACCGAGGCGTTGCGGGGCGGCACGGTCGAAGTGCCGACCCTTTCCGGTTCGAAACGAATCCGGGTCCAGCCAGGCACCCAGCATGGTGCGATCCAGCGCCTCAAGGGTGAAGGTCCGCCCAGGGCCGGCTCGAAAACCCGCGGTGACATCCGTTACCGGCTCAGCGTGGTGATCCCCAAGGACCTGAACGACGAACAGCGCCGTGCGGTCGACAAGCTCGCCGAAACCATGAACGGATTCGATCCCCGTTCGGAACTTCTGCGAAGCGCCAGGGCCCGGTCCTCCAGCAAGACAGGTGATGGCGAATGAGCGACCTCGAACCCGAACGCCGCGTAAGTCAGGCCCGGGTCGAAGTCATGGTTGACGAGGAGCGCGGGGTATTCATGATTTCGGTGGCTGCGGAACTCGCCGACATGCATCCGCAGACCCTGCGCATCTACGAGTCGAAGGGCCTGATTCAGCCCAAACGTTCACCGAAGAACACCCGTCTTTATTCGCAGAAGGACGTTGAGCGGCTGCGGCGCATCCAGCAGATGACCAACGAAGAAGGCCTCAACCTGGCCGGGGTGGAAACCGTGCTGGAAATGGAAGCGAAAGTCAGCGCGATGCGGTCCGAACTCGAAGCGATGCGGGCCCGCACCCGGGAGCTCGAAGACAAGCTCGATGACGAGATCCAGAAAGTTCACGAGCGCCTGCACACCGAGATCGTTCCCTATGGCGTTTACGATTCGGCTCCATCAACCCGGATTCCGGTTCAGCGCCCCGACGAATAGGCTTTTTCGATCTAAGTCTGACTCACTTAGATTTCTTGACATATTGTCACTGAGCACGTATCATTTGCAACGTGCAACCAGACCGATTCACAGTCAAATCACAGGAAGCGATCGCCACCGCCCAGCGACTTGCGGTCGAGAACCGCAACACCGAGGTGGCCCCGCCCCACCTGCTCGTCGCCCTGCTCGAACAGCCGGAAGGTCTCGTACCCGCCGTGCTGGTCAAACTCAACTCTGACCTCGCCGCGATCAAGGCCCGCGCCAGGACCGCAATCAGTGACCTGCCGAACCTGAGTGGCGAAGCAAACTCCGAACCGCGTCCGTCGGCAGCTTTCGTCGAGATCCTGCGTCGCGCCGAAGGTGAAATGGCCAGCCTCGGAGACGAATACGTCTCGACCGAGCACATGCTGCTTGCCCTGGCCGATCCCGGATCGAACCTGGCCAGCATCCTGCCCGGGCGCGACCATCTGGCCAAAGCGATAGCTGAAGTCCGTGGTCCGCACAAAGTCACCTCGCAGAACCCGGAAGAGTCGATGCAGGCCCTGGAGAAATTCGGACAGGACCTGACCGCTGACGCCGAATCCGGCAAGCTGGATCCGGTAATCGGCCGTGACGAAGAGGTCCGCCGGGTGATCCAGGTGCTTTCCCGCCGGACCAAGAACAACCCGGTGCTGATCGGTGAGCCCGGAGTCGGCAAAACCGCGATCGTCGAAGGCCTCGCCCAGCGCATCGTGTCCGGCGACGTTCCCGAGAGCCTGCGGGACCGGCGGGTAATCGCGCTCGACATCGGGGCGCTGCTGGCCGGATCGAAATACCGTGGCGAATTCGAAGAACGGCTCAAAGCCGTGCTTTCCGAAGTTCAGGATGCAAATGGACAGATCGTGCTCTTCCTCGACGAGCTGCACACGATCGTCGGAGCCGGGGCAGCCGAAGGCGCGGTGGATGCCGCCAATCTGCTGAAACCGATGCTCGCCCGCGGCCAGCTGCGAGCGGTCGGCGCAACCACCCTTGACGAATACCGCAGCCACATCGAGAAGGATGCTGCACTCGAACGTCGTTTCCAGCCGGTGCTGGTTGGCGAACCCGACGTGCCGGACACAATCGCGATTCTGCGTGGCCTCAAGGAACGCTACGAAGTCCACCACGGCGTTCGCATCGCCGACTCGGCGATCATCGCCGCCGCCACCCTTTCCGAGCGTTACATCGCCGACCGCTTCCTGCCTGACAAAGCGATCGACCTGATCGACGAATCTGCCTCCCGCCTGAAGATCGAGATCGACTCGATGCCAACCGAGATCGACGAAGTCGAACGGCGCATCCAGCAGCTCGAAATCGAACGGGAAGCGCTCAAGGCCGAAACCGACGATGCCTCCAAAGGACGAGCCGACGCGCTTGAATCCGAACTCGCCGAGCTGAACGAAAAGTCAAGCGAAATGAAAGCCCGCTGGCAGTCGGAAAAAGGTCTGATCGAAGCGATCAAGGAATCGAAGACACAGCTCGAAGAGGCCGGCCGCGAAGCCGAAAGAGCCGAACGAGACGCCGACCTGGAGAAGGCCGCGAGGCTGCGTTACAGCGAAATCCCGGAGCTTGAAAAGGCAGTCACCGAAGCTGAAGCCAAGATGGGCGAAATGCATGCTGCCGGCGGCACGATGCTGACCGAAGAAGTCACCGAAGCCGACGTCGCTGAAGTTGTCGGTAAATGGACCGGCATACCGGTCAGCCGCCTGATGGAAGGCGAAGTCGAAAAACTGATCAAGATGGAGGACCGCCTGCACGACCGGGTAGTCGGCCAGTCCGAGGCGGTCAGCGCAGTCGCCAACGCCCTTCGGCGTTCGCGGGCCGGACTCTCCGACCCCGACCGGCCAATCGGATCTTTCCTCTTCCTCGGCCCGACCGGTGTCGGCAAAACGGAACTGGCGAAGTCCCTGGCCGAATTCATGTTCGATTCGGAGCAGGCGATCATCCGCCTCGACATGTCCGAATACATGGAGAAGCACACGGTCGCGAGGCTGCTCGGGGCTCCTCCCGGATACGTCGGTTACGAAGAAGGCGGCCAGCTGACCGAAGCGGTCCGCCGTCGCCCCTACGCGGTTGTCCTGCTCGACGAGATCGAAAAGGCCCACCCGGATGTGTTCAACACCCTGCTGCAGCTGATGGACGACGGGCGTCTGACCGATGGTCAGGGCCGCACGGTCAGCTTCACCAACACGGTTCTGATCATGACTTCGAATGTCGGCAGCCAGGAGATCGCCGGAGAGACCGTGGACGAAAGAATCCGCGAACGGATCGACGACGTTCTCGCCACGACCTTCAAGCCGGAATTCCTGAACCGGATCGACGACACGGTGATTTTCCACCGCCTTTCGAAGGATGACATCGGACAGATCGTTGACCTTCAGATCGAAGGTCTGATCAAGCGGGTCGCTGAGCGTGAAATCGAGATCGAACTCGATGAAAGCGCGAGAACGCTGCTTGGCAATCTGGGGTACGACCCGACCTACGGTGCCCGGCCCCTCAAACGGGTGATCCAGAAGCGCCTGATCGATACCCTCGCGCTGAAGATCCTCGAAGGTGAGTTTGCCGAAGGCGACCGGGTGCTGGTCTCGGTGAACGACGGGGAACTGTCGTTCACCAAGCAGTAATCCGCTGCAGAATACTTCCCGGTTAACTGCTCCTTTAGGTCCCCTTTGGGGTTCCCGTATTACCCTGCAGAGCCCACGACGTTTGGGCTTGAGGGAAAAAGCGTAGATGACCAACCAGAGAAATCGAGATACTGACGACGGAAGTCGGCTCCAGGAGCCGGATCCCGATCGTGCACCGGGTGGCCTGACCTGGCCGATTCGACGTGCCTACTGGTTCGTGGAGAAACACTTTCTATGGCCGATCAGTGATTCCTTCAAACGAATGGCTGCTGCCTTCTCTCGCGGATTCCGTTATCGCAGCCCCATGGCTTACATCGGGGCAACCATGCTGCTGACCCTGACCGGCGCCGCAATTGCCGCCGCCGTTTACTTCCACAACGAAGCCCAGAACCCGGAAGTTCCGCTGACCGCCGAAGTCCCGCTCGAGTCCGGAAATGTGATCGCTGCGACCCCGGTTCCGGTTCCCGACCTGCCGACCACACCACCAAGCGAAGCCAAGGACGACGACACCCTCAAAGGTGTCGTACCCGACTTCGACAAAGCTTCCGGCGATACCAGCAACAAGTCCGGCAACGGAAACAGCTCCAATGCCAACAGCAGCAAAAAGAAGAAGAAGGGCCTACCCGAAACCGTCGTGACCCCGGCCAAGACCCCGGATTCACCACCGCTGAAGGTTGCCCAGAATTTCGCCGAAACTTTCGTCGACTACGAGGTCGGCAAAAAAGGCGTCGCCGGCGAGTTTTCAGAAACCGCGACACGCAAGCTTTCCCGCGAACTGAAGGCCGACCCGCCACGTCAGCCTTCCAACGGCGACATCCCGAAAGCGACCGTGATGAACGTGGTCAAGGGCGCCAGGAAAGGCAAGACACTTGACGTCAGTGTTTCGCTGATGCGCTCCGGGGCGACATCCGAGCTTCGGCTCGCTCTGCTCGCAGGCAAAAAGAACCGCTGGCTCGTGAGCGAGGTCCGGGGATAACCCGAACATCATGGGGAGAGTCAGGACAGCACTCGCAACGATCTCGGTAGGAGCCCTCCTGGCCACCGGGCAGGCAACCGCGGCCAACGGAGCTCCGATCACGGATGAGCCGGCAACGTCGACCGTCCTGCCGGGAGCAACGGGACCAACCGGGCCTACCGGAACGACGCCGTCAACCCCTTCGAAGGACACGCCTTCGAAAACCGGCGAATCCAAGACTGATAACACCAAGACCGATAGTTCCAAGAAGGACAGCTCCAAGAACGGCAAGTCGAATTCCGGCAAGCAGAAGAAGCCGCAGACAGCTGATCCGACGAAAGAGATAATCCCGAGCCAGCCGAATCCACAATCGGCTGAGGGCTCCGGCAGCACCGGCTCACCGACGATCGAACTGGACCCCGGACTAAGCCTCGGGGGCGATGCCACACCGATCGCCGTTTGCGACGGCAGCACCGGACCTCCCAAAAACCTGGTCCCGCTTTACATCGAAGCTTCCAAGGCCTACGGACTCGGTGAACGCGGACCGCAGATCCTGGCTGCGATCAACAAGGTTGAGACCGACTTCGGCCGGCTGAACGAAGTTACGTCCTACGCCGGGGCGATCGGCTGGATGCAGTTCATGCCCGCGACCTGGGACTCCTACGCGACCGACGGTGACGGTGACGGCAAGACCGATCCTTACAACCCGGCCGACGCGATTCACGCCGCCGCCCGCTACCTGCAGGCAGCCGGCGCACCCGACGACTGGTACGACGCCGTATGGGCTTACAACCACGCTGACTGGTACGTCGAGGACGTTCTTGACAAAGCCGCGTGTTACGGCTCCCTGAAAAACACCACCGAAGTCGATGAGGACCTGAAGTTCTTCGTCTGCAAGCCGGACATGTCCCGGTCCCTCGAAGTCCCGAATTACTACATGCGCGCCTTCGAAAGCGCAGCTTCACGTTACGAGCTCGGCCAGCGCGGAATCTGGACCCTTGCCGCGGTCGCCCGCCTCGAATCCGACTACGGACGGGGAATGACGAAGAAGCAGATGAAAGACACCGGCGCCATGGGCATGACCCGCGACGAGTGGAAGACGTACGGGGTTGACGGCAACGACGACGGCTATGTCACTCGCAACGAACCCTGGGATGCCGTCTCCACATTCGCCCGCCTGCTCTGGTCTAAACCGACCCTCAGGGCCGGCCTGTTCGAGCACAACCATGCTTCCTGGTACGTCGAAGCCGCGATGAAAGAATCCCGACAGGTGGCTGGTGAATGCGACACGGTCAAAACCACCTGGGACATCGCCTACCCGGCGCCGACCACCAATGCCACCGAGATCAACTGGGACAACCTCGTCGTGATGAATCCGGCGGCCGCCAATGACATCGCTTCCGGCCAGATCGACGGACGTGTAATCAACCTGCTGGCGATGCTTACCCAGAAATACACGATTTCGATATCCGCACTGAAGACCGATCACAGCTTGATGACCGCCAGCGGAAACGTTTCGAATCACGCTGGGGGAAGGGCATTCGACATCGCCGCCGTGGACGGAGTTGCCTGCACCGACCAGTCGGCAACCAGTCCCTGTACCGAAGTCGGCCTCTGGCTTGCTGGTCTGCCGGATGGCATCAAGCCGACCGAGCTGATCTACGGATGGGACCTGGACGGGAACACCGGATCCGCTTTCGCCATGGCCGACCATCGGGATCACATACACGCTGGCTTCGGACTCTGACGGCCGCGATTTGAGACGCTTTTCGGTCATCAGCCGGGCCATTAGTTGCCTGCTCGCTTTTCTGTTCTGCGCGATCGCGGGTGCCCACGCGAATGCGGCAACCCGGCCGAACGTAGTTCTGATCCAGGTTGATGACATGTCGAAGCTGCAGCTGCGGGCGACTTATCAGAACCGTGGCCGGGAATTGCCGGCGATGCCCAAAGTGATGAAGCAGATCGCCGCCAAGGGGGTCGAGTTCAGCCAATACCGTGTCAGCGACCCGATCTGCGGGCCTTCGCGGGCATCGTTATTGACTGGCCAGGCGACCCACAATCACGGCATGCGAATCCATGCCTCGCCCTACGGTTACCCCTACTGGCAGGAGTCGCAGGGCAGCCGGGAAAACTTGCCTGTCTGGCTCGACCGGGCTGGCTACCGCACCATTCATGTCGGTAAATACATGAATGGCTATGGTGCCAATCCACCAAATGAGATTCCGGCCGGATGGGACCGGTTCGTATCACCGACGAACGGCACGTGGAGCTACTACGGCAATGCTCTCAACGTAAACGGAGTGGTGACTACACCAATTGGCAGCTGGGCCGAACGGGACCAGCCGGATTGCCTGGTCGCGACGATCACGACCCCGGGTTACTGCACCCACGCGACCGATCTCCAGACCGCCTACGCGGTCGATGAGATTTCCTCTGCGGCCGCCGCAGACGAGCCGTTCTACCTCCAGCTCGACTACAACGCTCCGCATGCCGATGCCCGTCGTACTTCCGGCCCGGAACCTCCGGAACGGCTGCAGTACGTAAAAAATCGGACCACCCCACCGCGAAAGCTGGCCAACCGGCCTGTGTCTCAGGGGCAGCCCCTGTTCATCCGGGAACAGGCGCCATTGAATTCGACCATGAAGAAGGAAATTCGTACCCGCTGGGGCAATGAGGTCGCGTCACTCAAAGGGGTCGATCAGGGAATCGGCCGGGTCATAAGCCAGCTTCGTACCTCGGGATTGCTGGCAAACACCTATGTAATTTTCACTTCCGACACCGGTCTGTTTCACGGCGAGCACCGGATCAAGAACGGCAAGTTCCTCCCTCATGAGCCTTCTACCCGGCAGCCGCTGATCATGCGCGGACCGGATCTGCCTGCGGACAGGGTGACCACAGCCCTCAGCTCAAACCTGAGCCTGGCGTCGACCGTGCTGAGCATGACCGGAGCCGGGGCCAGTTCGGATCTCGACGCGGGTAGCCTGATCGGCTTTGCCCGCCACCCGCGCCGGGCCAGCCAGGCTCCGGTCCTGCTCGAAGGATTCAACGGCCGGGATATCTCCTCGCCGGACCAGTTCTTTGACGGCACCAGCCTGCTCGATCCGAATCAGGCGCTGGTTATGAACTACACCGGCCTGATCAGAGAAAACTGGAAGTACGTTAGCTACGCCTACGGCGAAGAAGAGCTCTACAACCTTG
>JBAUOE010000026.1:0-3285 GCA_049579585.1 Solirubrobacterales bacterium | reverse complement strand
CACCAGGCCCGCCCCACCGGTTGGGCAGGACGTTTCGCCGCAACTCATAAGCCCTAGGGCCCATGTTGCCGATCGAAGGATCAAATGCGAACGGAGCTTTCACCGGACATCTGATGGTTCCGTCCATCTCAGTAAAGACCCCGTCATCGGCCACTGGATCAAGTGACCGGAGTCCATCCTGGACACCCAGCATCGCTCCTCCGATCGCGCGGGCGCCAACCGAACCGGTCCTGAGGTCGTTTTCCTGAATCGTTCGCTTGCCGGGCAGGGCAACGGCGGTTCCCCCAATGGCAACGATGAGGCTGATGATCGCCACGATCATCGCCGGTGACGGTGTGGATATCCGTTTCATGGCCTGCCCTCTCCTGAGGAATCAATCCGATGGATAAACAATGACCGATCGGCGCCCGGATGTCGAGGTTTTGAAGGGCCACCCCCTTTCTGGCAGGGAAACGGCCCGGAAGAGAATCTTCTGTGCTGAAGAGATCGTCCGGAACCGATAGGCGTAGCTGAAGCGGCCGCGCCGGTTGGCGCGAAGCACCTCAACCGGCCTCCACCGGGTGCGGGCCGGATCGAAATACTGGATCGCAACCAGCTTGCCTCTGGCGGGATTGAGTGCTCCTTTGCCCTGCACCTTTCCCGACATTCTCGCCCGGCCGCCATTCCTCAGAACTCCCGGGTTCACCCTGAAGGAAACCCGGTCCTTTGAGACGAGCCTCATTTCTTCGCTGACCGCCGGTTGGTGGATTCTGCTTCCATCAGATCGCACCTCGATCGAGCGGGAAGGACCGGGTGGAAGCTTCGCCAGGTAGCGGCCGGCGCCGTCGGTTCTGGCCCGGATGGTCCGGAGGCCGGTCCGGGACCCGGTCGCGAACCGCTGATTGACGAGAAGAGAAACGCCCGCAATCCCTTTGCCGTCAGAGCCTGCCAAGACTCCCGTAACCCGGGTCCGTTTGCCGCCTCTGACCTGAATCTTCCGGCCCACCTGCTTTTTCTTCACCAGTCGCGCAGAGATCCGGGTCGGCTGCTTCAGGGGAAGATCGATCTTCAGCGGACCCGATCCATCACCCGAGGTACCACGGTTGCCGGCGCGGTCCAGGGCCTCAGCCTGAATTTCGTATGTTCCGGCAGCCAACGCGTCTGAAGGAATGCGGCCGATGAGCGTTGACCCTTCGACGCTGGTTTCCATTTCCGCAAATGGGGATCCCTGCCCGGCTGGCCGGTACCAGAATGATCCGGTGTCCAGACCGGAACCGGTGTCTTTGACCCGTGCCGTGATCAGTTCCGGATCCGTCGGGTCACGGTCGGTGTCGATCGTCACCACCGGCTTGCTGCGGTCGATCCTGACTGTCGCTTCTCCCGGTCGCTCATGGACATCTCCGTCACTGGTCAACGCACCGTCGTTGGCGTTGCCGGCGAGGTCTCGTGCCCAGAAGTCAATTCGGGTGACACCTTCGTCGGCAACGGTGAACGAAGCACGGGGTCCCGGCGCGACGAAAGGAGGATTGTCACCGGCTCTGATGACGGTAACCGGGTACCCGTTGTCAATCTCGGGCTCTGCGACCATTCCGGACAGTTCGTCAGTAGCAGCAGCGGTGATCGTGACCGGTTCCCGCACCCAACCGGTCGGCACTCCTTCCAGGGTAGTGACGGGTTCGGTTTTGTCGACCCTGGCGAGGGTCACTCCAACCGTTTCCGAAGCGAGTCTAGCTCCGGACGCGGCAACCGAAGTGATCCAGTGGCTCCCCTCGGGAAGACGTTCGATCGGTGCGACCCTGACGTCGGCCCCGGAATCAAGTGAAAGCTCGGACGGCAGGCACTCACCAGTCGGACACGGAGAAACTGGTCCGGCCCCGGACACCCTGAGGGCGTACCCACTGATACCCGAAGGTCCACCAGCGTCCGCTCTCCCGATCTCCTGATCGAGCGGGAATTCATCCGCGGAAATCCAGCCGTCCGGGGATTCCGGCACCGCTTCACCCGGCCGGCCATCGTCGTATCGAACGATCGTTGATGATGCCGCACCCAGGTTGCCGGCTGAGTCCCGAAGTTTCACTTCTACTCTGTACTCACCGGGCGCGGGCATTTCGATCGGACCCAGAGTCACTGGTTCGTTCGTCTCGACCGCGCCCGTATCGACCACCGAACCACTTGTGGTTTCGACGATCCGGAACTCGGCCGCAGCCACAGGTGAACGCTGGCCGCCCGGGTTTTCCCACGTCACCTCAAAGCCATTGGTCGCGCGCCACCCGCTTCCGCCGACCGTCTCGACCCGTTCGGGTGCCGCCGGAGGCACGTTGTCGATGAATGCGAACCGGGCCGGGGTGCAGGTCTGGTTCGCCTCCGAGGCAGTCCCGGAATAGTCCGAGGCGCAGAACTGGAAGGTATTTACCCCTTCCTGAAATGGCGCCTGGGCGGAATCGGCAACCCCGAAGCGTCCAACCTGAAGCGGGCAAGGGGCGAATGAAGTGGCATAGGTTGAATGGTCGCCGGGGCAGCTGACCTCTTCGAGATCCAGCTGTAGCCCGTTCACTTTCAGGAAGCTTCCGGCTACTCCGGCCCCCGTATCGGTTGAATTCACGAGGAAGTTGACCTCGCCACGATGCCATCGCCAGGTTTCGCCGAGCTGCTGAAGCAGTCCGGCTGCCTGCACCTGTGGTGGAGTCACGTCGCGGGCCTGGAATTCAAGGTCGGAAACTTCGAAATACGCCTTCTGCCCGCCAACCTGATTTGCGCAACCCGCCGCTCGCTCACACATCAAACGGGCCACCACGAGGCTTCGTGGCTTCGACCGGTTTGTCCACCTCATAGTCCTCGACTGGCCATCGTGGGCCTGGCCTTCATCGAGGTTCTGATCTCCGTATAACCCGCTGACCCCGATCAGGGATGCCTCAAGACCATTGACGTTGTTGAGCCGGCCTGTCACAACGGTGCCGAATAGTTCCACTCCCGCTGGTGGAACCCAAAGGAACTGGCCACCCGAACCATTCGGGATCTGGGAGCCACTCCGATCTTGGTATACCCCGATCTTCGCGGCACCGCCGACTCGGCAGCCATCGACAACATCAACACGATCGGATCCCATCTGGTCATAAACCCCAACGAACTCTCCATGGTTCGCACCTAAGCACTGCTTGACCGAGAATTCGCCGGACTCGGCTTCTCCTGGCCCCAATGCTGCAAACAGAAATGCGAGACCAGCCAGCATCGCGGGTACTTGGAACACTCGAATCACGGCCCGAACTCCCCTCCACCACCGCCGACCGGCACACCGCTGCCGCCAGA
>JBAUOE010000025.1:0-15020 GCA_049579585.1 Solirubrobacterales bacterium | reverse complement strand
CCTCAAGCGTCGCTGAACAGGTCCGTCGGCCAGTCAGCTTCGGTCCAGAATCCAGCGAGTGATCGTGTCGAGTGTTGGTGAAGCGAAAACCTCTCCGCCCGTCGCGTACTCGCCCGGGGCACCGGTCTCAGCATTCTGGAAAAGGTGATTCAGGCCCGGCAAAATACAAATGGTGGAATCTGGATTACTGCCGTCGAGCAGAGCTGCCCGAATCGCATCGGTGTTGGGTTCGGCGAGAACCTGTGTGTCCTTGTCTCCGGCGATAACGAGCACCGGGATCTGTACAAGTTTCAGAGCTTCACGAGGGTCGTGCTTCAGGAATGTCTGGAGCCAGGCCGACTTGAGTCCTTCAGTCGTGGCCTTCGCGGCAGCCTCAATGGCCTCAGGTGTGTCCAGCCCTGCCGCTACTTTTTCCTCATTGCTCAGGTCATCGAACGAAAGCCGAACGATCGGGCCGGCGAGTTCTTCCAGTCGTTCCGGGTCGGGCGTATTCCCGACGATTTCGTAGAGCTCCCTGGAGCGCGCCAGACGTTGCTCGATGGTCTCTTCGGATACTCCGTTGGAGCGGGAGATTGCTTCCTGCTGGCCTAGCAATACGTCTCTGCCGGGCAGCCCTGGCCCCGCCAATAGAACAATGAACGCTACGTCCCCTCGTGCGACCGCAACCATTGGGGCAATCAGACCGCCCTCGCTGTGACCGATCAGGCCGACCGTCGACAGGTTGGCGCTATCGGCCTTCGTTGCGAGGAAGTCGACTGCGCTGCCGACGTCGTCGGCAAAGTCGTGGGACGTAGCAGTCGCGAACACGCCGGTGGAACGCCCCACCCCGCGATCGTCGAAGCGAAGGACCGCAATCCCGGCCTTGGTCAGATGATCCGCCAGGACCCTGAACGGCTTGTGCCCGAACACGGTTTCATCACGGTCCTGTGGCCCCGAGCCTGAAACAAGAACAGCAGCCGGAAACGGCCCGTCACCCCTCGGAGTTGTGAACGTTCCCGACAACGTGTGCCCTCCGTCAGCGCTTGGGAATTCGACGTCTTCGATCACGTATGGCTCCACGCCTGGTTCTTGAGTTTTCGGCATCGGACGAACGTTAACAGGGGCGTTAAATACCAACGGCCCCCGGGAAGGGGCCGTTGGCGAGGGAGGAGAGGTAATACATCGACTGACGAGGTATGAGGTCAGCCGATCTTCTCCGGTTCAGCGCTCTCCGCGCCGATCCGGGCTAAGCGATTAGACCAGCGCGTTGATGCGCTCCGTGACGGTGTTCACGAGATCCTGAGCCTTCTTGCCCTGGAGTTCGGCAGCCTTGGAAACATCAACCTGGACCTGCGAAGCGCGCTTGGTGACGTCATCAACCTGGGCCTGAATGTTCTTGTTCAGATCCTTGTTGGTGGCCTTTACCTGCTTCTCAACGCTCTTCTGCTGCTTGCGAACTTCACGCTCGAGCTGGGTGCGCTGCTTCTTGGCCTTGGTGGTGGCCTTCTTGCGGGTGGAGGTTCCACGACGCTCGGCACGCTTGAAAGTCTTGGTCAGTTCAGCGCGGTAGCTCTTGACCTTCTTCTCGGCGGTTGCCTGGTCGGTCCACGGCTCGACAATTTCGCTGACCTTGTCGGAAATGTTCAGAGCGGCGCCAACCGGAACGTCAACAGCGGTCTTGGCAGCTTCAACAGCGGCCTCGCGGGCGGCGGTTACGGTTTCGGTGAAGCTCTTCTTCGCGGACTCAGCGTCGAGCTGGGCAGCGTGAGTTGCCTTGGCGGCAGCTTCGGAGCGGAGCTGAGCGGCGGTGCGCTTCTTGGCCGGGCTCTTCTTCGCAGTGGTCTTGGTGGCCGGCTTCTTCGCGGCAGTCTTGGCGGTCGACTTCTTGGAAGTTGCCTTGGCCGGAGACTTCTTCGCGACAGGCTTCTTCGCGGTGGTCTTGGCGGCGGGCTTGGCCGTGGTCGTCGTGGTCTTCTTGTCAGTTGATTCAGCCATGATGTTCTGCTCCTTCATTGTTGAACTTAGATTACTTACTTCTAAGGATGTCTGAAGTGTAGCACCGATACGAACATCTGTTCTTGTTTTACCGGGTACGTGCATCACACAGCGAGATCCAGCTTCCAGAGCCGAATGAGCCGCAACCAATCCACCAAAACAAGGTCCGGGTCGGTTTCACCACACATGTCGCGGCAAAGTCGACCCGGGGCAATGGCACCCAAGAGGCGCCACCCGAGAGGCGCGATAGACCGGGTCGGCTTAGCCGCTGGGGTCGCGGTGAACCCGACCCGGAGCATTGTTGGCCCGGGGTACACCGAGGTCCGGGTCGACTTTGCCGCAGTGGCTGCGGCGAACCCGACCCGGGGTAACTGCGCGGGCCGTCAGCCCCGGCTGGACAGCAATGTTTCGAGACCGGACGGCGAGTTTGCCGCGGTCACCGAGAAACGTTCATCCAGGTCGAAACCGACCGAAGCGAGTCCGTCCTCTCCGAGAGCCACGAAGGCCCCGGCCTCACGGGCAATCAGCTGCGCTGCCGCCACGTCAACCGAGCGGGACGGATGCGGTGTGACCATTCCGTCAAGACGGTTGGCCGCTATATAAGAGACCGTGATCGCCAACGACCCAACGCAACGCAGGCGGTAAACCTTGTCGGTCAATCTTTCGAGCAGCGGCACGATCGCCTGGGGCGAAGCTCCTTCGATGCCAACCAGCTCGAGCTGTTCAGCTTCAGTCACCTTGAGCTGACGTTCACCGAGGTAGGCACCCTCGCCACTCTGGGCCCAGTACTCCTCGTCCGGACCGAAGTCATAGACGTAACCAAACTCAACTGCCGCCATGTTCGGGGCGGAAGCAACAGCGATCGAAAGGCTGTGGTTCGGCAGGGTGCGCTTCACGTTCAACGAACCGTCGATCGGATCGATCACTACCCACGAATCACCGCCGCCATTGAACTCAACCGTGCCGCGTTCCTCGGAGATCGCAGTAAAAGAAACACCCTCCTCGTCAGCGAGAGCTTCCAGTTCGGCAAAAACGATGTCTTCGCATTTACGGTCGAGGACCAGGGTGTTATCCCCGCCTTCGCCGACCCCTTCGTAGTCATCACGTTCGGCGACAGTGCTGCTCTCACCGAAAAGTTCTTTCTGCTGGATGACGATGCGCCGACAGATCTCGAGCCAGTTCGCCGAGAGCGCCCGGTCTTGTGAAGAAGTCATTGTCTTCATGCTAGTGATTGATCAAGTGACAGCCCACGGTCGGATCCCGTTCTCGGCTACTTTTGGAGGGTGAGCGATCAGCCCCAGAGTCCCGGTTCGATCCGGGTTCGAGACCACGGAGCCGGACCACTCCTGATTGAAGGCGGTGCCGGGGTCGGAAAGAGCGCGGCGCTCGCGCGCCGGGTCGTCCGCCTGGTGGCCGACGGCCTCGACCCATCGAGGATCGCGGTAATCACTTCCACCAGCAACGCTGCCGATGAGCACCGGGCCCGTCTCGAAGCCATGATCGAACCCCCATACGAGCGGCTGGCCGTGATGACCTGGGAAGAATTCGCCGCCAGCATCCTCCGCCGCAACGCTGTCGCGGCCGGGCTCGACCCGAACTTCGAAGTGATCGGCGCGGCCGAACGCCTGGCCATGCTGCTGGTCAAATTCGATGAGCTGCCGCTGCGACACCATCAGATACGCGGCAACCCGACCGGACTGATGTCGGGACTTCTGAAAAGGATCGACCAGCTCAAAGCTGACGGCATCACCCCCGAGCAACTGAAGGCCGACAGTGCAACCGAGCCGGAACCGGAAGCGGTCCGGGAATCCGAAGTGGCTGACCTGATCGCAATTCACAACGGCATGCTGGCCGAACTCGGTTGCCTTGACCGGGCCGACGTCTGCACACTTGCCGCAGAACTCCTGGCCGGCAACCCCGGAATCACGTCAAAGATCAACGAGGACATGCCGCATCTCGTCATCGATGAACTTGAAGACCTTTCGCCAGTAAGGACAAGAATGCTGGAGCAACTGGTCACCGGATCAGAGTCGGCCGTGATGGCAATCGACGAATCCCGTTCGCTGATCGGATCCGGCGCCCGCCAGCGCATCGACGAAACGATTGCGGACCTGCCGGTAATCAGTCTCGAAGAATCCTTCCGCCTCGGACCGGACTCGATCGATGCCGCCCGCGCAGTTCTCGCCGGTGGGGAAATATCGCCTGCAGCCGGCTGGAAAGCGGGGGACAAATCCGGATCCGTACGTTTCTGGAGCTCCGGTGGTTCCCAGGCAGAAGCCCAGGCGGTCGCCCGGGAAGTGGAACACGCGATCGGTCAGGGAGCCGACCCGGGATCGATCGCAATCACCGTCGGGGATTCCAACCGTGATGGGGGCGTGGTTGCGGCCGCCCTGGCCGAACGGGGAGTTCCGGCCACGGTCGGTGGCGGAGCCGCACTTTTCCGCCAGCCCGAAGTCCGCGACACGATCGCCTGGCTGCGGGCACTCGCCGATCCGAACGACGCTCCGGCCGTGACCCGCGCGATCACCCGTCCCCCGGTTGAGCTGCGCTCGGTGGACCTGGCCAAGCTGACGGTGATCGCCCGACGCCGCAAACTGGACATGGTCACCGCTTGCGACGCGGCGCTGGAAAGCCCACAAATCTCACCCGAAGCCCGCCAGCGAATCGAGTCGTTCCTCACTTTGTACAGAGCGGCAGCCGGGGCACTCGATGGCTTCCGGCCGGACGTGTTCGTACGGCGCCTGGTTGAAAGGGTTGGCTTTCGCCGCCAGCGCCTGTTCGCGGCCAAGCCGGAAACCGCGGAACGTCTGCTCGGGCTTTCCCGCCTTGCCGATATCGCCACCACCTGGTCGCGACGCGACCCAACCGGATCGACCAGGGAGTTCATCGCCTACCTTTCTGCGCTGGCCGATACCGGACTCGCCGTCACCGAATCACGGGAAATTCCGGACGTCGGGGCGGTCCAGGTGTTTGAAGTGTCCGAAGTGAAAGGACGGCAGTGGTCCCGGGTCTATCTGCTCGGACTCGAGCGGGCCACCGACCGTGACCGGCGGGCAATCGCAACCGCGATCACCTCGGCTGATGAAAGCGCAGTTCTTTCCCGGGTTGACCCGGACCCGAAACGACCGGCTAGCAACGGCGGTCCATACGACGACATTTTCACCGTGGTTGGTGGCCTCGAAGAAATCCATGAAGAAGAACTGTTTGGTCCGGCCGAAGACCTTCACGCCACCTACCGAATGATGCGCGACGAAGTTCTCGAAGCTTCCTGGAAAGCGGGACGCGAACTCACCGAGCCACGCCTTGACACCGCGATCGACGTCAACCGGGCGATCACCCGCTATCTCGAACTCCTAAAACTTGCGGCACTCGCCCAACGCCCCGGTGGCGAAGTCGACAATGAAGCGATCGATGCGGTGAACGGCCTGCTGGCACAGGTCGCGACCCCGGAGCAACTTGCCGAACTCCAGAACTCCACCCTTGACCCGTACCTGCTGGCAAACGAAAGGGACAGGGGCCTTCGCCAGAACCTGATCGACTCGAAAACCGAACCTTCGCTGGCTGCTTTCCTGCCGAAACGTGGCGGTGACCTTCGGCTGTCCGCGTCGGACGTCGATCTTTATCTGACCTGTCCGCTCAAATACAAGTTTGGCCGGGTCTTCGGCATCCCGCAGGCGCCAACCATCAACCAGCGTTTCGGGATTCTGATCCACAACGTCCTCCAGCGCTACCACGACCCGAAACTCGTCGGGGAAGACGAAGGTGGCCTGCCGCAACTGATGAGTCTGCTCGAACAGGGCTGGCGCCGATCCGGTTTCGGTGATTCAAACGATGAGCTCCAGTTCAAGGACCGGGCGCACACGGCGATGAAGAACTACTGGGAGTCGGAAAACAAATCCGACAATGAACCTGTCTGGCTGGAACGGCAGTTCGAATTCAAGATCGGCCCGCACTACATGCGTGGCCGGGTCGACCGGGTTGACCGCACCGGTGACGGTGGATATGAAGTCATCGATTACAAAACCGGGCAGAAGGTCAACACCGAACGGCTGGGTGGGGACATCCAGCTGGCGATCTACCGCATCGGCGCGGCCGAAGCCTGGGATCTGGAAGTCGGCAGCGGCAGCTACTACTACGTGCTGGACGGTGAAAAGGTCGAGATTGCCGCGGGCGAAGGTGAAGTCGAACGGATCGAACGCACCGTGCTCGGGGTAGGCGAAGGGATCCTCAGCCAGGACTTCGAGCCACGACCCTCACCAGGGGTTTGCGGCTGGTGCGACTACCGTCTGGTCTGTCCCGCCGCCGAGGCGTAGGGCTTTGTGCTCCACAACCAGGCTGAAGATCAGTCGGTTGGCGGGTGGAGGGTCGAGTAGGGATGGGTGGGGTAGGCGGGAGACCCTCCACCCGCCAGCCGACCCGCCTATTCAGAGTCGCGGTTTTTCAGGAACTTCTGAAATTCCATGGCCAGCGCGTCACCGCTCGGCACGTCTACCTCGCCGTGGTTGCGTTCGCGCTGTTCGGTCTCGATGCGGTTGACCAGCTCTTCGACCTCGGAGTCGGCGGAAACCGCCCGGCCGATCTGCTCTTCGTAAGCGACGGTTTCGTCTTCGAGGCCGGAAAGGTCGGCGGCGACCCCGGTGAGCTTCTCCAGCTTTTCACTGAGCGCGAGAGCTGCTTTCGGGTTCGGGACTGCCGCAACGTAATGCGGCACCGCGGCCCAGAGTGAAGCTGAAGGGAGGCCGGCATGACGGCAACGATCGTGGATCACACCGACGATTCCGGTCGGGCCTTCATAGTCGGAACGTTCCAGTTCGAGCCTCTTGACCATCGCTTCATCGGTTGCCAGGCCTGTTATCGGCACCGGCAGGGTATGGGCCACCTCGGCGATCAACGACCCGAGAACTATTACGGTGCCCACGTTCAGGTATTCGGCGACCTTCACGATCGTCTCCGAGTAGGTGCGCCACTTCAGGTTCGGTTCGGTGCCATCGAGCAACACCAGGTCGCGTTCAGCGGCTTCGGCGCGGGCGGCAATGAAGGTGTTCCGGGGCCATTCGATCCGACGGTGTTTGCTGTCGGAAAAGGTCACGGTGGGACGGTTAGCCTGGAAATCGAAATATTCCTCAGGGTCGATCTCGGCGAGAACATCAACATCAAGCGAGTCGCAGAGGGTCTCCAACGCCGAGGATGCGGCCGACGCAGCGTCGTTCCAGCCACGGAACGCGCAGACAAGGATCGGGTCCCGGAGTTTTGGTGGGTTTGTCTCCCAACGCAAAGAGTCCATTTATTCAGGGTAGAGGATGGCGCATCTCTGCCGAGTGGGTCAGGATGTGACCTGTGGAAAACGTCAGCGCAAAGTCCGACGACAAAAACGGCCCTTCAGTTGTTGAGCTGACCCCCGGTCAGGCTTTCCGGGGACGGTACGTCTGTGCCCGCAAGGATCGGCTCACTGCCCGCAACGGATCTGGTTACCTCAGTCTGGAATTGCGCGACCGCAGCGGCTCGATCCCGGCAAGGATCTTCCGTGACATCGACCAGATCTCACTGCGATTTGATCGCGGAGACGTGATCCAGGTGCGCGGCAAAGTCGAGCGTTTCCGTGGTGTGCTGAGCGCCGAACTGGAAGAGGTAACCAAGGTCGACCAGTCGGAATCGGACGGTTCCGAGTTCCTGCCAACCGCATATCGCGACCGCGAAGAGCTCGAGGGATTCCTGGAGCACCTGACCCGGGAGATCCACAATGCCGGTTTGCGGTCGGTGGTTGAAAGGCTGATTTTCGAAGGTCCGGCAGCCGCCGAGTTCCGGCGTGCGCCCTGCACCCGGGCCGGCCACCACGCCTACGTTGGCGGCCTGATTGAACACACGGTTGCGGTTGCCACCCTGGTCACTGAAACCTGTGTGCTCCATCCGAAACTGAACTCGGATCTGCTCATGGCCGCTGCCTTGGTCCATGACATCGGCAAGACCGAAGAGTTCACATATGGCGCGGAGATTGGCCTTTCGGAACGCGGCCGCACCCTTGGCCACCTTCACCTCGGGGCGGAGATGATCACCGATGCTTCAGTTGAACTCGAACGTGGCGAGCGGGACTCGCTGATGGCAGCAGTGATGTGCCATCACGGAACCGATGCGTTGCGACTGCGTCACTTCCCTTCACCGGAAGCGATCGCGCTTTACCGCCTGAACGCCCTTGACGCCCAGGTCAAGACCGCGCTCGAACACGGCATCAACTGAATCAGACGCCAACCGTCTCGATCGACGAACCTTCACGGGACTTGCTCACCTGAATCTGCGCCGGGATCCGGTTGCGCAGCTCTTCGACATGGCTGACCAGCCCGACCGCACGGCCACCTTCGCGCAACGAATCGATCACGTTCATTACCTGGTCCAGGGTCTCGCTGTCCAGAGTGCCGAAGCCTTCGTCGATGAAAAGCGTTTCGAGGCGGCGACCACCTGATTCCTGCTGGACCACTTCGGCAAGGCCAAGTGCGAGTGAAAGTGAGGCGTAGAAACTCTCGCCGCCGGAAAGGGTGGTGGTGGGCCTGGTTTCGGAGGTGTAAGCGTCGAACACTTCGATGCCGAGTCCGGAAGCGGCACCATGGCCAGCGAGGTCACCGCTATAGACCAGCTCATAACGCCGATCGGACATTTTCTCGAGGTGGCGGTTCGCTTCGTGGATCACCTGTTTCAGGCGGGCGGCGAGCACATAGATCGAAAGTCGCATCCGCCTTTCGTTGTCGCCGTTGGCCAAGCGGCTCAACTCGGCAGAGCGGGCAGCCGCTTCGCGCAAAGGAGCAAGCTGCTCGAACATCGCTGGAATCGGCCCGGTTTCCGCCCCGAAGGTCTGCTGACGCTCGATCGCGGTCGCGGCGAGGCCGGTCAGGCGGTCGCGTTCCTCCCGGTGAACACCCGCCTGGGCCCTGAGCGGGGAAAGATCAATCTCTTCTTTGGGATCAACTCCAGCGAGGTCACCTTCGATACGACCGTTGAGGCGACTGAGTTTGTCGTCGTGCTGGCGGGCCTGCTCCTTGAGCTGGTTGAGAGCTGCGGGCTCGCGACCTGCTGCGACTGCCTGATCGATGTTTTCGAAACCACGCGCTGATGCTTCGGACCTGGCGTCAGCTTCCGCTTTTACCGCTGCTTCCTGATCGCTGGTCGCGGTTACTGTCGCGGCAAGGAATTCGTCGATCGTCTCGCAGATCTTCCCCAGCTTTTCGCGCTGCTCACCGATGGTTGCCGAGCTGCCGGCGAGTTTCGTTTCTCGTTCGGACAGGTTTGCCAGTTCCTTCTCCACACTGGAAATCTCGGAGTTGAGCTCGGCCCGGCGTGACTCGCTCTGGATGCGGGCCTGCTGGTAGGCCTCCGTTGCGGTCCGCTCGGCCGCATCGGCAGCGTCGGCTGCCTGCTCGGCCCGGGTTTCGTCGTCCTTGGTGAATTCGTCGCCTTCGGGGTGGGCAGGTGAAGGGTGTTCGACCGAACCGCAGACCGCGCAGGGCTCGCCCTCGATCAGCCCGGCGGCGAGTTCGGCGGCAATGCCACGGGTCCGGACATCACGCACGTGGATGAATTGCCGCTTCGCTTCATTGAGCCTCGAAGAGGCCGCTTCCAGGGCCCGCCGCGCCTTGACCACCGGGCTGTCGGGGTGCTCATCGGCCAGTGACTCCAGTTCTGCGGCGAGCTTTGTCTGTTGCGCCGCGAGTTGCCGCCTTCTTGGCTGGCCTTCGTTCTCGAAGTTGGTGATGGTCGTGATCTCGGACTGTTTCGTTTTCAGGATCAGCGGGAGTTCCCTGGCGTCGCTCGTTCCAGGACCATCATCGGATTCGAGATTTACAGCGAGTGAGTCCCGTCGGGTGGTGGCCGCTTTCGCGGTGGCGGCAAGGCTTGTTGCCTGTTTGAGCAGCGGCAGAACTGCCGCCGCGCGCTCGGCCGTTTCGATCTCTTCCTTGAGCGTTTCGCGCCACTGGCTGCGGGCACTCAGCTCGGTGAGTTCCTTTTCGGCTGCCACCCTTGTTTTGACCAGATCTGCCCGCCCAGTCATCTCGGTGAGTTTCCGGTCGCTGAGTTCGCTTGCCTCGGCGGCGACGATCCGAGCTTTTTCTGATGAGTCGGCCAGCTCAGCGAGGCGCCGGCCGGTTGATTCGATCCAGCTGATCACTGGTGGGGCTTCAGCCAGTTCAGGGATTTCGGTTATCCCATCGACTTCGTTTTCGATTGCCGAGTCGATTATCGGCCGCACCCTTTCGATCGAGTTAGCGATCTCACGATTCATCGCGGCCCGCCTTTCACCATCTTCGGCAGCCTGGCTTTTCAGCCAGTTCTCGACGAAGGTCAGGTCGTTGCCGGGAAAAAGTTTCTCCAGAAGTTCCTGGCGGGAACGCGCGTCGGAACGCAGGAACTTGGCGAACTCGCCCTGCGGCAGCATCACCACCTGGCTGAACTGGTCGGCGTTCATTCCGACCCGCTCTTCAAGCTCGATGTTCGCTTCGCGCCAACGGTCACTCAGCGGGTGCCATTCGTTATCGCGGTGAAGTTCGAGCTTGACCGACTGCCCTTCGCTGGCGGTCCCTTCACCACGGGCCTTCGGGCGCTCGTGTTCCGGGGAGCGGGTGACTTTCAGCCGGGAGCCACCCACTGTCAGATCAACCACTACTTGCGGGCGGGTGTCGATCTTCCGGTGGTCGCTGACCACTTCGGCACCTTTCGCCGATCGTGGAATTTGACCGAATAGGGCGTAGGAGATCGCGTCGAGCACAGTGGTTTTGCCGGACCCGGTCGGGCCGGTCAGCAGATGGACCCCGGCCTCGTTCAGTGGTTCGAAATCGATGGTTTCGGTCCCGGAATAGGGACCGATTCCAGTGATGCTGAGGTGATGAAGTTTCATCGTGATTCCTCGGCAGCCCTTGATGCCAGGGCTTGCTTCAGGACCTTCTCTTCTTCAGGATCCGGGCCGGCCCCGCGGACATGCTCGATGAAGCTTTCGATCAGCTTGATCGGATCGACCCGGGCGATCTCGGTCAGGTGACGCGGATCGTCATCGGTGCCGTCGGAGATCTGCGATTCGAACCTCAGGCTGATCACATTCTCGAAGCGGCTGCGAAGTCGTTCCATCGGTTGGTCCGGGCGGCGCTCATCGGTCAGGGTTATCTCCAGCCAGGCATCGGTCAGGCTTGAGAAATCGTCGGAACTCAGCAGCTCATCGAGGGTGCCGCTGATCCGGGCCATCTCGACCAGTTGGGGGACGGGTACGACTTCGACCTCGATCGGACCTTCGGCCGGAAGATCAACGACGTTGACGGACTTGCCGAGTCCGGCGCCGACCTCGGAGAAAGACAGCGGAATCGGTGAGCCGGAATAACGGATCGCTTTGCCGCTTTCCTGGGCCCGGTGCAGGTGGCCGAGTGCGGTGTAATCAAAACCCTCGAATGCTGCGGCCGGAACCCGGTCGGAGCCGCCCATGCTTATCGGCCTTTCCGAATCGCTTTCTTCGCCGCCGAGGATGAAGGCATGTCCGATCGCTACCGAACGGGACCCCGGCCGGTCTGAAAGATCATTGAGACTGCGGTCGATCGCAGCCCTGATCACTGGTTCCTGACGGGCCTCGTCGACCCCGAGCGCTTCGGCTGCGGATCCCGGGTCGAGGTAGGGGATCGGGTAGATCGCCAGGGGAAAACCTGCGGCGGCGGGAATTATCGGGATCCCGAGGCCGGTGGTCCCGGAGCGCAGGTGAATGCCCGAACGCATCAGCGGGCCGTGGCTCATGCGGATCGTTGAGTCGTGGTTGCCGGTGACCAGTACGACCTCGCAGAGGTCGGCCATTCGCGCCAGTTCCCGGTTGAGCAGCTCGATGGCTGCCAGCGGGGGCAGGGCACGGTCGAAGATGTCGCCAGCCATGATCAGAAGATCGACCTGGAGTACTTCGATCTCATTCGCAAGCCAGTCGAAGAAAGCCTGATGGAGCGAACTGAGGTCGCGCCCGTGGAACTCGCGGCCGAGATGCCAATCGGCGGTGTGAAGGATCCGGATGCTGTCTTTGCCTGGTTTCGGTGCGGGCGTGGTCATCGAATCAGTCATCGTGACTTGGAGGTCGGCGGTTCTTCTTGGTTTCTGACCGGATTTTCTTGCCGGTGAGCCGTCGTTGCTTCGATGATCGGGTCGGGCGGGTCGGGCGCCTGCGTTTCGGTACTGCCAGCGCGTCGGCCAGTTTTGATTCGAGCCGGTCAAGCGCGAGGTCACGGTTCCTTGCCTGGGACCTTGCGTCCTGGCTGATCGCGGTGATCACCGGCCCTGCTTTCCGGGCGATTCGTGATTTCTGGGCGGGGGTCAGCACCATCGAAGATTCCACATCGAACACGGCTTCTATCCGTGAAGCGGTGACGTTGGCGTGCTGGCCGCCTGGTCCGGATGAACGTGATGCCCGGATCAGGATTTCGCTGACCGGAATGAAAGGACCGTTCTTTGGTCTGATTCCCGGTTTCACGATCCGGGCAGGTCAACCGCGGGAGGACCGTCCGCGGGTGCGGTCGGGGGCGGACTGCTTTTGAAAACCCTTTTCAGCAGGCGCCAGGCCATGTAGAGGGCAAGGGCAGCAAATCCGAGCTTGAGGGCCCGTTCGGGCACAGAGTTGGCGACGACCACGCCGACCAGCACCCCCACCGGTGAGAGCACCCCGATTATCGCTGCGTCCTTGATGTTGACGTTGCCGTAGGTCTTCTGGCGCCATGTCCCGACCACGGAAACGAGCGCGATCATCAGCAGGGAAGTCGACTCGGCTTCTACCTGTCCTTTCGACAGAACGATGGTCATGGCGGGCACAAAAATTATGCCGCCGCCGACACCGATCAGGCCGGCGACGATGCCGCCGATCATGCAGAGAAGGGCTGCGATTGCGAGATCCATCAGGGAATCACCATGTAGATCGCGACCCCGATCAGAAGAATTGCGAAAAGCAGCGAGACGGCCTTTTCGGGAATCCGTTGTTGAAGAGCGGTGCCGAAAACAACCCCGACGATGGCCGGGCCGGCCAGGATCAGGCCGGTTTCCACATCGACGTTTCCGTAGATGCCACCTTGCATTCCAGCGGCCAGAAGGGCGATCACGATGATCGCTGCGAGACTGGTTCCGGTCGCGAGTCGTTCGCCGTACGCGAAGAAAGCGATCAGCATTGGCACAATCACCGTGCCACCACCAACACCGAAAAGGCCACTGAATGCACCCGCAACGGTGCCAACGGCAGCTAAGCTCCATATCCGTCGTTTATCCATCGAAGGCGATACTAAGACCATGAGCGCATCTGACTCCCCTCTCTCCGTACTGCTCGAAGATCCCGGGCACTCTGCACTGCTGACCGACATTGACGGGACCCTGAGCCGGATTGTTTCCCGGCCGGACCTCGCCAAGGTGCCAGCCAAGGCAAGAGACAGCCTCCAGACCCTGAGCGGAAAACTCGCTCTGGTTGCCTGCGTGACGGGCCGTCCGGCCCTGACTGTCAAAGAAATGGTCAACGCCGACGGCGTCACTTATTTCGGCAATCACGGGCTTGAGCTGCTGGAACCGGGCTGGGAAGAACCGAAGCAGATGCTTGATGGCGAGCAGCTGACGATGGCTAAGGAATTCATCCGGCTGAACGACAAGCCGGCCTGGGTTGAAGCCCAGATCCGGGTTGAGGACAAAGGTGCGATCCAGGCGCTGCACTGGCGCGGGGCCGGTCCCCGGACCGAATCCAAGGTCCATCGCATCGGGGACAACGCCCGTGGTGCCGGACTGGTCACCCATTGGGGCCGGAAGGTTCTGGAACTTAGGCCGCCCGGAATCGCCGGCAAGGCGGGGGCGGTCGAAGGTTTGGTCAAGGACACCGGAATCGACACGGTTGTGTACGCCGGTGATGACCTGACCGATCTCGAAGCGGTCCTGAAACTGCGCGACATGGCTGAAGATGGCGACCTGAAAAAGGTGATCATCGTTGCGGTTGATTCCGATGAGATTCCGGCGATGCTGCTGGAAGTTGCGGATGTCGTGGTTGGCGGTCCGGACTACTGGGTTGACATGGTCGCGGGGCTGGCCCAGCAAGCAGGCTGATTCGCGTGCCGTTCGCCGAGCTTCTGCGATCGACGGTTTTTCTGACTGCGGGAGGCTCGACCGCCCTGGCGGCGATCACGGTTATCGGGGCCGAACGGAATTTCGATCCGACCCTGTTGATCATCAGCGCTGTCTGGTGGGTGGTCGCCGCCTGGATCGGACTTTCGATGGGAGCTGCGGACCGCACCGCGGAATCGATGCGTGACGTCCTCGCTGCCTCCAAATCCGTTCACAAGGACGGGGTGACCCCGTCGCTGCAGGAGCCGGGCCGGATTGCCTGGGGGCGCCTCTGGCCGATTCTGGCCGCGGTCGCTACGGCCGGTGGTATCGGTATTGCGTTCCCGGCGGTTGCGGCGATCGGGTGTGGTTACGCACTGCTGGTCGCACTGGCCTGGCGCAACCGGGAGGCGGCGGTGCTGGCGGTCGAAGGCCGGGATGGTGTGAGGTTCCTGGTCGAACCGGGTTCACCGTTCCGTGCGGTGAAGCTGGTCAGGACCCCGGGCTTCCGCGCCTTCTGAGACAGCTGTCCGGCCCGGCGACCTTCGCTATTTCCACCAGCTACTGGTGTTCTTGACGTCGCTTGCGGTTAGCCAGGCGCGACGTGCGGTGGCGACCGCGTAGCTCATGTTCGGCAGGGTTTCCGGTCCGTGCGAGTCGGTGTTCAGCACGATCTTCACCCCGGCTTCCATCGCCATGCGGGCATGGATGTCATTGAGGTCGCGGCGTTGCGGGCTGCCGTTGATCTCGAACATGGTGTCGTTCTCGGCGGCCGCGAGGATCACCTTCTCGATGTCCAGCGGGTAGCCCTCACGTTTGTTGATCAGGCGGCCTGTGGGGTGGCCGATGCAGTCGACCAGCGGATTCTCGATCGCGATGATCATGCGGCCGGTCATTTTCGTTTCGTCGTTGCTGAATGAGGTGTGGATCGAAGCGATCACCCAGTCAAGCGCCCGCAACAGATCCTCGTCGTA
>JBAUOE010000024.1:0-1829 GCA_049579585.1 Solirubrobacterales bacterium | reverse complement strand
CCCAGCATGGCCGTCACCACCGACGAGCAGTACGCCTCGCTGCTCGCGAAAACCTGGCTGGGGCCGAAGTCCGGCGTCTAGTGCAGTTGCGGGAAGCTTGGTTAGGGTGTGATTTCACCTTTCACCGCTGAGGAGACATCTTGCGCATTGCCGTAACAGCTGCGACCGGACAACTGGGCTCCGCGATTGTCAGGGCCGTAGCCGCACAGTCAGGCTCGGAAAACGTCGTGGCACTCGCCCGAAACCCGGCAAACGCGAAGGACCTGGGAGTGGAGGTCCGTCCGGGGGATTACGACAGCCGGGACCAGCTTGAAGCAGCGCTTGGCGATGTAGACCACTTGCTGCTCGTCTCCGGGATGGCGGCCCCTGATGAACGAGTAGTCCAGCACCGCAGGGTGATCGATGCGGCCCGGAAGTGCGGGGTACGAAAGATCGTCTACACCAGCGTCCAGGGGCCCGAGACGGATACCGCGTTCTCACCGATAGTGCAGAGCAACCGTCAGACTGAAGAGGACCTGAAAGCGAGTGGCCTGGCGTGGTCAATCGGTCGTAACGGAATTTACATCGAACCCGATGTGGAATACGCCGCGAACTATGTGGCGCAGGGAGAGATCTCGAATTGCGCGGGGGAGGGTCGTTGCGGATATACCACCCGGCCCGAACTGGCTTATGCATACGCCCGAATGCTCACCGAACCGAACCTGGACGGCAAGACCCTTGAGCTCAGCGGTCAACCGATCACCCAGGCTGAGCTCGCAGGTTTTCTCAGCAGCGCCTTCGACGCCAGAATCGTCTATCGATCGATGGGGGAGTCGGAGTACCAGAAGGACAGGGTCAGCGAACTGGGGGAATTCATTGGCACTGTCGTGGCCGGGATCTACCAGGGGATACGCCGCGGTGCCTACGACACAGCTGGTGATTTCGAAGTGGCCTTCGGCAGGCCACATCAGACTTGGCAGGACTATTTTTCACAGATCAAGGTGGCCCGCCAACAGGGCCGGTAATCCGTAGCGTCCTGTCAGGGCAGCTTCCTGACAGCGTCAAAGATTCCCAATCGCATCGCCAATCAGTTTCGCGGCGATTATCAGGCAGATCACCGTCATGATCGCGACGTTGCTTCTGGCCATCCAGGCCTTGAGGTCGTCGAGGATGCCTTTCGCTTTGTCTCCCATGACGAAGTAGATCGCGACCGGCAGGCCCGGCCCAAGGGAGGCCACAAGAACGAAAACCGCGAGGGCACCGATCTGATTCCCGGTGGATATCCCGGTCTGGGCGATGGCTGCTGCTGCAGCCGCCGTGATCAACAGGTTCTTCGGATTGATTGCCGACAGGGCGAACGCGATCGCTGCTGACTTCGCAGGGGTGAACTGGTCTACCGCTTTCATCCAGGCCGGAAAGCTGGCTTCTTCTCCCGGCTTTGGTCGACCGCGCCAGGTTCTGGCCGCTACAAGAATCAGAACGATTCCGAGCCCGAGTTTCAGGTAGGTGACCCAGTCGGCAGGGCTTCCCTGATTGCTCGCATCGGCAGCGCCGGAGATAGCCAGAATCACCCCACCCGCAACCCCGAGTCCGATGATCCACCCGAGTACGAAGGCCGGCCCGTTGATGCGGCCTCGCGGGGTGGCGAGCATCAGTACAACCGCGATGATCGGTATCGGGCTAAGTGCCACACCAACAGCGAGCGGCAGTACCCCTCCGATTGCTTCACCCATGACTTGTCACCGCCTGGTTCTGCTCAAGCTTCTCGGCAAGTTCAACGATGATCCCTTCGGGTCCGCGGATATAACAGAGCCGGTACATGTCTTCGTACTGTTCGACTTCTCCGACCA
>JBAUOE010000023.1:0-15707 GCA_049579585.1 Solirubrobacterales bacterium | reverse complement strand
TCAACTCCTTCATCCTCCGAAACGATCGCGCGATCGTCCCCGAGACGGTCAACCGTCTTCAGGAAAGCTTCGTAGAGGTTCTTGGACGCGGGTTCATATCCCGGTCCTCCGTCAGCCTCGGTCAATGACTGGGTGGTCTCCAACTCAATCCCCTCCTCTTTCCTCTCGCCGAAAAAGTAACTTCAACCGGGAATCTAGCGGAGATTGAATCCTTCGCCGGTCAGCCTGCCGATGTCATTCGAAAGACCGATGACGAATAGCCCTATAACCAGGGCAAATCCAATCAAGCCGGCCCGCTCCATGACGGCAAATGGAACCGGTTTTCCGCGGAACTTCTCAACCAGGCTCCAGAAAATATGGCCGCCGTCGAGCGGCAGGAACGGAAACAGGTTGATCACTCCCAGGGACAGGCTGATCAGGGCGATCAGGGTGAGTGCCTGCCGCCATCCGATGTCGATTGCCTGACGGGTGACTTCGTAGCTCCCGGCCACGCCAGACAGCTGCTCCCGCTCTTCGGCCTGCCAGATCCGCGAAAGCGTCGAGACGGTCTGGGACGTGACCAGCCACATGTAGTCAGCGGAGATGCTGGCGGCCTCGCCCGCGCCTGGATTCAGCGCCTGGGTGCCGAAAGCGAATCCGAGGCGGTTGCGATCCACCGAAGCGTCGTAAACCGGTGTGATCTCCATCGTTTTCAACTCACCGTCGCGGTCGACGACGATCGTCGCCGAAGTCGTTGCTTCGCAACCATCCTTCGGCTTGCCGGCACAGGCGTGAGAGTTGATCTGGTTGGCGATCTTCTCCTGATTCCCCGCCACGCCATCTACCGAAACGATCCTGTCGCCAGGCATCAATTTGCCAACCGCCGGTGTGCCCGCGGTGACCTGGTCCACGTTCTGGCTTGGTTCCTGGATACCGAAGGCCAGGAAGAAAAGCAGGGCAAAAGCGATGAAGAGGTTCACCGCGGGTCCCGCGCCGATCACCACTATGCGTTTCCAGACCGGCTGGTGATAGTAGGCCCGGGGTGCCACTTCGGGCGGCAGTTCCTCTTCCGGGTTCATGCCGGTGATCTTCACGAAACCTCCGAGCGGGATCGCCCCGATGCCGTACTCGGTTTCACCTCTCTTGATCCCGATCAGCTTCGGCGGGAAAAACAGGTAGAAACGCTCAACCCTCATGCCCACGGCCTTCGCCGCGACAAAATGCCCAAGCTCGTGAAGGATGATCAGGGCGCTGAACGCGAGAAACGCCAGAAAGAAACTCATTTGATTTCCCGCTCTCCGACTAGTTCTCCGCAACGCTCCCGGGCGGCTTCATCGACGGCGAACAGTTCACGGAAGTCCCGGGCAGGGCCCGAACCTACATCTTCAAGGGTGCGTTCGATCACTTCCGCAATCGCCGTGAATTCGATCCTTCCGTCGAGGAAAGCTGCCACGGCAACCTCATCAGCGGCGTTGAGCACGCAGGGTGAGATGCCGCCCGCCAGGCCTGCTTCCCGGGCCAGAGCGAGACACCGGAAGGTATCCGGGTCGGGCTCCTCGAAGTCGAGGCTGCCAACCTTTGCCAGGTCCAGCCGTTCGACCGGCAATTCGATTCGCTCCGGGTAGCCGAGTGCGAAGCCGATCGGTACCCGCATGTCCGGATAGCCAAGGTGGGCCAGCGTGGCCCCGTCCCGCAAGTCGATCAGGGAGTGGACTATCGACTGCGGGTGGACCACCACGTCGATCTGGTCATACGGGAAGTCGAAAAGGTAATGGGCTTCGATCATCTCGAAGCCTTTGTTCATCAGCGTCGCCGAATCGATCGTGATCCGGCCGCCCATCGCCCAGGTGGGATGGTCCAGCGCCTGTTCCACGGTGATTCCGTCGAGCTCGGTCCGCCCCCGGAACGGACCGCCCGATGCGGTCAGCACGATCCGGTCCACCGTTTGCGCACTTTCCCCGCTGAGCAGCTGGAAGATCGCGGAATGCTCCGAGTCGACGGGCAGCAGTGCCGATCCGGTTGCTTTGGCCAGTTCCATGACCAGGTCGCCGCCGATAACCAGGCTTTCCTTGTTGGCCAGGGCCAGGTCGATACCCGCGGTGAGGGCTGCGATGCTGGGGCCGAGTCCGGCCGCACCGACCATGCCGTTGAGGACCAGGTCCGGTTCACAGGCACCGATCAGTTCGCGTGCAGCGGGCTCGCCCGCAAGTACGGTGCCTTCGAATTCGGTGGCGGCTTCCGCGGCCGCCTCAGGATCGGCCACAGCGAGGTACTGGACCCCGGCCCCACGGGCCTGAACTACCGCCTCGCGCCAGTTTTTGCCCACGGCAAGTCCAACTGCTTCGAGGTCTTCCCGCGCGTTGATGATCTCCAGCGCCTGGGTTCCGATCGAGCCGGTGGAGCCGAGAACGGCGATACGTTTCATGGACACCCGGTTGAGTTTGGCACTTCGTACATAACGATCAGTAAACGAGCGCTATCGATACGTAGTAGCCGATCACGATGGTGAAGAAGACCGCGTCGAGACGGTCAAGTACGCCGCCGTGCGGGCCGAAAAGGGTTCCGGTGTCCTTCTTGCCCAGATCGCGTTTGATCATCGATTCGAACAGGTCACCGACCGGGGCCATTGTCGCCACGGCAGCGCCGAGAATCAGCGCGTCATAGCCCGAAAGCCAGTCCTGGTAGAGCCCGGCGCACCAGACGCCAAGCATGCCGATGAGGATGCCCCCGACGAGGCCCTCGATCGTCTTGTTCGGAGAAAGGTTCGGGGCCAGTTTGTGGGTTCCGAACATCCGGCCTACTGCGTAAGCACCGGTGTCCGCCACGAAAGTGCCAACCAGGACGTTGACCAGCAGTGCCGCACCGTGGTCCGGCAGGTCACGCAACAGCACGGCATGGACCAGCGGAATCCCGATCCAGAAAAGCCCGAAGATCGTGACCGAAAGAGACGAAGTGATGTTTCCCCGGTTTTCCCGTTCTGCCGCGAAAATGAAAACCAGGACGAAGGGAATTGCCATGAACATCAGGATGTTGAAAGCGGTTCCGAGGCTTGCCGCAGCAACCATGCCGATCAGCCCCAGATAGGCAGCCCACTGAAGCGGGCGCGACTTTCCGGCCATCAGGAAGAACTCGCGCAGACCGAGGCAGCCGAAGATCGCCAGTGCCACCGCGAAAACCGGCCCACCGGCGACGACGATCACGATCACCACCGCAATCCATGGGATCGCAACCAGGATGCGTTTCGTGGTTTCGCTCATGAACTCGCCCGCGCTCCGAAACGCCTGCTGCGGTTACCGAATTCCTCGAGGGTTTCAGCGAAGTTCTCCCGGCTGTAATCCGGCCACAGTTCATCTCGGAAGACGAATTCGGAGTAGGCGCATTGCCAGAGCAGGTAATTCGAGATTCGCTGCTCGCCACTTGTGCGAATCAGAAGTTCGGGATCGTTCATGTCGGGCGCGTACAGCGCCTTCTTGAATTCTTCTTCGGTGGTCCCGTCGAACTTCCGGGCGGCATCGACGATTTCGGCCCGGCCGCCGTAGTTGAAAGCAATGAAAAACGTGATCGTGTCGTTGTCGGCGGTAAGGCGTTCTGCTTCATCCATCTGCTCAAGCAGCCGCGGGGCGATTCCTTCGCGACGCCCGATGAACCGCATGCGGACCCCTTCTTCGTTCAATTCCGGGGTTTCGTTCACGATCCGGTGCGAGAACATTTCCATCAAGGCCGATACTTCTTCTGGCGAACGGGACCAGTTCTCGGTCGAAAACGAGAATACGGTCAGTTCTTCAACGCCAAACTCAACCGCGTCCCGCAGCCGGTCCTTTACCGTGTCAGCCCCCGCTTTGTGACCGGCCTCTACCGGCAGGCCACGCTTTTCCGCCCACCGGCCATTCCCGTCGGTGATTATGGCGACGTATCGAGGTGCTTTCACACCTCGAGGATTTCCTCTTCCTTGCCTTTCAGCAGGGAGTCAATCTCCTTGATCGCTTCGTCGGTGAGCTTCTGGAGCGAGGCTTCCGCGCGGTGCTCGTCGTCAGCTCCGGCTTCGCCTTCCTTCTTCATTTCACGAAGGTCGGTCATGACGTCACGACGCACGTTCCGGACGGCGATTCGGCCATCTTCGGCGACGCTGTGGACCACCTTGACCAGCTCCTTGCGGCGCTCTTCGGTCAGGTCGGGAATGTTCAGGCGAATGATGTTGCCGTCGTTCGACGGGGTGAGGCCGACATCGGATTCCAGGATGGCCTTCTCGATCGCACCCATCACCGATTTGTCGTAAGGGGTGACCGTGAGCGTCCGGGCGTCGGTGGTGGCCACGTTGGCCATCTGTGCCAGCGGGGTCATCGCTCCGTAGTAGTCGACGTTGATCCGGTCGAGGAGGTGCGGTGTCGCCCGGCCGGTACGCACACTGGAGAACTCGCCGCCGGTTGATTCGACGGTCTTGGCCATACGTTCTTTGGCGTCTGAGAGGAGGTCTTCGATCATGACTGGTTTCCCGGCGCAGATTCCCCCGGCTCACCTGAACAAACCAGGGTGCCGACTTTCTCGCCTGAAACGATCCTATCTATATTGCGCTCATCGGCCATGTTGAAGACATGGATCGGCAGGTTGTTGTCCATGCAGAGGCTCAGCGCGGTTGAATCCATGACCTTGAGGCCACGTTCGATCGCTTCGCGGTGGGTCAGTTGCGCGATGAACTCGGCGTCCGGGTTGGTCGCCGGGTCCGAGTCATACACGCCTTCCACCCCGTTCTTCGCCATAAGGATGGCTTCCGCATGGATTTCCAGGGCACGCAATGCGGCCGCGGTGTCGGTGGTGAAGAAAGGATTGCCGGTGCCGGCTGCGAAAATCACGATCCGGCCCTTTTCGAGGTGGCGCATCGCCCGGCGCCGGATGTATGGCTCCGCGACTTCACGCACGTCGATTGCCGAAAGAACCCTGGTGTACTGACCGTGCTTCTCCAGGGCGTCCTGCAGCGTCAGTGCGTTGAGCACGGTGGCCATCATGCCCATGTAGTCACCGGTCGCCCGGTCCATTCCCTGGGCGGCGCCGTCAATTCCCCGGTAGATATTGCCGGCCCCGACCACGATTGCGATCTGGACGCCACGGCCGCGGATCACTCCGAGCTGACGGGCAACGCGCTCGACTTCGTCCGGATCGGTACCGAAGTCGAGCTTGCCCATCAATGCTTCGCCGGAGAGCTTGAGGAGAATCCGTTCGAATTGTGGCGCCGGCTCGCTCATCGAATCGGGTGTGTCCCTATTCCCCTACCCGGAATACAGAGAATCGGGAGATGACGATGTTTTCACCGAGCGTTGCTACCGCGTCCTGGCGCAGCTGCTCGATCGTCTTTGAATCATGCTTGTCGGTGTTGACGTGCTCCTGTTCCATCAGAGCCAGATCCTTCGCCCACTTGGCAACCTGACCGTCAACGATTCGCTGGACAACGTTGTCCGGCTTGCCGTCTTCCTTGGCTTTCTCTTCGAAGACGCGGCGCTCGGTGGCGATCAGGTCTTCGGGAATGTCATCAACGTTGACGTGCGTCGGTGCGGCGGCAGCGACATGAAGGGCGACGTCGTAGGCGAATGCCTGGAAGTCTTCGTTCCGGGCAACGAAGTCAGTTTCACACTGAACTTCGACCATCGCGCCGACCTTCTTGTTGGCATGAATGTAGGAAGCGACGACACCTTCGGAGGTGCCACGGTCTGAGCGCTTGGCGGCTGAAGCCTGGCCCTTGACCCGGAGCAGCTCAACTGCGCGCTCCATGTCTCCGTCGGCTTCGGTGAGGGCTGCTTTGCAGTCCATCATGCCGGCGCCGGTCTGCTGCCTGAGTGATTTTACGTCTGCTGCTGATGCCATCAGCTGGTCTCCTCGGTGCTCTTGGCTGCTGCTTCCTTCTCCTCGCCGCTTTCAGCGTCGGGCTCAGGATCGGGTGCTACTGCCTGCGGATGCGGGTTATCGGGAACTGCCTGTGGGTGCGGGGCGTCGTCAGGGACGGCCTGCGGATGCGGGTTGTCCGGCACTGCCTGCGGGTGCGGGTTGTCCGGAACGGCCTGCGGGTGCGGGGCGTCGTCAGGGACGGCCTGCGGATGCGGCTTCTCTTTCGGCTTGGCGGCTTCGGCTTCTGCCTTGGCTTTCTCTTCAGCCTTCTTGCGTGCCTTCTCCTCGGCCTGTTCCTTCTCGATCGTCTCGCGGCGCAGGCGGTCTTCTTCTTCGCGCTTGCGGCGTTCGGCGTCTTCCTTTTCGCGACGGGCCTTCTCTTCAGCCTTGCGCTTCTCTTCGATTACGGCCCATGCTCCGGCGCCCTGTTCGATGGCGGCACCAACGGTCGAGATCACCAGTTCGCAGGAACGGATCGCGTCGTCGTTTCCGGGGACAACAAAGTCGATGTTGCCCGGGTCACAGTTCGAGTCGACCAGCGCGATGATCGGCAGGCGCAGGCGGGTTGCCTCGCGCAGCGCGATCTCTTCGGCCTTGAGGTCCATGATGAATACGGCGTCGGGAACGCGGTCCATGTCCTTGACTCCGCCGAGGGCGAACTCGAGCTTGGCGCGCTCGGCCATCATCTTCATGCGTTCCTTCGTCGGAAGCAGGTCGATCTGTTCGGTTTCCACCAGTTCATTCAGCTCGTGGAGCCGCTTGATACGGGCGGATGAAATGTTGAAGTTGGTCAGCAGCCCTGGCAGCCAGCGGCGATTGACGTAAGGCATGTTCGACTTGTCAGCCCATTCCTGGATGACGTCCGATGCCTGTTTCTTGGTGCCGACGAACAGAACCTTGCCGCCGCCGGAGGTCAGCTCACCAACGAAACGGCGTGCGTCCTCGAGCATCTCTTCGGTCTGAAGGAGGTCGATGATGTGGATGCCGTCGAGCTCGCCCGCGATGTAGCGACGCATGTTCGGGTTCCAACGACTGGTCTGGTGACCGAAATGAACTCCGGCCTCCAGCAAATTCTGGATTCCTACCTGGGCCATACTTCTCCTTGATTTATGTGTTTGAGCAGATCCGCCCGGGTTGCTAAACGGAGACCCAATTGAAGGGCAGGAGCCGTTTGCGGTATCCCGGGGGTTAGGGATTACGATGGACTCGGCATTGTACGTGGATTCGCGGGCTTTTGCGCCCTCCCGTTCCAACCACCCGCAGACAACCCTTGTCCGGGTCGACTTTGCCGCGAAAAGAGCGGTGAATCCGACCCGGTCCATGTCTATTCCCGAAGCACCTCCACTTCGGGTCGACTTTGCCGTGAGACTCGCGGTGAAACCGACCCGGACCTTGATGCTGGCTTCGAGACCCTGATGCTGGCTTCGGGTCGGTCGGGTTCGAAGCCGCGATTAGCTCCGGCTTTCCTGGACCACCCGGCTCTGGCCGAGGCCGAGGTCCTAGACCGCTCCGGCGCGGGCCTGCTCCAGGGCTTCCGCCAGATCATCGGGGAGTCCGGCTTCCACACTGATCTCTTCCCCGGTGATCGGATGATCGAAAGCCAGCCGGTGTGAATGCAGAAACTGGCGTTCCAGGTCGTAGCGTGCGGGACCCCCGTAAACGGAATCTCCAACCAACGGGTGGTTTATCGCTTCCATGTGGACCCGGATCTGGTGGGTTCGCCCGGTTTCGAGCTTGACCTCGAGCAAAGTGTCCCGGCGCAGCGATTCCCGCACTTCGAAATGGGTTCTGGCATCTCTCGAAGCAGCGCCATTAACCGCCATGCGATGCCGTTTTCTTGATGCCCGGCCGATTGGTGCATCAACCGTTCCGGTTCGGGAACGAAACCTGCCGTCGGCCAGGGCCAGGTAGGTCCGTTCGACTTTGCGTTCCCGGATCATTTCCTGAAGGGCCGCATGGGTTTCGTTGTCGCGGGCCACGACCAGCAGCCCACTGGTGCCACGATCAAGCCGGTGGACGATTCCGGGGCGTTCCGGCTCGTCCCCGCCAGCGACGTCTTCACCGAGAAGCTCAACCAGGGTGACACCATCATGCGACGGGGCCGGATGGATAACCAGGTCAGAAGACTTGTTGACCACCATCAGATGTTCGTCCCTGAAGGCGATTTCGTACGGCTTGTCCTGGTCCTCGTTCATTTCGCCACCGATTCCCTGCCATCGAGGATAAGAGTGAGCGCGAGCAGGACAACGCCCACCGTGATCGCACAATCAGCCAGGTTGAAAGCGGGCCAGTTGGGCAGAAGGATGAAGTCAGTCACATGTCCGATCCGGATCCTGTCGATCAGGTTGCCGACCGCGCCTCCGAGAATCAGCCCGCCGGCAATCCAGGTGCCGCGCTTTTCCGGCGCCGATCTCACGAACAGGCCGAGAGCAATGAGTGCGACGACGCTGAGCAGGATCACGAATATCCCGCCGCCACCAGCCAAACCGAAAGCAACGCCGTCGTTATAGGTCAGGGTGAACTGAAGCGGGCCCAGAACGTCCACCTTTTCCAAGTGGGATATCCGGTCCGTGACCACCGCTTTTGAAATCTGGTCCAGGAGAACGATGACAGCCGCGATGAGAACCGCCCAGGAGAGATACCTGTACTTCTTCAAGCGCCGATCAGTCCCACGACTATCGACTGCAGGATGAACAGGACGATCACGCCAATCATCGGGCTCAGGTCAAGCGCCATCCCGCTTCCTCCCACGGGCGGCAGCATGCGACGAAAAATGTTCAGGTACGGATCGGTTGTCTCATTGAGGAAACGGACGGTCGCACGAACCCCGGGGTTCTCCGGCATACGCGGGATCCAGGAGACCAGGATCCTCAGGAAGATCAGAACGATGTAAACCGTGAACAGGGCGCTTACATATGCAGCCACGTCACCACGACTCAACGCCAGCACCAGACCTGGCACTTTCAGTTCCCGCGCATCCGGGCGAGCGAAGCCGCCGCCGCTGCCTCGAACGCTTCCGATCCACGAGCTTCCTTGAGCGCCTCAAGCCCCGCTTCGGTGCTGCCGCCGGGTGAAGCAACCGCCACCTGTATCTCAAAAGGGGTACGTCGTTTGAGCAGTTCGGCCGTTCCGGCCAGGGATTCGGCAACCATGTGAATTGACACAACCGGATCCAGACCGTCCCTGGCGCCTGCCTTCGCCAGAGCGTCGGCAACGACCGCGAAGTAAGCGGGAGAACAGCCCATCACCGCCGTAGCGGCATCCATCTGGGTGTCATCCAGTTCCACCACGCTGCCCAATGAGCCAAGCAGGGTCAGAGCTTCGTCAATGATCTGGCGATCGCTGTTTTCCGGCTCGGCCACGGCGATTACCCCACGCCCGGTTTCCACTGCGAGGTTTGGCATCAACCGGATTACGGTCGAGTCAGGGAAGAGTTCAGTCAGTTGGCTGACTTTGGTCGCGCCAAGCAAAGAGAGGATCGCGCGCGGCGTTGGCAACGATTCGGCGACGGCCTCAAGCCCGGAAGGTTTCATAGCCAGCACCACGAAATCGGATGCTTTGACGAGATCGGCGTTGTTGGCAATGGCTTCGCCATCAACCTCTTTGGCCAGGGCGGTGGCCCGGCCAGATCCGGAATCTGTGAAAAGCATCTTCGCCGGGGCATCGTGCCCGGATGAACTCCAGCCACGCGCCATTGCCGCTGCCATGTTGCCTGAACCTATGAAGCCAACGATCATGCCAGTCAGCTTACCCCGAGAGACGTTCCGCCCGAAGCCGGGCCGGGAGCAATGCTCAGGACTGGTTGAAGAAGCCCTTGTCGATCAGACGGGCCTTCTCTTCTGCTGAAACTTCCACGTTGCGTGGTGTAAGCAGGAACACCTTGTCGGCAATCCGCTGCATTCCGCCGTCCATCGCGTAAGTCAGCCCGGAAGCGAAGTCGATCAGACGTTTCGAGAGCTCGTGATCGGTCGTCTGAAGGTTGAGGATCACCGGCACCTTGCGCTTGAACTGATCCGCTACCTGCTGGGCATCATTGAAGTTACGCGGGATCACCAGGTGAACCTGGACGTCGCTGTCTTCGTCGCTGACCGAACGAAGGACACGGTTGCGCGGCGCCGCTGCCATCGGTGGATCATCGTCGGAAAAGATGTCGTCGATCTCGTCGTGACGGCTTCGACGGCTGGTCGGAAGCCGTCGAACATTGGCTTCCCGATCACGTCCGCGGCTACGCTCACGGCGTGGCTGCTCGTAATCATCCCCTTCGTCGAGGTAGTCGTCGTCGTAACCGTCGTAGTCCGCGGCGTGCTCTCCTTCTTCGGCCAGACCGAAGTAGACGAGGGTGCGGTGCCATGAATCGCGTAGTGCCATAGGTAAGCGGTGTTTCGTTAGTTGAGTGGTGAATCCTTCACGATTATGTGCGATTTGTTCACTTTGCAGCGAAAACGCCAGAATCGCGGTTGGTGTCTTGCATCAGTGGATCCAGGCAATTCCACTCTGGCGGCCGGTCCTTCCGTGGTCTCGACGGTGGGAAAAGAACTTGCCTTCTTCACAGAAGGTGCATATGCCCGCGACTTCAATACTGGCTACGCCGGCCCGGCCAAGACGGCGTTCGGCGAGTTGCCAGAGATCAAGATGGTTGCCCACACGAAGACCTGTTGCGAGTTCGCCGAACTCCTCGAACACCTCTTCCCCGACTTCGAAGCAGCAGGGACCGATCGCGGGCCCGATCGCGGCATGGGTGGCGCCGGTCCGCGCGGCCGCCTCGTCGATCATCCCTCCGGTCAGTCCGCGCCATCCGCAGTGAAGCATTGCCAGTCCGCCGGGACCCTTGAGCGCAACCGGCAGGCAGTCCGCAACCAATACGAGCATCGGTAGTCCCGATTCGTTCGTGATGTGCCCGTCAGCGTCCGCCGGCGGATCACCAGGTGCCAGGAAATGAGGAGGCACCTCCGATTCGTTGTGGGTAACGATCCGTGATCCGTGGACCTGGCGCGCCATAGCCACCCTCCCACCTTGGATACCGAGAGCGGCAGCCAAACGTTTCCGGTTTTCGATCACATCCCCGCGCCGGTCCTCGGTAAGAATGCCGAGGTTCAGCTGATCGAATGGTGATTCGCTCACCCCACCACGGCGGGTAGTGAAAGCGACGGTTGCTCCCGGCAGTTCGGCTTCAAGCCATTCGACACCGGTATCCGACCGCCATTTCATTCCGGTCCACCGATCTCGGACAGTTTCTTTTCAGCTGCCTCGACCGCGATTTTGAGTTCCGCGTCGATCCCCTCCACGCCACGATCAAGCCGCGCCTTGAGAGCTGCGGCGAGACCCGCGCCGATCGCCGGACCCTGCGGCAGGCCAGCCAGCACAAGATCATCCCCGGAAATGGAGAGCCGAACAGTCGACCATTCCTCTTCGTAGGTGTCCAGCCACTCAACCCCACGGGCCCGATTGACAAGCCGCTGAGCGGGAGAAAGCGCGTCCGCGAGCGTCACTCCTGCCGACGGCAGGGCCGGGGTCTCGACCGGAAGTTCCGGTGACTGCCCGAAAGCAGCTTCGAGCACGGCCTCAGAGCGGGTGGTGCGACCGCGCCAGATCTCGGAGTTCAGAAAGGCGACCGCCACCGCAGCAGTATCAAGCCGGTCCGTTTCGATGTCGATCAATCCCCAGACGGCGACGAGCCTGAGAGCTTCAACACCGGTCAGTTCCGCCGCAATCAGCTTCAGTTCATGTTCAACGCGATCGCGCGACACGGTCTGAAGGTCAACATCGGCCAGCAGGTCTGCGGTGGCTGGATCCAGGGCAAAATCGAAACGGGCGGCGTACCGGGCGGCCCGCAGAGCCCGGGTCGGATCATCAACAAAAGATCTTTCGTGCAGGACCCGGAGCACACCACGTTCGAGGTCCCGCTGGCCGTCGAATGGATCGATGATCTCGGCCGGTTCCGCGAGCGAAACTGCCATTGCGTTAATCGTGAAGTCCCGGCGGGCAAGGTCTTCAACGATCGGAACAGGGAAATCCACCTCAGGCAAGGCACCGGGATGCGCATAGGTTTCCCGGCGGGCAGTCGCCACGTCGATTCGCGTGCCTCCGAATTCCAGTTCGGCAGTCCCGAATCGCTCATGTATCAATGCATCCTGCGCCATCGACAGGGCCAGATCAGAAGCGCCATGCTCAACCACCAGGTCGAAGTCCGCTACCGGCAGCCCAGCGAGCACATCCCGGACAGCCCCACCAGCGAGATACACCGGCCCTCTTTCGGGATTTTCAGCAGCCAACCGGGACAGCAACGGATCGCTCTCGACGAACGAGTGGAGCCGTCCTGCATCTGGGGGTACGCTCTTCTTCATCGCCTTTCTCCCTACCATGATCCCCTCTTCGGATGAACTCTGAACCTTCGACACCCAAATCACCTGATTCCCCGGACCCCGAACATGTGCGCTGGTGGCGACAGCCGCGCAAACTGATCGCTGTCCTGGTTGTCGCTGTCGTCGTGATTGGCGCCGCCGCAGCGGTCGCCTACAACGAACTTAAACGCCCGGGCGACGTGAACAATGCTTCGGTTCCGTTTGAAGAACCGGTTGCCAAAAAGAAGCCGGCAAAACCGAAGAAAGCGAAGAGCAAGGCAGTTGACTGGCCGACTTTCCGCTACGACCGTCAACGCACCGGTTACCTGCCGGTAAACGGGATCAAACCACCTTTCAAAAGGGTCTGGCGATACGGCGATGAGCCGTTGCTCGAGTTTCCGCCGGCGATTGCCGACGGGGCTCTTTACTTCATCGACAACGACGGTTTTGCCCACGCCCTGCGGACCGACAACGGGCGTGAGATCTGGAGCCGCCGCATCGCCCGTCTGAACGCGTCCACCCCGACCTACTCCAAGGGACGCCTCTACATCGTGAACCTGGAACCCGGTCAGGTAATGGCCCTGAACGCAAAGAACGGCAAGCAGATCTGGAAGAAGTCCCTGCCCTGCCGGACTGAGTCTTCCCCGGTCGTGGTTCACGAAACCGTCTACTTCGGTTGCGAAAACGGCACCGTTTACGCGAAGACCGCGAAGAAAGGCAACCCCGTCTGGAACACCAGCGTGCTCGGCGCGGTCAAGGGTGCCCCGGCTTACGACAACGGAACGCTCTACGTCGGCGACTACGGCGGCGGAATGACCGCAATCCGCGCGAAAACCGGACAGATTCGCTGGCAGACCCAGGCGCTGGGCCCCGGACTCGGCCAGCCCGGTTCGTTCTACTCAACCCCGGCAGTCGCCTACGGGCGGGTCTATGCCGGCAACAACGACAGCCGGGTCTACAGCTTCGATGCGGACACCGGCGAACTTGCCTGGACGTACTCAACCGGCGGATACGTCTATTCGGGGCCAACGGTCGCTCAGGTACCGGGCACCCCACCAACTGTCTACATCGGCTCCTTCGACGGCAACGCTTACGCCCTTGACGCCAAGACAGGTGAGGCCCGCTGGACCTTTGACATGGGAGGCCGGGTTATCGGATCGCTCTCCGTGATCGGTCGTACCGTCTATGTCGCGACCTTCGACGGAACCACGAGTTATGGCATCAGCGCCAAGAACGGCCGCAAGACCTTCTCCTTCCATTCCGGCGCTTACATGCCCGGTGTGTCCGACGGCGAAAAGCTCTATCTGGTCGGTTATTCCAGCATCCACGCGCTTGATCCCGTCACCAGGCAGGAGCTGAAAGCGGCTGAGAAACGAAAAGCCAAAGCGAAGAAGAAGGCCGCAAACACCAAGGCGAGCAACAAGAAAAAGGCCGCCAAAGCCAAAGCCGGCAAGAAGAAGGCAAACAAGCAAGGTAAGTCCAAGCAGGAATGAACGGCCTGCCTGACCGCCTGGCGAGGAGACGCCAAGAGTTGCGCCGCAGACAGGTCCGGCGACGCCGCCGGGTCCTGGGATCCGGACTGCTGCTGGCTGTCGCCGTGATCAGCATCTTCCTGCTGAACAACGGGGCAGAAGATGTAATCGACGCTGCCGGTGATCAGGCTGTCGCATCTTCGGAAGGATCTGGCTCAAGCCAGACAGCAGGTGTACCCGGCGGCGCCCAGCCCGATTCGAGCTGGGAACCACATACCGGCCCGGTCCCGATCCTGATGTACCACGTGATCGGTGAGCCCGCAGGAGAAGTCACCTATCCAAATCTTTACCTATCGGTCGACGACTTCTCGGAACAGGTCGACTGGCTGGACACAAACGGATACACCGCAGTAACCCTGATTCAGGTCCAGAACGCCTGGTTTGACGGTGGGACCCTGCCGGCCAAGCCGATCGTGCTTTCGTTCGATGACGGCTACCTGGGTCATTATCTCGACGCAATGCCGGTTCTCAGCAAACATGGCTGGGCCGGGCAACTGAATCTCAAGGCCGAAGGCTCCGACCTTTCCAGCAAACAGGTGAAGAAGATGATCCGCGCCGGCTGGGAAATCGCGTCGCATACCGTCACCCATCCCGATCTGCCGTCGCTCGACCCGGACGCTCTCGAGACGGAACTAGTTGGTTCGAAAGAGAAACTGGAGAACGACCTCGGTATCGAGATCGTGAATTTCTGTTACCCGGCCGGGCAGTACGACGACGAAGTCGTGGCCGCCGTAGAGGCGGCCGGCTATCGCGGTGCGACCACCGTCGATATTGGCTTGGCCCAAAGAAGCGAGCCGTTCACACTCAAACGGATCCGCATCGACCGCGATGATGGTGCGGAAGAACTGGAAGCCTCGCTCTAATCGAGCCTAAAGCCGGACCGGCACTCCCTGGGCGGACATGAAGAGCTTCGCTTCCTCCACTGTGTGCTGGCCGTAATGGAAAATCGAGGCACAGAGCACCGCGTCGGCCGCTCCGTCCGTGATCGCTTCAACCAGGTGGCTGAGTTCACCGGCGCCGCCTGAAGCAATCACCGGGACTGCCGTTGCTTCGGCGACCAGCCGCGTGAGTTCAAGTTCGTAACCGATGTTGGTGCCGTCCCGGTCCATGCTGGTCAGCATGATCTCCCCCGCGCCGAGCCTCGTCGCCTCGATCGCCCATTCGACCGCGTCCCGGCCGGTCGCCTTACGTCCACCGTTCAGGAACACTTCGTAGTGGTCCCCGACCCTTTTCGCGTCGATCGCGACAACCACGCACTGTGATCCGAAGTTCTCCGCCATTTCGGCCAGTAATTCGGGGCGATTCAGGGCTGCCGAGTTCACTGCCACCTTGTCGGCCCCAGCATCAAGCACTGCCTGTGCGTCTTCAACTGAACGGATCCCACCGCCGATGGTGAAAGGGATGAAAACGTTGTCCGCGGTGCGACGCGCCAGATCAACGATCGTATCCCGGCCTTCGTGCGACGCCGTGATGTCCAGAAAGATCAGTTCGTCGGCGCCGCCTTCGTCATATCTGGTCGCGAGTTCAACCGGGTCGCCGGCATCTCGGATGTCAACGAAGTTGGTTCCTTTCACCACCCGTCCCTGATCAACGTCGAGACAGGGGATCACCCGTTTCAGGTCGCTCATGGCTTTTCCAGGACCTCGATCGCTTCGCGCACACCGAATCGGCCGTCGTACAGCGCCTTGCCCACGATCACGCCCTCGACGGTGGAGGGGGCCCGGTCAGCCAGGGTGCGCAGGTGCGAAAGTTCTCCAACGCCACCGGAAGCGATCACGCTCGCTTCGGTCGCGGCAGCCACCCGCGCCAGTTCAGGCATGTTCGGGCCGGTCATCATTCCGTCAACCTCAATCGGAGTGAAGAGGAACCGCTCGACACCACGCTTGCTGAGGTCGGCGACCGCATCGGCCACATCCACCCCGCTCGATTCGGTCCAGCCGGCCAGTGACACCTTGCCGCCACGCGCATCTACCGAGAC
>JBAUOE010000022.1:0-7784 GCA_049579585.1 Solirubrobacterales bacterium | reverse complement strand
GTGGTCGACATCAACGGTCCCGAATGCCACGGCAACTGTCCTGGCCGTGGCTGCATCGAAGCTTTCGCATCGGGGACCGCGATTGGCCGTCAGGGCAATGAGGCCGCGGAAAAAGAACCTGATTCCGCCCTGGGACGCATCCTCGCGTCGGGGCGCGAAGTGACCGGGAAGGACGTAACCGCAGCGGCCACACAGGGTGACGACACGGCTATCGGTGTGATCAATACCGTCGGGTATTACCTTGGCAATGCCATCGTGTCGCTGACCAACGTCTTTCAGCCAGAAGTGGTTGTTCTTGGCGGAGGTGCGATGGCGATGGGAGACCTGATCCTGGAACCGGTGAGAAAAGTACTTCTGGAGCGCGGATTGCGACCGAACCATGATGCGAAAGTCGTCGCGGCCGAACTCGGCCCGGCGGCCGGGATGATCGGCGCTGCGGCCCTGGCCCGGATCGAACTGGAGAAACAGGCCTGATGCCCGGCCGTCTGACAGTTGCGCCGACCCCGATCGGCAACATGGGTGACATCACCAAACGGGTTCGAGAAGCCCTGGTCGACACTGACTACATTGCCTGCGAAGACACCCGCCGGACCGGACGTCTCCTCGACAAGCTCGAGATCAGCCCGAAACCAAGGCTGGTCTCCAACCACGAAGGCAATGAGAAGAGCCGCGCGACCGAACTGGTCAAACGGATCGAACGCGGCGAGCGAATCACATTGGTTTCCGACGCGGGGATGCCGGCTGTTTCGGACCCGGGCTACCGCCTGATCCGGGCGTGCATCGACCGTGGCCTGGAAGTCATCGTGCTCCCGGGAGCTTCGGTCATTCCGGTCGCGCTGGTTGCTTCGGGCCTTCCGACCGACCGCTGGCGCTTCGAAGGTTTCCTGCCGAAGCGTTCGGGTGAGATGGAACGTGTCCTGAACTCGACCGAGACGGTTGTCGCTTTCGAGTCGCCCCGTCGAATCTCGAAAACGCTGGCCGCGCTTGCCGAGATCGCGCCGGAAAGACAGGCTGCGGTCTGCCGCGAAATGACCAAGCTCCACGAAGAAGTAAGCCGCGGCACGCTTTCCGAACTCGCGCTCCGGTTCAAAGGCGAAGTCAAAGGCGAAATCGTGCTGGTCGTTGCCCCGGCTGAAGCTGCCGGCCATGGACAGGACATCGGTTTCGCGGTTGAAGCGCTCAAACGACTGGTGCAGGCCGGGGCCCGCCCGCGGGCGGCCGCGACCGTGGTCGCCACGCTTACCGATACCCGGGCGAATGATCTGTACAAGGCCCTCACCGGCCGTGAGCCGAGGCGATGAGCGCCAGCCAGTCGCGGGTCGCTTACGTAACCTGTGAGCCACGGCAGTCGGAATGGGAAGATGACCTGCTTTCGGCTGAGGTTCTGGGGCAGCGCGGGGTAAGTGTCGAATTCGTTGCCTGGGACGATCCGGGCGCTGACTGGGATTCGTTTGATCTTGTGGTGGTGCGTTCCGCATGGGATTACACCGACCGTCTCGGAGAGTTCCTCACCTGGGCCGACTCGGTTGGTGCGGACAAGCTGCGTAACCCGCCAGAGGTGCTTCGCTGGAACACCGACAAGCGTTATCTGGCCGAACTTGATGGTGCCGGACTGCCGGTGCCGCCCACATTGCTGATCGCCCCGGGCGGTCCGGTGCCCGACTTCGGTGGCAAAGTTGTGATCAAGCCGGTCACCGGGGCCGGTGCCCGCGACACTGGAGTGTTCAGCGACAACTCGAGGGCCGGTGCCATGGAACTCCTCGGTCGGCTCGGGGACCAGGGAGAAGTCGCGATGGTTCAGCCGTACATCGAGGAAATCAATGAAGTCGGTGAGACCGCCGTCCTGTTCTTCGGTGGACGTTTCGCTTTCGCGTTGAAGAAACGGGCGTTCCTGCCTGAGGTTGGCGTGCCGGAGACGAAACCGGGAACGAAGGTAGCGGCCGCGATGTTCGCCGATGACCTGGTTGTCCTGACCGAAGCTTCCGATGAAGAAATCGACCTAGGGTTGAAGACGATCGCCTGGTTGACTCACCGCTTCGGGCCGATGCCGCTGTATGCCCGAATCGACATGGTCAGCACCAGGAATGCAGGCCCGGTCCTGATGGAGGTCGAACTGACCGAGCCCAGCCTCTATCTTTCGAAGACCACATCGCTTGACGTCACCGGTGCCGAACTGTTCGCCGATGCCGTCGAGAGTGAACTCGCATGAGCTACTACGTAACCACCCCGATCTACTACTCGAACGGCGAACCCCACCTGGGGCACGCGTATTCGACCATGGCCGCTGACATCCTTGCCCGGCACATGCGCCAGCGGGGCGAAGATGTCTTCATGCTCACCGGAACCGACGAGCACGGCGAACCGATCGCCCAGGCGGCGGAGAAACAGGGGATCACTCCGCAGGAACTGGTTGACCGCAACGCGCCCAAGTTCGAGGACCTGGTCGGCCGGGTTGATTCCACCCATGACTTCTTCATCCGTACTACCGACCTGGGACACATCGAACGGGTGCAGGAACTCGTCAAGCGGGTCAAGGACAACGGTTTTGTCTACGAAGGAACCTATGAAGGCTGGTACTGCCCTCGTTGCGCCGACTTCAAGAACGAAAATGAGATCGGGCCGGACGACACCTGCCTGATTCACGAAATTCCGCTACTCCGGGAGAAAGAAGACAACTGGTTCTTCAAGCTCTCGGCTTTCCAGGAGAAGCTGGAAAAGATGTATGAAGACAATCCGGGGATGGTGCTGCCGGACTTCCGCCGCAATGAAGCCCTTTCGTTCATCCGCGGCGGACTGCGCGACGTTTCCCTCTCCCGCTCCCAGCTGAGCTGGGGCGTGCCGCTTCCGTGGGATTCCGAACAGGTGATGTACGTCTGGTTCGACGCGTTGAGCAACTACTACACGGCCCTCGGGTACGCCCGGGAGGGCGAGGACCTGACCGACCGGTACTGGCCCGCTTCCTGGCACATTCTGGCCAAGGACATCCTCAAGTTCCATGCGGTGTACTGGCCAGCGTTCCTGATGGCTGCCGGCCTCGAACCACCGCAGCGCATGTTCATCCACGGATATCTGCTGATGGGCGAAAAGAAGATGTCGAAATCGCTGGGCAACGTGCTCGATCCGTTCGAAGTGATTGACCGTTTCGGGGCAGATGCCCTGCGTTTTTACTGTTTCCGCGAGGTCAGCTTCGGGCAGGATGGATCGATTTCCACCGCCGGATTCGAGAAGCGCTACGAAACCGAACTGGCCAATGATTTCGGCAACCTGGCTTCACGGTCACTGGCAATGGTTGCCCGCTACCGCGATGGTCTTGTTCCGGAAGCCGAACCGGACCCGCTGCTGTCCGCCGACTTCGATGGCCTTACCGCCCGGGTTTCGGCACTGCTCGATGAAGCCCAGATCAGTCAGGCACTTGAAGAGATATGGGTTCTCGTGCGGAGGCTGAACCGGTACGTCGAAGAAAGCCAGCCCTGGGTCCTGGCCAAAGAAGAAGGCGATGCCGACCGCCTGGACCAGGTGCTTTACAGCCTGGTGGAAGGTTTGCGGGTCCTGGTATTGCTGCTTCATCCGTATCTGCCGAACTCGACCACGGTTCTGGCTGAAGTGCTCAGCCAGCCGGGTCTGGAACTGGCCGAATTCGGCTCACGTTCCGGCGGCCAGACCGTCGCCAAGATCGAGCCGCTCTTTCCGAAGCTCTGACGGGTTATCAGTAGCATCGTCTTTCCGATCTTCAACGCAGGGGGTTACATGAGAAAACTGTTCGCTTCAATAGTCGTCGTTCTGGGAGCAAGCCTCGCTTTCACGGCTGTTCCGGCCAGCGCCGCAATCGTTGATGGAGCGACCCCGCTGCGGGTGAAAATCGCTCCGTTCTCGGGCAAGAAAGTCAAGGTGGCGAAAAAGCTCAAGGTGCTCGTGAGCTGCTCCAAGCAATGCCGCATCAAGACCAAGTTCACACTGGTCACCCCGGCACTCAAGGATTCAGTCACCGGTGGCACCACGCTCGAAGCCAATTCGGCTTTCGTGACCGGAATGATCCTCAACAGTTTCGGCAAGAACCTGCTCAAGAAGAATTACAAGCGGTCCCGGTTCAAGGTCAAGGTGTCCGCACTCGACATCGAAACCGGCAAGCGGATCAAGAAAACCAAAACGTTCAAGTTTTCGAAATAGGAACCTGTTTTGGTTGACACCCACTCACATGTAGCGCGGTGTCAGGAAAGTCCCGAGGAGATCCTGGAACAGGCTGGTGCTGCCGGCCTGACCAGGATCCTTTCGGTTGGCCTTGACGAAGAAAACAACCGTGAACAGATCGCCCTGGTCGAAAAATTCGATCAGGTTTATGCCGCCGTTGGCCGCCACCCGAATGATGCTGATGGATTCGACCAGGCCGCCGCCGACGACATCGAGATGCTCGCCGCCCACGAAAAAGTCGTAGCGATCGGGGAGACAGGCCTTGATTTTTTCCGAGATACGGCCAACCCGGAAAACCAGCGAGTCGCTTTCGCTGCCCAGATCGACATCGCCTCGAGACTTGAGCTGCCGATCGTCATCCACGTCCGTGACCCGCAAGGCAAAGAAGACGCTGTTGCCGAAGCTTTCACCATGCTCGATGCAGCCGGGGATGGGCTGGAAGTGATCCTTCACTGCTTCTCCGCCCCGGCCTACGTCGACCGGGCGGTCGACCGGGGCTGGTATTGCTCGTTCGCGGGCAACGTGACTTATCCGGCGAACGAAGATTTGCGTGCTGCCGCTGCGAAAGTCCCGGAGAACCTGATCCTGGCCGAGACCGACGCTCCTTACCTCACCCCGCAATCACGGCGCCGCTCGAAGAACCAGCCGGCCTTTGTGGTCGAGACCGCCGAACTGCTGGCCGAGCTGCGTGGGGTCACCTACGATGATTTCGATAGTACGGTCACCGCGAATGCGGAGCGTGTCTTCGGTTGGTGAGACTGGGCCAGAACTTCCTGGCCGATCCGAATCTCCTTGACGCGATCGTGCGTGACGCGGGAGTTCAGGCTGATGACTGCGTGCTGGAAGTCGGGGTCGGCGAAGGTGTGCTCACCGAGCGCCTGGCAGAGGTCGCTTCCCAGGTCCATGTGATCGAGCTCGATCGCGGTCTCGAACCGGTGATCTGGAAAATCCTCGAACTCGGGAACGTGAACGTGATCTGGGCAGATGCCGTCAGGTACGACCTGAGCCTGCTCCAGCCGGCGCCAACGGCGATGGTCGCGAACCTGCCTTATGCGGTAGCGACCCCGGTCATAATGAGATCGATTTTCGATTTGCCGACGATCATGTCGTGGTCGGTGATGGTCCAGAAAGAGATAGCTGACCGTCTGCGGGCCGCACCCGGTTCGAAGGTTTACGGCGGCCCTTCCGTGCTGGCCCAGATGGCCGGTGAAGTGAAACTTGTGCGCAAGGTCAGCCGCAACGTGTTCCGGCCACAGCCAAGGGTTGACTCAGCGATCATTTCGATCGAGCGCCGGGGCCCGGGTCCGGACGCCAAGGCCCGCCGTGTAGTGCGGGCAGCGTTCAGCCATCGCCGCAAAGCACTTCCGAGATCGATGGACATGTCGATCCCGGGCACGATCGAGGCGGCACGCAACTGCCTGGAGGAACTCGGCATCGATCCCGGAATTCGTGCAGAGGCCGTTTCGCCAGAGCAGTTCCGGGCGCTATCGGCAATGATCGATCTTCCTTCCGGCGACCAGCCGGGCTGAACGGAACCCAGATGGAATACCGCGCGCCAGCAAAGCTCAACCTCTGCCTGTACCTCGGACCTTCGAGGAAAGACGGGCTGCATGAGCTTACGTCGATCTTCGAACCGCTTTCATTGGCTGATCGCATCACCGTTTCCGCAAGCGGGTCGGATCAGGTCATCTGCCCGGGAGTAGAGGGTGAGAACCTCGCAACGAAAGCACTTCGGCTTCTCCGTTCTGAAGGCTGGCAGCACGACCCTGTACGAATCGAGATCGAAAAGAACATCCCGGTCCAGGCCGGGCTTGGGGGAGGAAGTGCCGACGCGGCAGCGGTCCTTCGACTGGCCGTCGGTGAGGTTGACGACCTCGCCGGTCTGGGGATCATCCTCGGCGCTGACGTGCCGTCCCAGATCGACCCGGCACCATGCGTGGTTGAGGGCGTCGGTCAGAAACTGACCTCGCTGCCGACTCCGGTCGAGCATTGGATAGTCCTGCTTCATTTCACCGAGGGCCTCTCGACCGCTGATGTCTTCGGGGAGGCCGATCGGCTCGGCATCGGGCGCAGCCAGGAAGAGATCGACGAGATCTCCGGGCGGCTCTGGGCAGTCGCCAGCGGCGGCGTGTCACCCCTGGCCTACCCGGCTTTGCTGATCAACGACCTGGAACGGGCCGCAGTATCCCTGAAACCGGAAATCGGGCATCAGAAGCAGCGCCTCGCATCGGCCGGAGCCGCATTCACCGGCATGACCGGTACCGGACCGACCGTGTTCGGCATCTTCGAAACCCGCGAAGACGCGCAGAAAGCAGCAGATGAACTTGGTTCGGGGGCGATTGTCTGCCAGGGCGGCGTCGGGCTTTGAGAATCCCGGAGACGACCAGAGGTAAAGCGATCGGGCTCGCCGTGCTGGCGGTCGCTGCCGCCGCCATCTACTACCTGTACCGCAAGTTTTTCCCGGAGATCGACCTCCAGACGATGCTCGACGAGTTCGCGAACTTTCTCGGGGCCTGGACCTACCTGGTGGTCGCCATCCTCTCGTTCCTCGAGACCGGTGCTTTCGTCGGACTGCTCGTTCCCGGGGAAACCGCGCTTCTGGTCGCCGGCGCGGTCGCGGGGCAGGGAGTCATCAATGTCTATCTGCTGATCGCGATCGCCTGGGTCTGTGCGGTGCTGGGCGACTCAGTCAGCTTCTATCTCGGGCACCGTCTCGGACGCGAATTCATAATCAAGCACGGCAGCCGTTTCGCGATAACGCCAGAGCGTTACCGGCAGGTCGAGGAATACTTCGCCAAGCACGGCGGCAAAACCGTTCTGATCGGGCGGTTTCTGGGGCTGATCCGGGCACTCTCGCCTTTCGTGGCTGGTAGTTCAGGCATGAGGTTCAGGGGCTTCTTCCCGTACAGCGTGCTCGGAGCGGGCCTGCAGGTGACCCTTCACATCATGGCCGGGTACATCTTCGCGCGCAGCATTGATGCAGCCGCCGAGTATGTCGGTGTGGTCGCGGTGATCATCGGGACGGTGGTGGCAGTCAGCGTGACCTGGATTCTCGGCCACCGTTTCCTGCGGGTCCCGGCGAACCGCCAGAAACTGGTGCAGGACATGGAAGGAAGCCGCCTCGGCCGACCGCTCGTGAGCCTCGGACGGCGTATGCGGCCGCAATGGGACTGGCTGGTTGCCCGGCTCACTCCCGGAGGGAACTTCGGCCTGGAAGTCACCACACTCCTCGCGATCATTGCCGTCTCCGCTTTCGTTCTGATCGCCTACACCGAGATCGTGATCGGGGATCCCGGCCCAACCGCCGGTGACGCCACCGCTTTCGACTTCGTAACCCAGATCCGGTGGGACTGGCTGATCGACCTTGCCCATGTGATTACGGACCTTGGCTCAACCCCGGTGGTCCTCGGGCTAACAGCGCTTACTGGCGCCCTGCTCTACGCCGGCCGCAAGTGGACGGAACTCGCCGTTCTGCTGCTTTCCACCGTGGTCATTTTCATCGGGGTGGACGTCCTCAAGGAGACGGTTGATCGCCCCCGTCCGACCGGTGGCCTCACCGGCTTTTCGAATGCTTCGTTTCCGAGTGGGCACGCCGC
>JBAUOE010000021.1:0-2148 GCA_049579585.1 Solirubrobacterales bacterium | reverse complement strand
CCGGGCCCGGGCCTGTGAAGCCCGGCGCGGCAAGCTGCCGACCATTCTCGCGGTCGACTTTTTCGGCACCGGTGACGTGATCGGTGCCGTGCGCACCCTCAATGGCGTTCCCGACCCGATCGCCCCGCCCGAACCGGTCTCCGATCTCGTTGTCTTCAAGCCAAAGACAGCGAAAGTGAAGGCCGGGAAGAAAGCGAAATACGCGGTCAGGCTCGACAACATCGGCACCGCCGACACGACCGCAGTCAAGGTCTGCGCCAAAGCACCGGCCAGGCTTGCCCGCAAGAAGACCTGCCTGAAGGTAGGCACCGTCGCCGCCGCTGCCTCGCAAACCGTCAAGTTGAAGATCAAGACGAAGAAGCGTTATCGCAAGGGCGCCGGGACCGTGAAGTTCGCGGTCAGCTCAAGCGAAGCGACGCTGGCAACTTCAGCGAAACTCAAGGTCAAGCCAGTCAAAAAGCCAAAGAAGCGCAAGAAGTAACGCAAGCAGGAACGTCTGTCGCTGCGGTGGCTGTGGCGACCAAGCACTGGTCCCGGCTCCGTTGGTAGGCTCCCCGATCCCGGGGCGCATAGCTCAGTTGGTAGAGCGCCACCTCGACACGGTGGAGGTCACTGGTTCGAGCCCAGTTGTGCCCACTCGGAATGAAAGCCCCGCCAACGCGGGGCTTTCTTGTTTTTCGGGCTCAAAGCCCCGGTTCAGGGCGGATTGCGCAACTTGCCGAAGGCATAGTGTTTCGACTGTTGAAGCAGTGACCAGTCAAGCCCTCGATCAGCACAGGAAAGACCGATGAACCTGAAGCGGACTCTGACCACTTTCTCCCTGGCAATCCTGGCTGCGCTGATGGTGTTCGCCGGTAACGCAACGGCAGCTTCAATATCGATCGAGGTCCTCTCCAGCCAGCCGCAGCGGGTCACTGGTGGTGACGCACTGATCGCGGTCACCGCTCCTTCCGGGACCAAACCGGCGAAGGTAATAGTGCGCCGTAACGGGAAGGTTGTCACCAACGCATTTGAACCGGACCCGAATGATTCCCGGAAGCTGATCGGCCTGGTCGGCGGGCTTCGCAGCGGCAACAACGTGATTTCGGCCTGGGCCGGTGGCTTGCCAGGCGCTGCCCGCCAGAACCTTTACAACAGCCCGATCGAAGGCCCACTCTTTTCCGGCCCTCACCAGACACCATATTTCTGCACAACCGAACTGCTCGACGCGGGGCCGCCACTGGACGAAGACTGCTCGGCCCCGACCACAGTCAGGTACTGGTACCGCACTACTGGTGGTGACTTCAAAGAACTGGCGGACCCGACCAGCCGTCCGGCCGACCTCGCCCAGACCACTACCCGGACCGGCCAGACCGTCGATTACATCGTCCGGGTCGAGCAGGGCACGATCAACCGGGCCGTGTATCGCTGGGCGGTGCTGGCCGCTGACGGCATCACCGGAAATGGCTGGAACCACCGCTTCTTTTACAACTACGGCGGCGGCTGCTCGGCCGGCCACCAACAGGGCGTCACCGTGCCCAACGCTTTGAACCATTCGGAACTGTCCCGCGGGTACGCGGTGCTCAGTTCCAGCCTCAATGTCCTGAACACCAGCTGCAACGACGTGCTTTCCGCCGAGACCACATCGATGGTCAAAGAGAAAGTGATTGAGACCCTTGGCCGGGCGCCGGTATGGACTGCCGGACAGGGCGGCTCAGGTGGTTCGATCCAGATCCAGATGATCAGCCAGAACTACCCGGGCCTGCTTGACGGCATCAACCCGAGCGCCAGTTTCCCTGACAATGCATCCCCGGACTACCCGGACTGCCGTCTGCTCAAGAACTACTTCAGCACGGCCGAAGGGTCCGCCCTTAGCAATGCCCAGCGAGAAGCCATCTCCGGGCTGAGCGACCCGGATGGATGCGTTCCGCTGAGCAGCGGGGCCGATGTGCTCAATGCCAGTGAAGGCTGCAACCAGAGCGTGGTCCCGGCTTCGGTCATTTTTGACGTGAACACCAATCCACTGGGGGTGCGCTGCACCATCTGGGACAACATGGTGAACATCTACGGCAATGATCCGGACACCGGATACGCCCGCCGGACGTTGGACAACGTCGGCGTTACCTACGGACTCAAGGCACTCCAGGCCGGTGACATCAGCCTGAATGA
>JBAUOE010000020.1:0-15539 GCA_049579585.1 Solirubrobacterales bacterium | reverse complement strand
CTTCCGGAAGCGGCCCGGCAATCCCAACGAGCGCTTTCGGTGATGCGTCAGAACGTGATCATTTCGCTGGTCGTGAAAGGGGTCTTTGTCGTGCTCGCACCTTTTGGGCTGGTCACCCTGGTCATGGCGGTGGCGGCCGATGTGGGAATGTCGCTGCTGGTCACCCTGAATGGCCTGCGTCTGCTTGGTCGGCCTGAACGGAAGCGTCGGTAGAGGTCACCGGACGACGCTGTCTTTTCACCCACTGCACCAGTACGCCCTGGCTTGGCGAGAACAGGTAAGCGGCCAGGAAAAGCAGGGCGAGCACACAGACGATGCTGCCGCCGGTTGATGCGTCAACGTGGAAGCTGAGGTAAGTGCCAAGCACCGTGGAAAGAACCCCGGTTGCGGCGGCGATCAGGATCATGTGGCTGAACCGGTCGGTGAGGAGGTAGGCGGTGGCTCCGGGTGTGATCAGCATCGCGACGACCAGCACGATGCCGACTGCCTGCAGCGCGACGATCACGGTCAGGGCGAGCATGCCCAGCAGCAGCATCTCGAGTTTGCGTGGCGAAATTCCGATCGCGTGCGCGTGGGTGGGGTCGAATGCGTAGAGGGTCAGCGTGCGCCACGAAAGCGCTGCGACTATCAGCACCGGGATGCCAAGGCCGAGCACCTGCATGATGTCGGAGTCCGAAACTCCCAGCACGTTGCCGAAGAGGATGTGGAAAAGGTCGATCTGGGAAGGGATCACGCTCACCAGAACGATTCCCAGCGCGAACAGTCCGGTGAAGACGATGCCGATCGCGGCGTCTTCCTTTACCCGGCTGGTGCGGTTCAGGCCACCGATCATCGCGACAGCGCCGGCACCGAAGATGAACGCGCCGGCCGCGAAGGGGGCACCGATCACATAGGAAAGAACCACTCCGGGCAGGACTGCGTGGGAGACCGCATCACCCATCAGTGACCAGCCGAGCAGGGTCAGCCAGCAGGAAAGAACCGCGCACACCAGGCCGACAACCACGGCAACCAGCAGCGCCCGCTGCATGAACTCGAACTGGAGCGGGTCAGTGAACCAGTTCAGGATCTCGGTCACGCTTTGTTCCCCATCTGGAGGGCTTCCTGGGGCACAAAACCACCGAAGGCTTCGGTCAGCAGTTCAGGAATGAGGATTTCCGAAGGGTCGCCGGAAGCAATGATCCGCCGGTTGATCAGCGAAACGGTGTCGCAGAGGGCGGGGACCGCGATCAGGTCGTGGGTGGAAACAATGATCGTGCGACCGTCCGCTGCCAGAGAGCGCAGGAGTTTGGTCATCGTTGCTTCGCTGCGTTTGTCGACGCCGGCGAAAGGCTCGTCAAGCAGCATCAGTTCCGCCCCCTGGGCGAGACCTCGGGCAACGAATGCGCGTTTACGCTGGCCGCCTGAAAGGGCGCCGATCTGACGGTCCGCCAGGTCTTCGAGTTCGACCCGGGACAGGGCTTCGGCGACTGCCTTCCGGTCGTCGGAGCCCGCGTGACGGCGCCAGCCCATGTGACCGTAACGGCCCATCATCACGACGTCCGAAACCGACACCGGGAAGTTCCAGTCGACGATCTCGCTTTGCGGGGCGTAGGCGACCCGCTGGGATCGCCTCGCTTCTTTTGACGAAACGCCGAAGAGGCTGATCGTTCCCGTTTTGGTCGGGACCAGGCCCATCATCGCTTTGTAAAGGGTTGACTTTCCCGATCCGTTCATTCCGATCAGGCCATGAACCTGGCCCGGACTGAAGGTGACGTTGATGCCATCGAGGGCGACGGTATCGCCGTAGTTGACCCGCACGTCTTCGATCGTGACGTTGCCGGCAACGCCGGGTTGTTTCTTCATTCGGTCCCTCCGGAGAGACCGGCGACGATCGTTTCGGCGTCACGGCGGAGAAGTTCTTCGTAGGTCGGGACCGGGCCGTCAGCTTCGGACAGCGAATCGACGTAAAGCACGCCGCCGAACTCGGCACCGGATTCGCTGGCTACCTGCTGCTGTGATTTGTCGCTCACGGTCGATTCGCAGAATACGGACGGGACCTCATTGTCGCGGACGAACTCGATCGTTTCCGCGATCTGCTGTGGCGTGCCTTCCTGCTCGGCGTTCACCGGCCAGAGGTATGCCTCTTCGAGACCGAAGTCTTTCGCCATGTATGAGAAAGCGCCTTCGCAGCTGACCAGGGCACGCTGGCTGGCGGGAAGGTTCGCAAGGTCGGCTTTTACGAAGTCACTGACTTTGGAGAGTTTCGCCGAGTACTCGTCGGCGTTCTTCTGGAAGTAGCGGGCGCTGGAGGGATCGAGGTCGGTCAGGGCTTTACGGATGTTCTCGATGTAGATCTTTGCGTTCGACACTGACATCCAGGCATGCGGGTTCGGCAGCCCGGCGTATTCGGAGTCGCCGGTGATCGCAATCGGTTCAACTCCGTCACTCAGCGCTACGAAATCGGCGCTGCTCTGTTCGACGAACTGCTCGAACCAGCGTTCGAGCCCGAGTCCGTTCTCGATGATGAGGTCAGCCGAAGCGGCGGTTTTGAGATCCGACGGGGTTGGTTCGTAACCGTGGATTTCCGCCCCTGGCTTGGTGATCGATGAAACCTCAACCCTGTCCCCGGCGACGTTGCTGACCATGTCGGCGATCACGGTGAAGGTGGTCAGCACCACCGGCTTGCCGGAGTCGCTTCCCGAATCGTCGGCTGCGCTGCAGGCTGAGATCAGCACCGGGAGGGCGCAGAGGGCGATCGCCAGGGCGGCGATTCGGGCGCGTTTCGTGACAGATGCGAGGGGATTGACCTGCTTGACCATTGTCACAAGGTAACAGATGTTGAGGTACGCCTAAACATTCGTTTCGTAAGTGAAGAAACTAGTGGCTCTGGCTGGCGGGAAGCTATTCCCGGTTGCGAGGAGAAAACAGGTAGTGCGAAACCATCCAGTCTTCACCCTGGTTCCAGCGCCAGACCTGTTCGGTCGAGATCAGGAAAAGCCGCCAGGTCCCGAGTGTCCTTTTCGCCTGCTTGCGGCCATAAACCGTTTCGAGGATGGCCAACGCTTCATCACGACGGGCATCGAGGCGTTTGAGCCAGGTGCCGAGGGTACGGGCGTAATGCTCGCCGTTCATGCTCCAGCGGTCCTCGAGCCGCATGTCTTCCTGGAAGAAGAGCGGCAGATCGTGAGACGGCATCGTCCCCGCGGTGAAGAACCGCTCCGAGGCCCAGGTTCCGGCAAAGGTGTAGGCCAGGGTGCGGTGCGTGAAAATGTGAAGAAAGAGAAGACCTCCCGGCCGCAGCCAGGTAGAGATACGCCTCAGCAGTTCTTTCCAGTTACGCATGTGCTCGAACATCTCGACCGAGACGACCCGGTCGAATTCCCTGCCGGGATCAAAGTCGTTCATATCTTCGGTGATCACCTTGACGTTGGTGAGCTCCATGCGTTCGGCTTCTTTGTCGATGGTCACCTTCTGGGTGGCCGAGTTGGAAACCGCCGTGATGCTGGCGTTCGGGAAATGCTCGGCCATCCAGAGGGTGAGTGAGCCCCAGCCGCAACCCAGTTCGAGGATGTCCATGCCGTCCTTGATTCCCGCCCGGCTGCAGGTCAGCCTGAGCATCGCTTCTTCCGCCTGCTCGAGGGAAAGCTGCGGGTTCGTGAAATAGGCCGAGCTGTATTTGCGTCGGGGACCGAGAAAGAGCTCGAAGAACTCACTCGGGACCTCATAATGCTGGTCGTTGGCGGTCTGGACCTGCTCGGCGACCGGACCGCTGCTCATGCGGCCAACGATGTCGCGAAGGCGTTCTTCCTGGGCTTCTATCCCACCCCGTTCTTCGTGGGCGGTGCGGGTTTTAGCGGCCCGGCGAGAGCCGGCTCGCAAAGCAGCGTCGGGAATAAGCCCGCTGCCGAGAGCGGCGTCGAGCATCCTGTATCTGGCGGGATCCTTCGTGGTCATCCACCTGTATTCGGAAGGGAAACCTTTCCGGATCAGTTGCGGGAAACAGAAATCTTCAGATCGAGGCCATCGATCGTCATGGCCTGCCCGTCAGCGGCATCAAAAGTGGTCTCGGTTGCCAGCACTTCTTCGCTGAGCCAGGCCTGATGTTCGCGGGCGGCGTTCAGCAACGTTTCGTCGCCACCGAGCGAAAGCGTGATCCGATCGGTGATCTCGAAGCCCGCATCCTTGCGTGCGTTCTGAACGGCATGAACGATTTCGCGGGCGATGCCTTCTTTGATCAAGGCATCATCCAGCTCGAGGGCGAGCGCGACCGCGTGACCGGATTCTGATTCCACCTGGTAACCCTCGACCGGTTCCATCGACAGCAGCAGGTCATCTGGCCCGAGCGTGTGGTCACGGCCTTCGATGCTTACCCCGATCTCGCCGCCGGCTTCAACCACTTCGGCCACGTGATCGGCGTCAAGTGCAGCGACTGCGGCTGCGAGCTGCGGCATGTTCTTGCCGAAGAGCGGCCCGAGTGTGCGGTAGTTCGGTTTCACCGTGTAGCTGACCAGATCGGACTGATCGGTGACGAACTCGATTTCCTTGACGTTGAGTTCAGCTTTGATCAGGGCTTCCTGGGAGCTGATCGCGGTTCGTTCAGCGTCGGTAGCGACAACCACTGCTTTCGCCAGCGGCTGGCGCACTTTCGCTTTTGCCTGGGCCCGGCTGGCCCGGCCCAGTTCGACCGTCCGGCGGGTTGCCGCCATCGCCATTTCAAGATCGAAGTCGCGCAGGTTCTGGTCGGCCTGGGGGAAGTCGCGCAGGTGGACGGAATCGGGCATCTCGCCGAATTCGCCGTCCTTGCCACCGACCAGGTTCGAGTGGATCTCGTCGGCGATGAACGGGGTGAAAGGGGCGACCAGGGCGCAGACCTCAACCAGGCAGTGGCGCAGGGTCTGGAAGGCGGCGGTGTCGCCCTCCCAGAAGCGGCGTCGCGAAAGGCGGACGTACCAGTTGGAGAGCTCTTCGACGAAATCGTTGATCTCTTTGCCGGCGGCAGTGCAGTCGAAGCTGTCCATGTGGGCCGCGACCGTTTCTTTGGTTGCCTGCAAGCGGCTTATCGCCCAGCGATCGAGGTCGGTCGGGTTTTCCGGAGGGCCCGGAGGCAGGCTCGAGTCGAACTTCTCGGCGTTGGCGTAAAGCACCCAGAACGAGTAGGTGTTCCAGAGGGTGAGCAGGAAACTGCGCATCGCTTCCGAGATCGCGTCGGTGGAAAAGCGGTAGCCGGCCCAGGGCTGCTGGGCGGTAAAGAGGTACCAGCGGAAAGCATCGGCCCCGAACTCGTCGAGTACCTCCCAGGGGGAAACGACGTTGCCTTTCGACTTCGACATCTTGGCGCCTTCGCCGTCGAGGATCAGGCCGAGACAAACCACGTTCTTGTAGCTCGGCTGATCGAAAAGCATGGTTGATTCGGCGAGCAGCGTGTAGAACCAGCCGCGGGTCTGGTCGATCGCTTCGCAGATGTAGTCGGCCGGGAAACGTTCCTCGAATTCCGCTTCGTTCTCGAAGGGATAGTGGAACTGGGCGAATGGCATCGCGCCCGAGTCGTACCAGGTGTCGATCACCGAAACCACCCGTTCCATCTCTCCTGTGCCGCACTTCTGACACGTCCAGGTGACGCTGTCGATGAAGGGCCGATGGAGGTCCTCCGGCACGTCACCGGCGAGGTCCTTCAGCTCCTGGACGGAGCCGGCGCAGAAAGTCTCGTCGCAGTCCTTGTCCGAGCATTCCCAGATCGGAAGCGGGGTTCCCCAGTACCGGTCGCGGGAAAGGGCCCAGTCGACATTGTTTTCCAGCCATTTGCCGAAACGGCCATCCTTGATGTGTTCGGGATGCCAGCCGATGTTTTCGTTTCCGGCCAGCATCTTGTCCCGCGCTTCGGAAGTGCGGATGTACCAGCTGGCTTTGGCGTAATAGAGCAGCGGGGTGGAGCAGCGCCAGCAGTGCGGGTAGGAATGCTCGTATTCGGTGGCTTTGAACAGCCGCCCGTTCTGCTCGAGGTGGTCGATCAGCCGCTGGGTGACTTCCGGGTCCTTCACGAACTCGCCACCGAAACCAGTGACCCTTTCGTCGAAATGACCGTCGAGCCCAACCGGATTGAAGAGCGGGTGCTCGCCGTCGACCGGGTCGTAGAGACCCTGATCGATCGCGACCCGGTAATCGTCTTCGCCGAATGCGGGGGCGATGTGAACCAGTCCGGTGCCGTCATCGGTCGTGACGAAATCGCCGCTGATCACCTTGAAAGCACCGGAGGTTTCCGACATCCCTGGGAAAGGCGCTTCGTATTCGAGCCCGAGCAGGTCATTGGCGGTGACCTTTTCGCTGATCGCGGTGCCTTCACCGAGGACCTTTTCGACCAGGGGCTCGGCCAGGATCAGGGTTTCGCCGTCGACATGGACTTTTGCGTAGGTCACGTCCGGGTTCACCGCAACCGCGTAATTACCGGGGAGGGTCCAGGGGGTGGTTGTCCAGACCAGCATCGAAGCATCGCTGTCTTTCAGCTTGAAACGCACCCATACCGAAGGGTCGATTACGTCTTTGTAGCCCTGGGCGACTTCGTGGGAAGAGAGGGTGGTGCCGCAGCGCGGGCAGTAGGGCGAAACCCGGTGGCCTTCGTAAAGACGGTTGCTTTTCCAGAGTTCTTTCAGCGACCACCAGACCGACTCGATGTAATTGTTATCGAGGGTGACGTAAGGGTCGTCGAGGTCAATCCAGAAACCGATGCGTTCGGTCAGCCGGTTCCATTCCTCCACGTAAGTGAAGACCGACTCGCGGCATTTCTGGTTGAAGCCTTCGATCCCGTATTCCTCGATCTCCTGTTTCGAGGAGATACCGAGCTGCTTTTCCACTTCAAGCTCAACCGGCAGGCCGTGGCAGTCCCAGCCAGCTTTGCGCGGCACCCGGTAACCCTGCATCGAGCGGTAACGGGGATAGATGTCCTTGAAAACCCTGGAAAGCACGTGGTGCGAACCGGGGCGGCCGTTCGCGGTCGGCGGACCTTCGTAAAAGCTCCAGACCTCTTCGTCGGCCCGCTGTTCCATCGATCGCTCGAAAACACGCCCTTCTTTCCAGCGCGCAGCGATGCGCTCTTCCATTTCCGGAAAAGACTGTTTGGGATCAACTGATCTGAACGAGGACAAGGAGCGTTGATCGTACCTATTCACCGGTTGAACAATGAATCGCGTACTCTCAGAACATGGCTCGGTATGACTTGGCAGGCAAGACCGTACTGATCACCGGAGGCGCCCGGGGGATCGGTTTCGAGACGGCGCGACTTGCCTATCGGCGCGGTGCTTCGGTGGTCCTGGTTGATCTGGAATCAGCCGCCGCCGAAGAATCTGCCGAGAAGCTGGGTGATCGTGCAATCGGGATCGGCGCCAATGTCGTTGATGCCGAAGAGATCGAAACGGCGGTCAACTGGGCTGCCGACCGTTTCGGCCGGGTCGACGTGGTTATCGCCAACGCCGGGGTCACCCCACCGAAAACCACCACCCGGGCAATTTCCACCGAAGACTGGGAACGGGTAGTTGATGTCAACGTGCTCGGCGTCTGGCGCACGGTTCGGGCCGGCCTTCCTCAAGTGATCGAAAACGGCGGCCAGATCGCCATCGTTTCTTCCAACGCCGCTCACGCGAACGGCATGATGAACAGCTCTTACGCGGTCTCGAAGGCGGCGGTCGAAGCGCTCGGCCGGGCTCTTCGACCGGAACTGGCACCACACGGGGCCAGCGCGACGGTCGCCTACTTCGGGTACGTCAAGACCGATCTGATCACCGAAGTGTTCGACAACGAACTGGCCGACGAGTTCAGAAAGCACGTCGCCCCGGATTTCCTGACCAAACAGATCCCGGTGCCGCAGGCGGCGGCCGCTCTGATCAAGGGCATCGAATCGCGGGCAGCACGCGTGATTGAACCGGCCCGCTGGAAACCGGTCTTTTACCTGCGCGGCCTGCTTGGCCCGCTCTCCGACCGCCGTCTCGGGGCCGATCCGAAAGTCGCCGAGTATGTCCATCAGTTCGAGCGACGGGACATTCCTGATGCCTGACACTGTTTACGACCTGCGGGGCAAAGTCGTGCTGGTAACCGGTGGTGCCCGGGGTATCGGGCTGGCGATTGCCAACTCGGCCGCGGCACGGGGCGCACGGATCGCTCTGGTCGATCTCAACGAAGATATTGCCGCTGAAACCGCAACCACCATCAATGGTGAGGCGATGGGCTATGGCGCCGATGTTTCCAGCCGCGACGAAGTCGAGGCGGCCTTCAGGAAAGCGATCGCGCATTTCGGGCGGATCGACGTGGTCGTCGCCAACGCCGGCATCACTTCACAGGTCACGACGGCCGCGGCGATCCCGGCCGAAGAGTGGGAACGTGTCGTCCAGGTGAATCTCTACGGCGTCTGGCACACGGTCCGGGCCGGAATGGACGAAGTGATCGACAACGAAGGCCAGTTCATCCTGGTTTCGTCTTCCTACGCCTTCATGAACGGCGTGATGAACAGTGCCTACGCCACCGCCAAGGCGGGCGTCGAAGCGCTCGGGCGATCCCTCCGTCCTGAACTCCTGCCGCACGGCGCGAGCGCCACGGTCTGCTACTTCGGATTCATCAAAACAGACATGGTGACCGACGCTTTCGCCGATCCGATCGTCAACCGGATTCGCAAGCTGGCGCCGCGCTTCCTGACCCGGCAGATCTCCGTCACCAGGGTCGGCGAGGCCGTGGTCGAAGGCATGGAAAGCCGGGCACCCCGGGTGATAGTGCCGGTTGAATATGCCGCGCTGTTCTGGCTGCGCGGCCTGCTCGGTCCCTTGATGGACCGCCGCTTCGAGACGGACGCCCGGATCGGCGGAATCGTCGCCGATGCCGAAGAGCTGACTCGCGAACGCGAACGCACCGGCAGCTAAACGAAGGGCGCCCGGTTGCCCGGACGCCCTTTCGGTTCAGAACCTGTATTCGTCCCGCTCTAGCTGTAAAGTGCGCTCTGTTTGCCCTTGCCGGATGGCTTGTAGACCGGGTTTACGGTCGCCTTGGCGGCGCTCGCGGCGCTGTTGGCCTTGATCCTGACTTTGCCTTTGGCCTTGCGGTTGGACTTGACGACGATCTTCTTGCGCACGGTGCTGCCTGGCTTCAGCTTGACGGTGATCGACCGCGGCAACTTCACCTTGCGGCTCGATGACTTGAGCTTGATCTTCGCTTTGGTCGCTGTGCCTTCGGAGGCAGTGATCTTGAGCGTCAGCTTGAGTTTCTTGCCGGACTTGGTCTTCTTTTTGACCTTGTTGAACTTGAGCTTCTTGATCTTTGACTTCGCGGCTGGCGGAACTACGACCGCGGTGCAGTCCGGCGGGGTGCCGGTCTGGCCTTCCGGACAGGTGGTCGGCGGGATCAGGGTGCAGTTGTCCGGAGCAATGCCTTCCTGGCCTTCGGGGCAGATCTGGGTCGCGCAGCGCGGGCTGCCGTCAGGGCGGGCCACGCCGGTCCGGCACAGGAACTCGTGAAGCACGGCCGGCTTTTGCGTGAAGAATCCATCGGCGCCTTCATCGATCAGGGTCTGGTAGAAGGCATCCGTTTCTTCCTGATCGGGATCCTTGTCTGAACCCCAGACATGCATCGCGAATCCGTCGTAGTCGGCGAATGGCTTGAGCAGCGGGACCGTTCTGACGTTGGTACCACCAAAGTTGTAGAGGTCCGGGGGCTGGACGGCGACCGGAGTCGGTACCAGCGGATTCCCCTGAACGTAGCTGAGGGTCGCCTGTTCACTGCCGGAGAGTGCTTTGTGGTCCGGGTTCTCAGCGTGGAAGGTTTCCATCGCGCCCTGGGCGAATGAAGCAACGATCACGTCTTCGCTGCGTTCGGGGTAATCGGCCATGACGTCGGCGAGCTCAATCGCTGCCAGGTTCGCGAGCCCGGGGTTGTTGCCCGGGGCTTTCATGTCGACGTTGATCGGGGTATCCGGGAAAGCGTCCAGCACTTCGCGGAATGTCGCGATCCGGAAGTCATTGCGGGTGTAGCCGGCCGGGGGTGTGGGGCCACCTTCAAGCGCCATGCCACGGTAGGGGTAGTCGTCCGTGCCGGTGTAGCTGTAATGGCCTTTGCCGGGGGTGAACTTGTGGGCGAAGTCGAGTGTCTTCAGCTCTTCGAGGGTGAGCTGATCGACGGTCTGACCCGCGAAGGAGGTCAGGGAAAGGTTGGAGGTGGCGTTTGAACTGAGGTCGTGGGTAATTACGAACACGCCGTCCTCGGTCAGGTAACCATCCATCTCCAGCGTGTCAGCACCACGATCGGCGATCGCTGTCTTGAAGGCGAAAAGCGTATTGCCGGGAGCTTCGAGCTCACCGCCCTGATGGGCCATGTTCATGAAGCCTTTGTTCTGCCAGAAGTCGGTCGGCGGCGGCGTGGCCGGACGATCGGGATCCGCAGCGCTAGCGCCGGCCGTCGCGAACAGGCCGAGCAGTACAGCGAAGATTGTTGCCAGTGAAATGCGGTTCAGCATTGATTCCCCTTGTTGTCCCATGTGGGTTGCCCATGGCCGGTGTGCCAAAGGTCATTTGAGTAATCCCCAGAAACCCGATTGTAGGGCGTGAGCGGGGAACTGTTGGTAGAAAACCGGTGAAACCGATTCGATGCGCTCCGCGAAAGGAATTCCTCGGTTAGCGGCTGAGTTCTTCCAGCAGGTAGATGAAGGAGCTGTAGGGCTCTCCGGTCGCCTGTTCCAGGCCGACCTCGCAGGTCCGGTTCGAAGAAATGTGGCTGGTCGTCGGGTTGGCCTTCACTTCTCTGGCTTCGGCCTCGGTCGCGCTTGCGGTCAGTTCCGGGTGGAGGAAACCGCGGTCACCGGCGAAACCGCAACAGGTCGCGGTGTCCGGCACGTTCACATCTTCGGCCAGGACATTGGCGATCCGGACCAGGGCACGAACCTGATCCATGTGGCGACCGGAACAGGTTGGGTGGACGGTGACCGAATCGGTCTTCCTCTTCATCTCCAGGTTCGGCAGCAGGAACTGGTCGGTCCATGCAACCGAATCAAGAATCGTGATTTCGGAGTGCCTTGCTTCGTTTTCTTCAGTCAGCACACCCGGGCCGAAATCATTCATGCCGTGGCCGCAGGAGGAGGCGTCGATCACGACGGGCAAGGTGCCGCCTCCGGTCCAGCGCCACAGGCGCTCAACCGTTTCGTTCGCCTTGTAAGCGTGGGCGTCCTTGAAGCCCTTTGAGCTCCACGGCACCGAGCAGCAGGAGCCCTCGATGTCTTCCGGGATCCAGACCGGCTGGCCCGCCCGCGCGGAAACCGCGGCCAGGGCCTGCGGCAAAGACAGCTCGCCTCCGTCGCCCTTGGAACGGCCAAACATGCGGTTGATGCAGGCCGGCATGTAGACCGCAGTTGCACCTTCACGTTTCGTCGTCGGCAGGTGCGGGGTCGCGGCTGGCGGCATCTTTTCGCTCCACTCCGGCGCGAGATCCTTGCTGACGAAAGCCCTGGCGGCTTTGGTCAGGCCACGAACCGGCGCGTCGGTAGTGACCTTGCTGATCGCGTTACCGACCCGCAGGCCAGAGCGCGAAAGCTTCTCGACCCGGTCCCACTGCTTCGCGGCACGGAGCGCCAGCTTCTCGGCGCCCGGTGAGTTCTGCTGTGAGCGGAAAGCTTTGACGAAAGCGCCGGTATCGATCCCGACCGGGCAGGCAAGCAGGCAGGACCCATCGGTGGCGCAGGTCTGAAGGGCGTCGTACTCAAACTCCTCGACGAGAGCCCGGCGCACCGCCGAGTCCTCACCCTGGCGCATCATCTCGCGGCGCAGAACGATGCGCTGGCGCGGGGTCGTGGTCAGGTTGCGGCTCGGACAGACCGGCTCACAGAATCCGCATTCGACACAGGTATTGGCGATCTCTTCGATCTCCGGGGTGGTCTTGAGCCCCTTGAGGTGAGCGTCCTTGTCGCGATTCAGAACCACACCCGGGTTCAGAACGTTCTCGGGGTCAGCCAGGATCTTTACCCGCCACATCAGTTCGGTGGCCTGCTCTCCCCACTCACGTTCGACGAAAGGCGCCATGTTCACGCCGGTGCCGTGCTCGGCTTTCAGTGAGCCGTCGTACTTGGTGATGATCACGTCGACCAGTTTTTCCATGAAGGCTTCGTAGCGGTCGAGGTCTTCCGGCTTGGAGAAGTCCGGGGTGAGCATGAAATGAAGGTTTCCCGCTGAAGCATGACCGGCGACACCGGGCAGGAACTCGTGTTCGGCGAGCAGGGCACGGAGTTCCTCCGCGCCTTCGGCGATCCGGTCCGGCGGCACGCAAACGTCCTCGACGATCAGCGCGGCGGTCGGTGGCTTGAGTTTCCCGACCAGGCCGTGCAGGCCCTCGCGGACCTTCCAGTAGGCCTCGATGGTTTCTTCGTCGCGGCTGAACTCCGGCGGCCGGATCAAGGCTTCACGGTCGACGATCTCGAAGGCACGTTTCTCGGCAGCATCGAGTGCGCCATCGTCATCCCCGGGGAACTCGACCAGTAGCGCAGCCGAGGTCGGTTCGATCTCCCTGAAGTACTCAGGTGCTCCATGCATGTTCCAGCCAGCCGCGATCAGGGCCGGTGCGACCATCAGCTCGACCGCCGATGCCCCGGCGTCGACCAGGGCCTTCACCGGTTCGGTCGCGGTCGGGATGTCCGGGAAGTGCAGCCAGGCGAGGGTGGTTTTCACCGGCAGTTTCACGGTGTCGAAAGTGACCCGGCTGATGAAAGCCAGGGTGCCTTCCGAACCGATGATCAGACGGCGGAAGATCTCGACCGGAGTTTCGGCATCGAGGAACGCGCAGAGGCGGTAGCCGGTGGTGTTCTTGATCTCGAACTTGTGTTGGATCCGGTCGACCAGGGCCTGGTCGGCGAGGATCTCCTCACGGATTTTCAGCAGTCCGGCCGCAAGCTCCGGTTCGGCTGCAGCGAACTTCTCTTCGGCGTCCGGGGCGGCCGAATCAACAACGGTGCCGGACGGCAGCACGAACTCCATGGCGCTGACCGTGGAGTAGGAATCGAGCTTGACCCCGCAACGCATGCCGCCCGAGTTGTTGGCGACAACGCCGCCGACCGTGGCGATATCGGTCGATGCCGGATCCGGCCCGAGCTTGTAGCCGTACGGTTCCAGGGCCTTGTTCGCGTGGCCGAGGATCGTGCCCGGTCCGATCGACGCGCGTTTGCCGCCATCAAGCACCTCGATGCCTCCGAAGTGGCGGCGAGTGTCAACCAGGATGCCGTCGGTCTGCCCCTGCCCGCTCAGGCTGGTGCCGCCCGAACGGAAAGTGACACTGATTCCAGTCCGCTGTCCGTAGCCGATCACCTTCGACACATCTTCGGCGTCACGGGCCATGATCACTACCTGCGGCAGCAACCGGTAGGGGCTGGCGTCGGAGGCGTAACGGATGATGTCACTGGGTCGGCTGAGAACCTGCTGCTCGCCGAGCAGGGAAATCAACTCGGACCGAAGCGGCTCCGGGGTTCCACCAGCTACCCATTCGGGTGCGCGGTCGCCCGCCGGCTCACTCGACTCCGGCGTGATTTTCAGGACATCGGGCGCGAGCAGTGGCATCTGTTGTCTCCTGGTTCCTAGAAGAGGGACATGCCGGACTGGATCGGTACTTCAACCAGTCGTGGTTTCGGATCGGCGATCGCTTCCTTGAGTGCCGCCTGGACTTCATCGGCGGTCCTGACCATCGTGCTTTCGACTCCGTAGCCAGATGCGATCTTGGCTGACTCCAGCGCGGGCAGGTCCATGCCCACCAGTCCGCTGACCTGCTCGATGTCGGCGAACCACTTGAGGATCGCGTACTCCTCGTTGCGCAACACGAGGAAAGTGACTGGTGCTTTGTAAGAAGCGGCGGTCCAGAAAGCCGCAACCGCGTACTGGACAGAACCTTCACCGAGCACGCAAACCACCGGACGGTCCGGTTCGGCGATCTGGATGCCGACCGCGGCGCTGAGGCCGAAACCGAGGCCACCACCGCAACCGAAGAAGTAGCTGTTCGGCTTCGAGATCCGCAACTGGTTACGCAGGGCTAGGGTGCTTGATGGTGATTCGAGCACGATGATGCCGTTGTCCGGCAGTTCTTCCCTCAGTACCGAATGGATTGTCGATGCGTTCAGGGGGTCGGTTTCTTCCATCCGGGTCGGCTTGGGCCATTCCGGCGGCGCGTCACGATCGGTGCCATCGAGATGCTCGAGCAGCGCGGTGAGGGTCAGCTTGACGTCAGCGACTATCGCATCGCCCATCGGGGCGCGGGCGGCTTCGTCCGGGTCGGATGTGATCGCGACCAGTGATGTTCCTTCGGCCAGGAACGGTCCGGGGATGTTCGGGTAATAAGCAAAGACCGAAGAACCAACCACGATCACCAGATCGTGATCTTTCAGTGTTTCTCCGACCGGTCCGACTGCGGGCGGCAGGACACCACGCCAATGCGGGTGGTCTTCGGGGAAACCGAGGCGGCCACCGCCGGTTGCCGGTGCGGCCCAGACGCCGAGGTTCTGGTTCTCGGAAAGCGCGATCATCTCTTCCCAGGCTCCAGCGGTGTCGATGTCCGGCCCGGCAACGGCGATCGGATTCTTTGCGGCGCGGATGCGTTCAGCCAGGTCGGCCACCTGTTCCGGATCGGCGGTCGCACGGCCGGTGACTTTGCGGTTGATCACATGGGCTGCGTCGGCTGCGTCGATCTCTTTGTCCCAGTCGTCCATCGGCAGCGAGACCATCACCGGGCCCATCGGGGGCAGGCAGGCGAGGTGGATCGCGTGGGCGATCGCCAGCGGCACGTCTTCGGCCCGGGTCGGTTCGTAAGCGAACTTCACGTACGGGTGCGGCACCCGGATCGCGTCACGGTTGGTCAGGTTCGACTGCATCGTGACCATTGACCGGGCCTGCTGGCCGACTGTCACTACTACCGGCGAATGGTTGGCCTGCGCGTTGAACAGGGCCCCCATCGCGTTACCGAGACCGGGGGCAGTGTGCAGGTTGACCAGGGTCGGTTTGCCGGTGACCTGGGCGTAACCGTCAGCCATGCCGACCACGGCGGCTTCCTGCAATCCGAGGATGTACTCGAAGTCATCGGGGAAGTCCTGAAGCATCGGCAGTTCGGTTGAACCGGGATTGCCGAACATCGTGGTCATTCCCTGCTTGCGGAAAAGGTCAAAAGTTGCTTCGCGGACGGTAGGCATGACCGGCAGCCTATACGGGAACGAGGCAGTACGGGAAAGACTGGAGGCAGCCACCGACCGGCCCTGCGGAAAACCCCCGGGCTGGCTGGGTGTCAGACTTGTCGGGTGCGTACTTTCGCTATTCCAGCCACTGTCATGACCGTCCTGGCCGGCCTGCTCTTCGCGGGTTGCGGCGAAACCGAGAAAGACACGCCGGTCGACTGTTTCGTAAGTGCTGCCAGTTTCTCTTCATCACTCCGGCAGGCGCCGGAAGAAGTCCTGCTCGGTGGCAAGGTGCCGATCAGCGACTGTCTGGTGCGGGGTCAGTCGGACGGGGACCTGCTGAGGTTCGGTCAGGTCACGATCAAGGTCGGGACCGAGAAGGGTGCCGCGATATCGC
>JBAUOE010000019.1:0-2558 GCA_049579585.1 Solirubrobacterales bacterium | reverse complement strand
GCTGCTGACCCCGACCGCGAAAAGCAGGGCGGAGGTCCGCAGGCGAAACAGACCACGGATCCGTGGCGCCAGGATGCCACCGATGATCTGCGCGCCGGCAACGATCGCCGCAGTGATTCCGGCGATGCCATATGCCTCCGGGTCTCCCGCCAGTTCAAGCAGGTAAGGCTGCAGGGCGTAGAAGGCGTAGAAACTGACCCCGGCAGTGAACGGGGACGCGAGCATCAGCCATTTCACCGATGGCACCCGAAGTCCGTAATCAACCGACGCGTTGACGATCAGTTTCATTTCCTTGATCTGGCCGGTGCTTTTCTTCGCGGAGAAACCGATGTCCTTCATCGCGGTGAAGGCGAAGCCGAACATGATCAGCAGCACCACCGCCCTCATCACGAAGGGAACGCCGAGGCTGGTCAACTGGGCAACGAAACCGCCTGCCACCGATCCGGTGAGCATGCCGATGCCGGTAACGATCTGGCCGCGCCCGAAAACGGTTTCGAGGCTGCCAGTGAATCCGGTGGCATCAAGCGCATCGACCAGCCAGGCTTCGACAGCGCCCGAGAAGAAGGTGAACCCAAAGCCAAGCAGGATCGAAACAAGCGCCCACGCCCAGAACGGACCGGAGATCTGCCAGAGCAGGACATAAAGCAGGGTGGTGGCCATCAACGTGACCGTTCCCGCCAGGTAGGAGACCCGGCGCCCGATCGTGTCTGCCACCACACCGGTCGGGATCTCGAAAAGGACCATGCCAACGGTGAAGAAAGCATTGGCGGCGAAAGCCTCGAAGTTGGAGAGTCCCGCGTCGAGCAGGAAGATCGTGTTGATCCCCCAGATGAATGAGGCCGCAAGGGTATTGCCGAGCATCAACGTCAGGTAGACGCGCTGTATGTGATCAGAAGAAGGCATCGGACGAACGCTGGACATCCATCAGCTTGACAGTTCAGGGGATCCGGTTGGTGGGTTTAGACTCGCGGCACGATGAGCAGGCCAATTCACATCCGAACATTTCTGATCCTCGCTGCGGTTGTCGCGCTTGGCGTGATCGTCGGCTGTGGTGACAGCGAAAGCGAATCCGGAGGATCGGAATCCATCGACGACACCACTTCCAGGATGGAATCAATGGCTCCCGAGGAACTTTCCGGCAGAACATTCGTTTCGACCGGTGTCAAAGGACGAACCCTGGTTGCCGATACGCGGATCACGCTTGGTTTCGATTCCGGAATGCTGTCGGCTAGCGCTGGTTGCAACTCGATCCAGGGAAAGTATGAGATCAACGGCGGGTCTTTTTCACTCGGCAAAGCCGCCGAAACCCTGCTTGGCTGCCCGAACGAACTTGAGGACCAGGACGAATGGCTGACCAATGTCCTGCAGTCCGGCCTGCGCCCCTACGAACGCGACGACACTGTCGTTTTCCTCGGGCTCGGTGTGGAAATTGACGCAAAGGAAAGCGAGGGTTCGGCCTCAACCCCACCGGTGGTCGGTACCGACTGGCTGCTCAACAGCTATTCCGACAAACTCGGCAACGAGGTGAGCATGAAACCGGGAGTGCGGTTGCCTTCCCTCGAATTCAAGGCCGATGACACGGTTTTCGTTTTCGATGGCTGTAACACCGGCAGCGGCAAGGCCGAAGTGGGGGAAGACGGCACCATCAAGTTTGGTCCGATCGGGCTTACCCGCATCGCCTGTCCGGGCCTGAGCGGCGATGTTTCGAACGCGTTCCTGAAAGTGATAGACGGCAAGGCGGCCTACGAGTTCGAGGCGCAGAACCTGGTCATCTCGAAGCAAGGCAAAAGCCTCACCTTCAACCCCGGCAACTGACCTTCACCACCGGTCAGGGATCGGCACCAGCTCGATCCAGCCCCGCCGACCGACTTGATGCGTACAGCAACTTTTCGGCATTGTTCCACCAAAATATTTGTCGCAAAGTTCAATCAGCATTCATCTGCTGTCGTTTTGTCTATTTTGCGACCTGGTTTGGCGGAGTAGGCTGAGGGTGAACTTTCTATCGAGGAGACGAGCAGATGACCGTAACCACCAGCGATGTAGCCACCAAAACCCTGAAGAACTATGTCAACGGCAGCTGGATTGACGCTCCCGGTGCGGAACTTCACCCGGTCCTCAATCCAGCCAACGGCCAGACCATTGGCGAAGTTCCGTTCTCGACCGCCGATCACCTTGACGAGGCAGTGAAGGCCGCCCGCGCGGCCCTGCCTGTTTGGCGTGGCGTCAGCACCATCGCCCGGGCCCGCAAACTCTTTGAGCTCCGCGAAAAGCTCACCGCTCGCAAAGACGAAATCGCCCGCATGGTTGTGCTCGAAATGGGCAAAACGCTGCCCGACGCAACGGCCGAAGTTGGCCGCATGATCGAAATGGTCGAGGCGGCCACTGCGATTCCAACGACGATGCAGGGACGGATCCTCGAAGACGTCGCCCGCGGAGTTGATGCCGAAACGATCCGTCAGCCGGTTGGCGTCTGCGCCACGATCGCACCGTTCAACTTTCCGGCCATGGTGCCTTTCTGGTTCCTGCCGTTCGCGATCGCCTGCGGCAATACCTTCATC
>JBAUOE010000018.1:0-2999 GCA_049579585.1 Solirubrobacterales bacterium | reverse complement strand
GACCGGTTCGACCGGGGGCACCGGCCCCTCAGGGCCAACCGGCAACTCTGGCCCGACCGGTCCGGCGGGACCGACCGGATCCGCCGGTACTGAAGCCCCCACCACCGTTCCCGACGGCCAGGGAATCCTCGTCGGCAACAAGCTTTACGTTCGCGTGAAGTGCCCGAAGAGGTTCAAGCCGACCTGCAAGGTCAAAGCGGTTGCCTTGACAAAAAAGAAGAGAGGCAAGCCGATGACCAAGCCGGTCAGGCTGAAGGTAAAAAACAACCGGTTCAAGACGAAGGCTCTCGTCGTCAAGCCGAAATACCTGAAGAAGATCAAGAAGATGGCCACGGTCAACAGAAAAACCCTGGTGCTGCGTCTCAACATCAAGTCAAAGCGGCGCACGCACGGCAAGTCAGTGGCATTCCACAAGCTGAAGGTTCGTAAATAGACCAGCCAATGGAAAGGCATCGAAAGGCCGCTGCCTCGCCCGAATAGGGTTAGGCAGTGGCCCGAGATGCGTAAACGCACAGACACACCTCTCAACCGGACCGACCTGGACGAAGATCCGATCGTCCAGTTCCGGTTCTGGTTCAGCGAAGCTGCCGCTGTCAACCCGATGCCGGAAGCGATGAGTCTGGCGACAGTTGATGAGGCCGGTCATCCCGACGCGCGCATGGTTCTGATGAAAGGCGTCGACAGTGAAGGCTTTCGTTTCTTCACGAATTACGACGGCACGAAGGCAGGGCAGATCAGTTCCAGTCCGTTTGCTGCTCTGGTTTTCCACTGGGTCGAGCTTGACCGTCAGGTTCGCGTTCGTGGTGAGGTTGAGCGCCTGCCAGAAACCGAATCCGATGCCTATTTCGCCAGCCGGGACCGGAAAAGCCAGATCGGGGCCTGGGCGTCGCCGCAAAGCCGGACCCTGGACGGCGGACGTGAAGAACTCGAGGAGAGAACGGGCCGTACCGAAGCGGAATTTGACGGGGAGACAGTGGGCCGTCCGGAGCATTGGGGCGGGTACCTGGTCAGGCCGGATCAGATCGAGTTCTGGCAGGGAAGACGCGCCCGTCTCCACGACCGGTTCCGCTACCAGCGGCAAGAATTCGGCTGGCGTGTAGAACGCCTCGCTCCCTGAGCCGGCGCCAGCATTTCCGACGTTCACCGACGGTCGGTGTATCCTTCTGTTTCTGCTCGTAGGGAGTAGTGCATCTACAAACTTAAATGGGAGCGTTAAATGCGGGGAGTTCGTCACACCACACTGGTGGCCATTGCGATGGCCGCGATCATGGCCCTTCTTGGGTCGGTCACGGTTTCAACGGCCACTGCTGAACCGGCTGCCGTTTCGGGCAAAAAGAAGCAACAGAAGAAGACCCCGAAACTGAAGTCCGCGCCGAAGGTCACCACCCCCGCAACCTTCACGGCCCGCGGTTCAGTTGGCGACGCATATGTCCGCAACGCCACCCCCGGCATCAAGCTGATGCTGGTCAACAAAGCCAATGGCATTGTTGCCCAGGGCGTCGCTGACTCATATGGCAGCAAGGTCTTCTACGACCAGAAGATGGGATCCGGCTACCGCATCCTCAGCAAGAAGGGCAAGAAAGTTGCCGGCTCCAAACGCTTCGCCATTCTCAAGCTTGACCAGAATCCGTCGGCTGCCTTCTACCAGGGCAAGCCGCTCAACCCGGGCCTCAACTATGTGACCATGCGTGACGGAATCGAACTCGCAGTCACGGTTCGTCTCCCGCTTGGGAAGACCATGGCTGACGCCCCGTTCCCGACTTTCATCGAATACTCTGGCTACCAGACCGCAGCCCCGCACGACCTGCTGAACTCGGTCATTGGTGGAGGCGCTTCGGATCCGCTGGCCCCGGCCACTTCAACGGCAGTTGGTTCGGTCATTGGGCCGATGCTCGACTTCGCCACGGTCAGCGTTCAGATGCGCGGATCGGGCTGTTCCGGCGGAGCATTCGACCTCTTCGGCCTGCCAACCACCTATGACGGTTACGACATCGTTGAAACCGTCGGCAACCAGTCCTGGGTCAAGGGTGGAAAAGTCGGCATGGGCGGCATTTCATTCTCCGGGATCACCCAGCTGTTCACGGCCGGCACCCGACCACCGCATCTCGCCGCGGTTTCGCCACTGTCGGTGACCGATGACCTCTACCAAGGAACAGGCATGCCGGGCGGCATCTTCAACCAGGGCTTCGCTCTGACCTGGATGAAGGACCGCATGGATGACGCAGAACCGGGTCCGGAAGGCGGCCAGAAATGGTCGAGGATCCTGTCCGATCCGACCAGCCCCGACTTCGATCAGCGCTGCCTTGATAACCAGACATTGCGTTACCAGACAAGGGACGCGATCAAGCTGGTCGAGAAGAACGCTTACCGGACACCGAAACTCTTCAAGTACCGGGCGCCCGGATTCTGGATCGGCCGGGCGAACGTGCCGATCTTCTGGGTCGGACAGTTCCAGGATGAGCAGACCGGCGGACGTTTCCCGGAAAGCATGGGTCAGCTCAAGAACAAGAAGGACGTCTTCCTGACCCTGCAGAATGGCGTTCACGCCGACTCGCTCGGCCCGAGCGTCATCACCCAGTGGGCTGAGTTCATGAACCTTTTCGTCGCTGACCGGATCCCGGTCGTTTCGCCACTGGTTCTTTCGTTCAGCGGCGTGCTGTACGACTTCCTCGCTGACGCTCCGGCCCTGCCGGTCCAGCAGTCCGAGTACGCGGGCTACACCGACGTGGATGCGGCCAGGGCCGCTTTCCGTGCGGACAACCCGCGCATGCGTGTGCTGATGGACAACGGTGCCGCGATCCCCGGTTCACCCGGTGCGATCGGTGCTGCCTGGGAGATGGGCTATGACGCCTGGCCGATCAGGGGTGCCAAAGCCACGACCTATTTCCTCGGCAAGAAGGGCAAGCTGAACCGGAAGAACACCAAGAAGGGAAGCAAGGCGAAGTATGTGGCTGATCCTTCGGCCCGTCCGCCCCAGACCCTGAATGGTGCTGGCGAAT
>JBAUOE010000017.1:0-2223 GCA_049579585.1 Solirubrobacterales bacterium | reverse complement strand
AGAAGAGCCGCAAGGGCCTGCTCAAGGTAACCGGCGGCACGAAGAAGATCGTGCGCCTCAAGCGCTGACAGACTCACGTCCAGGGAAACACGAAGGGCCTCCACACGGAGGCCCTTTGTATTTAAGGACGCAACTTCAGGACCATTCGCCGGTTACATTGGACAGGTAGCTCAAGGAGGAGATCCGTGTCTGTGTCCAGCCCGATTTTGATGACCACAACGCCACGCCGGTGGGTGCTGCTCGCCATCGTGGTACTGCTACCGCTGGTCCTTGCGGTTTTGGCCCCGAATCAGGCCCGTGCCTCGGAGGCAGATTCAGTCTGCTCACTCATCCAGGGCGTCGAGCTCGACGACGGCTCGGTTGTTGCAGCAGGCGAAAAGTGCCTCGTCAAGCTCAATGCCCAGGGCAAGCTGGATAGCTCATTCGGTGAGGATGGATCTGTTCCCCTGAATCTCCGCCCGGCTGATGGGACCGGTGGAAATGGGACTGGCGGAGAAGTCCTGATGCGCCTGATCGCACTTCCCGATGGGTTTCTGGTGGTGAGCTACAACTCGCTCTACAAATTCACAGGCACAGGACTCCCGGACACCGGATTCGGAGGCGACGGCAAAGTCGTCACAGAGAATCTGTCGCCGTCCATCGAAACGGTCGTTGACGCGGTCGCAGGATCGGACGGCAGCATTTATGTCCCCGGATTCGCCGGCTGGCGCCCCGAGCACTTCGGAGAGGCGGTAGCCAAGATCAAACCATCCGGCGAACTCGATCAGACGTTTGGTGTGGACGGCGTGTTCCATGCTGTTGATGGTTCCGGGATCGACTTCAATTTCAAGAAGATCGTTCTCGACCAATCCGGCGGGGTGCTGGTCACCGGTGGCAAATACGGTCAGGCTGTGCGGGTCGTGAGACTCGGCGCGGATGGCGCCATCGACGCTGGCTTCGGTGCCAACGGCATCGCTTCCGCGGATATCGCGAACGTCTACCCGAATGGGTCCGGGGTGGTTTCCATCTCGTCGATCTCAATCGGAACGGCGGGGGATGTCATCGTGACGGGAGGAGTGACCTACTACTGGCTGGTTGCCGGCAGCACGGATCCCTTCGGAGCGAGCTTCGATGAATCCGGGAACCTGATCAGCGCATCGACCGTCGACGTTCAGTGGAACGGCCCCGCAGCTTTGTCACTGCCTGGCGGTGATCTCGTGCTGGATGGGTCTGGTGGGCAACGAATCCACCCCGACGGCACCGAAGCCTTTCCGGCCGACCCGACGTTCGACCCCTCAAAGGTCTCCCCCGGATGGTTCGAGACCAGCGACTTGACCTACAACCCCTCCACCGGAAACCTGCTGAGCGTCGTCGGTCTCTTCGGGGACGGGGATTGCGCTTACGCCTGCCCTGAGCGCCGGGAAGCGGTTGTGAAGATCAATGCCGACTCGGGCGATGCCATCACCGACTTCGGCCCTAACGGAACTGCCATGCCGGACCCCAACCGGTGTGACGCGGGATTGGCGACGCCGGTACCCGGTTATGGCCCCTGGCGTCGGTGCCTGCTGCCCATTCCCGCGAGCAAACTACAATCGTCGATCAGCCGCTCCCGATCGAGCCGGGCTCGATTCCATGCCCGGCTGGCAGTCCCGGCTCCGCCCACCTATCCGCTGTATTCGAGTCGCAAGATACTGATCCGGTTGCCGGCCCGATTGCCATTGAAGAAGAACGCTCTCAAGAAAAGACTGACGGTCAGTCCCGAAGCTGATGCCGATGGCAGGTTCGTGGTCAAGCGTCGTGGCCGTTTGATCTCGGTTTACTTCAAGCCCGAACGGATTGTCTGGTTTCCGGAATACGACCCGCCACCGTCAGCAGCGACAATCGAGGTTGTGGTCGCGTTTAAACGCGGATCGATCAAACGCCTTCCGCGAAATCGCAAGTTCAGGCTGAAAGCCAGGGTCGTGCAGGTTGCCGCACCCGAGTCAGCCCCGTGGTGGGGTTCGAACAGCCGGACCTTCACCACCAAGGTCAAACTGAAACGGGGTTAGGCCTATTGATGGACAGCGAGGTCCGCAGCGAGTTCGGTTTTCCCGTTGCGCTGGAACTGGACGTCGATCGTCTCGTCCTTCGCGTAGAAGCCGACGACCCCCATCAGCATGATCATTTTGCGCTGACGGCTCTTCTGCTCCTTGAGAATTTCACGGGAGAAAAGGATCTCGTTGCCACGCAGGTTGTAATCGTCAC
>JBAUOE010000016.1:0-16770 GCA_049579585.1 Solirubrobacterales bacterium | reverse complement strand
GTCAAGGAGGAGCGATGCCCGTTTTTTCAGGTCAGGGCTTCGGGCCGCTCGAAGGTTTCTTCGAGGGCATCGATGTAAATCACGAGGTCGCCCACCTCGAGTGGCAGGCAGCGGGCGTCGCCAGGCCGGATCACGGTGTTGCCACGAACCACGGCAATCGCTGTCTCCAGACGATTGCGTTCAAGTGACTCACCCGCGGTAGTGACAACCCGTTCGTTGATGTCGAGTCCGTCACCGAAAGTAAGAAGGTCGTTGACGATCCGGGCCGCATCCGGGGCTTCGGCCGCCATCCCGAGGATTCGGCCAGCCGAACTGGCCGACACGATCACTTCGTCGGCACCGGCTTTGCGCAGCAGTTCGACGTTTGCTTCCTCCCGGCAGGAAGCGACAATCTTCACTTCGGGATTCAGTTCGCGGACCCGCAGCACGGTGAGCACGGAACGCTCATCGGTGTCGAGCGAAACGACCACGGTCCGGGCCTTTTCGATCTTGGCTGCCCGCAGGATCTCGAGCTCGAACGAAGAACCGGCGATGCCCGGGATTCCCATGCGGTTCGCCACTTCCAGTGACTCATCCGAAGTATCGATTGCGATTGCCGGGACGTTTTCGAGGTGGTTCCTCAGGTACTCCAGCGCGGAGCGTCCTTTGACCCCGAAGCCGCAAACGACAACGTGGTCACGCAGCCCGTTCTGCAGACGGCTGACCCGAAACTTGAATTTCGATTTATCGGCCAAGACCTGAAGGGTAGTCCCAACGAGCAGAACCAGGAAGAGCACCCGGATCGGCGTGACGACCAGAGTGGTGACCAGGCGGGACTGCTGGGTCGACGGAACGATGTCCCCGTAGCCGGTCGTGGTGATCGTAACCGTGGCGTAATAGAGGGAATCGATGAAAGTGAGCGGCGAATCGCCCTGCGCGTCGGTGTATCCATCCCGGCCGATGTAGGTGATCATCGTCACCAGCAACAACAGCCCGAGCGCGAACAGGACCCGTCGGGTAATCGCCCAGATCGGGCTTGGCTCGAGGGAAAGAAAACGGAATCGTTCCGGGGCGAGCGGTGGCGGGGAGACCCGGTACTTGCGGTTAGCCATTGGCGGCAGCATAGAGCCGTCGACAGTCCCGGGACAGGATCAAGGTCGCCTCAAGCGGAAGGCAGATACCCTGTGGAGTCGATGCCCGGACCCGAAAACGACAACTTCACTGAAGGTTTCAACCCCGTCTCGCAGGAAGAGTGGGCCGAAGCCGCTGGCAAAGGGTTGGAGAACCCGGCTCTCAAGACCGAACTCGAAGACGGGATCGAGACCAAATGGCTCTACACAAGGGAAGATTCACTCGCCCCTGATCCGGCTGGTTTGCCGAACGAAGCACCTTTCGTTCGTGGAACCCGGGCCGGTCGCCACTGGCAGATCCGCCAGGTACACAGCCATCCGGATCGCAGCATCGCCAACGCCGAGATCCTCGAAGACCTGAACGGCGGGGTTACCGAAGTCACCCTGACTTTCGATCAGGCAGCGCGAAAAGGACTCGGTCCTGATGCCGCTGAATTCGAAGAGAACCGCGGGCTGGATGGAATCGCGCTCTCAACCCTCGACGACATCAGCCTGGTCCTTGACGGTGTTTTTCTTGACATGGCCGGAATCGCGCTTGATGCCGGCGCCGCAACCCTGCCGGCTGCTGCCCTGCTGAACGCCCACTGGCGCGAGAACGGGATCGCTCCGGAATCCGCCATTGCCTCATTCAGGGCCGACCCGCTCGGGACCCTGGTTCGCGACGGCAGCCTGCCTTTCTCACCGGAAGAGGGCCTGGCCCGTGCCGCCAGCCTGGCCCTGGAAACCAGCCGCACTTTCGCCAAGGTCCGCGCGCTCGGAGTTGATACCAGTGCTTATGTGGAGGCCGGGGCCAGCACTGCCTGGGAACTCGGCATCGCGATCGCGACCGCGGTTGAACATTTGCGGGCCGGGCTCGCGGCCGGCATTGACCCGGCCACCGTTGCCGCCCAGATCGAGTTCAACCTCGGGGTCGGTGCTGACCAGTTTCTGGAAATGGCCAAGTTCCGCGCGATCCGCCGGATCTGGGCCCGGGTGCTCGAAGAGTGCGGGGTCCCCGCCGACGCCCGCCATTCCGCTACCTACGCCCAGACCACGGCCCGCATGATCACCGCGATTGATCCCTGGGTGAACATGCTGCGGGTCACCACCGGGGCTTTCGCTGCTGGAACCGGTGGTGCCGACGGCGTCACAGTCACCCCTTTCGACCGGGCAATCGGCCAGCCAGGAGCACTCGGCCGCCGCATTGCCCGCAACACGCAGATCGTGCTTCAGGACGAATCATCGCTTGGCCGTATCGCCGATCCGGCTGCTGGATCCTGGTACGTCGAGGTGCTGACCGACGAGGTTGCCCAGGCCGCCTGGCAGCGCTTCACCGAAATCGAAAAGGAGGGCGGCGCCCTTGCTGCGCTGCGCTCCGGACTGATCGCGACCAGGCTTGCCGAGCAGGCCGATATCCGTGAAGACGAGTTCGCCCACCGGGTCCGGGTAATGACCGGAATCAACGAATTCCCCTTGCTGGGCGACGACGGCACCGAACCGGAAACCGTTGATCGTGAAGCTGTTGCCCGCCTCGACGCAGCCCGACTGGCCGAGCGCCCCGATATCAGCGGCCTTGACCAGCTCGGGTCAACCGCGGCCAGTGAACGTCTGGCGAAAGCAACTTCGCTCGCTTCGTCAGGTGCCCGCATCGACGAGATCGGTGCTGCCCTCAACGAAGGCGGTGCCGGCCGGACCGTGCTGGAATCACCGATCGAACCTCGCCCGGACTCGGCCCCGTTCGAGCATCTGCGCACCGCAGCGCGGGACCACGAAGCCGCAGGCAAGGACCGTCCCCAGATTTACCTGGCCTGCATGGGCGCGATCGCGTCACATGTGAATCTGGCCAACTGGGCAAAGAGCTTTTTCGAGGTTTCCGGCATCGAGACCGTTCCGTCAGGTGCGCTTGACGGAAACGACGATCAGGCCCGGATTTTCCGGGACGGCGGTTTTACTGTTGCCGCGGTTTGCGCGAGCAAACGGGAAACCGCTGAGGATGTCGCTGATCTGGTCCGGCAGTTGCGTGATGCCGGGGCCGAATATGTCTACATGATCAACTCGACCCCGGAGCTGAACGAAGCTGCCGCGGCCGATGAGGTGCTGAAGAACGGGGTGAACATGGTCGAAGTGCTGACCGCCGCCCTCGAGCGCCTCGGAGTGGAGGTTTCATCGTGAGTCCGATCGACAGCATCCCTGACTTCTCCGGCCTTGAGCTGGGCGGAATCGAAACCGAACCGGCCCCGGTTCAGGAACTCGACCGCCTGCTGAACGAAGCTGCGGCGCAGAACCCGAGCGGCGACGATGTCAAATGGGAAACCCCGGAAGGCATCGACCTCGATCCGGCGTACACCTCGGAAGCGACCGACCAGCTCGACTTCCTCGACACCAGGCCCGGCTTCGCCCCTTACCTGCGTGGTCCGTATCCGACCATGTATGTGAACAAGCCGTGGACGATCCGGCAGTACGCGGGTTACTCCACAGCCGAAGAATCGAACGCGTTTTACCGTCGTAACCTCGCCGCCGGCCAGAAGGGCCTTTCGATCGCTTTCGACCTGGCGACCCATCGCGGTTACGACTCCGATCATGAACGGGTGGCCGGTGACGTCGGCATGGCCGGTGTGGCGATCGACTCGATTTACGACATGCGCACCCTCTTTGATGGCATCCCGCTGGAAGAGATGAGCGTGTCGATGACCATGAACGGCGCGGTGCTGCCGGTGCTTTCGCTGTTCATCGCCGCCGCTGAAGAACAGGGCGTTCCGCATGATCAGATCACCGGAACGATCCAGAACGACATCCTCAAAGAATTCATGGTGCGGAACACCTACATTTATCCGCCGAAACCATCGATGAGGATCGTCTCCGACATCATCGGTTTCACCTCCAAGGAACTTCCACGGTTCAACTCGATTTCGATCTCCGGCTACCACATGCAGGAAGCCGGGGCCAGCGCCGACCTCGAACTCGGCTACACGCTCGCCGACGGGGTTGAATACGTGAAGGCCGCCCTCGATTCGGGCCTCGAGATCGACAATTTCGCACCACGCCTTTCGTTCTTCTGGGCGATCGGCATGAACTTCTTCATGGAGGTCGCGAAGATGCGGGCGGGCCGTCTGCTCTGGGCCAGCCTGATCAAGGAGTTCGGCCCGAAGAAGGACAAATCGATGTCGCTGCGCACCCATTGCCAGACATCGGGCTGGAGCCTCGCCGCCCAGGACGCATACAACAACGTGGTCCGTACCTGTGTTGAAGCGATGGCCGCCACCCAGGGACACACCCAGTCGCTCCATACGAACGCCCTGGATGAAGCCCTCGGCCTGCCGTCCGACTTCAGCGCCAGGATCGCCCGCCAGACCCAGCTTTTCCTGCAGCAGGAATCCGGCACCACCCGGGTAATCGATCCGTGGGCCGGCAGCTACTACGTCGAGTACTTGACCAAACAGCTGGCACTCAAGGCGCTGGCGCACATGAAGGAGATCGACGAGGCGGGCGGCATGACCGAAGCGATCGCGGCCGGCATTCCGAAACTGCGGATCGAAGAATCAGCGGCCCGCACCCAGGCCCGGATCGATTCCGGCAAACAGACCGTGGTCGGGGTCAACTCGTACCGGCCGGAGAACGACACCCTCGTCAACGTGCTGAAGATCGACAACAACGAGGTCCGGAACGCCCAGCTGGCCAAGCTGAAACGCCTGAAAGCCGAACGTGATGAAACCGCTGTCCAGGAAACGCTCGAGCACCTGACCAACGCTGCCCGCTCCGGCGAAGGCAACCTGCTCGACCTTGGCGTCAAGGCCGCCAGGGCCCATGCGACGGTCGGAGAAATCAGTCTGGCACTCGAAAAGGAGTACGGTCGCCATGCGGCAGAAATCAGGTCAATCGGTGGTGTTTATGCCCAGGAGGTCGGCGTGAGTTCCGAGTCTTTCTCCAACACGAAAAACCTCGTCGAGGCGTTTGAAGCGGCAGAAGGCCGACGTCCCCGTGTGCTCGTCGCGAAAATGGGCCAGGACGGACATGATCGTGGCCAGAAGGTGATCGCTACCGCTTTCGCCGACCTCGGTTTCGACGTTGACATCGGACCGCTTTTCCAGACGCCGGAAGAAGTTGCCCGTCAAGCGATCGAAGCTGATGTCCATGTGGTCGGGGTCAGCACCCTCGCTGCCGGGCACCTGACCCTGGTTCCGGCTTTGCGCAAGGCGCTCGATGACCTTGACCGCAAGGACACGATGATCGTTGCTGGCGGGGTTATCCCGCCGGTCGACTTCGAGCCGCTCAAGAAACTCGGTGCTGACCTGATCTTTCCGCCCGGAACCGTTATCGGCGAAGCGGCAGGTGAACTGCTTGAGCTGCTGATCGAACGCCTCGGGCTTGATGTGACCCTCACCGACGAGCCCACCACCGCCTGATGGCCGAGCGCGCCTCGGTCGAAGAACTGAAGGCGGGCATCGAAGGCGGGGACCGTGGTGTGCTTTCCCGGGCAATCACCCTCGCCGAGTCCCGCCGGCCCGATGATCAGGACGTTGCGCAGAAGCTGATCGCCGAGATCCTTCCGCAGACCGGTAACGCCCGGAGGGTGGGGATCACCGGTGTGCCTGGTGCCGGCAAGTCGACGGTGATCGAGACCCTCGGCCTCTGGCTGATCGAGCAGGGACTCAAGGTCGCGGTGCTGGTGATCGATCCTTCGAGTTCGCGTACCGGCGGGTCGATTCTCGGTGACAAAACCCGCATGCAGGGGTTGAGCGCCAGCCCCGACGCTTACATCCGGCCATCCCCTTCAGGTGGGGTGCTCGGTGGTGTTGCCCGCAAAACCCGCGAAGCGATGTTGCTCTGCGAAGCAGCAGGCTTTGACGTGATTCTGGTCGAATCGGTCGGGGTGGGACAGTCCGAAGCTGAACTGGCCGAACTGGTCGACAGCCTTTGTCTGTTGCTGGTGCCGGGTGCCGGTGACGAACTCCAGGGAATAAAGCGGGGAATCATGGAGATCGCGGACCTGATCGTGGTCAACAAAGCTGATGGTGACCGGGTTCCCCTGGCCAAGCGTGCCCGCGGTGATTACCGCCACGCGCTGCGCATGCTGCCGCCCTCGACCGAAGGCTGGGAAACACCGGTGCTGATCGCTTCAGCGACCGAGAAGACCGGCCTGGCCGAGATCTGGGACACGATCGAAGCGCATCGGAAACTGCTTGAAGAATCAGGTTTGCTGACCGAGCGGCGAATGCAGCAGCAACAGCGCTGGCTGGCTTCGATGATCGAAGAAGCCGTGCTCAACGAGTTCTATCGCCGCGACGGTGTTGCGGCTGCGATAGCGGCGGCAGAAGCGGACGTGGCGGCAGAGAACCTGACTGTGCCGCAGGCGGCCCTGAAAGTCGTTGAAGCTGCCGGCCTCCCTGTACCGCGTCCCTGATCACAGGTTTCGCGGTTCCATTTTTTCGCTACAGGCCTGGCCAGGGCCACCGAATGCTGCCTGAATCGAAAAGTTTTTCCGGATTCGCGTAAGAAACCGGCAGTCACTCCGTTAGAGGGTTATACGGGCTCAACGAGCCGACCAATCTGAAGGAGTAACTGAGCATGAATTCGCAGCAAGGAAACAATCTGAAACCAAGCAACTCGGTCTCGCGGGCTGTCAGGGTAATCCTGCTCTGCCTGTTTGCGGCTTTCGGGGCGATGGCGGTCATGGCCAGCCCGGCTTCGGCCGCGAAACAGGCACAGCTTGCTGCCGACATCAATCCCGGCCCCAGTTCTTCGAACGCCGAGAATCCGACCGAGTTCAAGGGCCAGCTCTACTTCGTTGGCCGTGACGGCGTGAACGGAACCGAACTCTGGCGGACCAACGGCACGGAGTTCGAACTCGTTGCCGACATCAATCCCGGCCCCGTTGGTTCCGGCCCGTACAACCTGACCGAAGCTGGCGGTTACCTCTATTTCTCCGCCTCGAGCGAAGGCAGCGGCAGGGAACTGTGGCGAACCGACGGCACCACCACCGAGATGGCGTCCGACGTCTATCCGGGGGCAAACGGCTCTTCGCCGAACGAACTTGTGGCCCTCGGAGATGCGCTGATCTTCACTGCGGACAACGGCGCTACAGGCAAGGAGATCTTCAAGTTTCAGGGCGGAGTTCTCACACTGTTGAAGGACATCGTCCCTGGCAACGGCAGCGGAGGGCCGGGGCAGCTCACCCAGGCCGGTGGCTTCGTCTACTTCCGGGCTGACAATGGCGTCACCGGCAGGGAGCTCTGGCAGACCGACGGCAGCAACACTTTCATCTGGGCCGACATCAATGCGGGCGCCCCGAGTTCCTCCCCGAACGGGCTGACCGAGTTCAAGGGTGAGGTTTACTTCCGCGCCACCGACGGTGTGGGCGGCTACGAGCTCTGGAAAACCACTGGGTTCGGGGTTCAGCTCGTGAAGAACATCAATCCGGGTGCTGACTCGAATCCGGCGAACTTCGCAGCACTCGGCGACTACCTCTACTTCCGTGCCAATGATGGCGTGGTCGGAACCGAACTCTGGCGGACCGATGGTTCCGGTGGCGGAACCACCCTGGTCAGCGACATCAAGCCGGGAGCCGATTCTTCATCGATCGGCCAGTTCTCAGTGATCGGCACCCACCTCTACTTCTCGGCCAATGACGGATTCACCGGCAGTGAACCCTGGAGGACCGACGGCGCAGTCACCCTGCCGGCGGGCGACGTCAATCCGGGCGAAGAGGGCTCATACCCGTATGACTTCACCGAGGTTGACGGTGAGCTCTACTTCGCGGCCGATGATGGACAGCACGGATATGAGCTCTGGACCATGGGTGAAGTGAACCCCGAACTGTTCGCCGACATCCTTCCGGGCAGCGATTCCTCCGACCCGTATGACCCGATCGTCTACGGCGGCGAGATGTACTTCTCAGCCGATGACGGTATCCACGGATGGGAACTGTGGAAGGTCGCTGAAGCGGACAAAGCCGACAGCCTGAAGATAGTCGGCAAGAAACTGCCGCTGAACAAAGCAGGCAAGCTCAAGCTGAAGCTGCGTTGCTCCGGTGAGACAACCTGCGCGGGTAAGGTCACGATCAAAACCAAGCGCAAGTTGCGCACCAAGTCAGGCAAGCGGAAGATCACCCTGGCGGGTTCCGGATTCAAGGTTCCGGCCGGCAAGACCAGGACGGTCAAGCTCAAGGTGAGCAAAGCAACGAAACGCCTGATCCGCAAGAACAAGGCGGCCCGCAAAGTGGTTGCCGTGGCGAAAGTCAAGGATGCGGGCAAGGTTCGCAAGGGAATGAAGATCACCGGCTGAGCCTCCGGCACATAACGACGAACCCAGAGGGGGCCGCCAGCGGCCCCCTCTGTCGTTGCTGGGGATAGTCTCTGGACCGATGATCGGACCAGACGATGTTGAAATGCGGGTTCTCGGATGCCTGATCGAGAAGCAGAAGACCACCCCGGACCAGTACCCGCTCACGCTTAATTCTTTGCGGCTGGCCTGTAACCAGTCGACCAACCGGGACCCGGTCGTCGAATACGACGAAGCGACCGTACGGGCCGCGCTTGGAGAACTTGGCCGGCGACGATGGATCCGCGGGGCTTCCGGTCACACCAGCCGGACCCAGAAATACCGCCAGCTACTCGACACCGAGTTGAAGCTCGACGCTGACCAGATCGCCGTTCTGGCGGTCTTGATGCTGCGTGGTCCGCAAACGCCCGGAGAGCTGAAGCAGCGCGCCGACCGTCTCTTCTCGTTCCACGACCTGGCCGCGATCCACACAACCCTCGACGCCCTGATCTCTCGAGACTTCGTTGAACGACTTCAGCGCCGTCCAGGCCAGAAGGAGGAGCGTTACCGGCAGATACTAGGCGGCGAGATTGATGACGCAGATTCGGCAACGAGCGAACCATCAGAAACGCCTGGTTGGGCGGGGGACGGGGCATCGCGCCCGGAGCCGCCGTCCCGGCGAGGACGTGATGCCCCGTCCTCCGCCTCCTCAACCCCCGAGCCACTTCCGGTTCCGCAGGACACTCCGGAGACTGAACGGATTGAAGAGCTTGAGCGACAGGTGGCTTCGCTTCGTCAAGACCTCGATGCCTTGCGCCAACAGCTGGGTGACTGAGAGTCTTTTCCTGCTTGAAGGCGACCCAGTTTGGGTAGTTTCAGTTGATCGACAAAGAATCAGAATCAGATACAGGTGCCACTGACCGGATGAAAGATCTGGGCCAATCGGTTTTCACGACGCTGAAAGGCACAGCGGCAAAGTTTCAAGATGACGACATGCCCGACCGGGCCGGAGCGCTCACCTATTTCGGTCTGCTGTCGCTGTTTCCCGCCTTGATCGCACTTGTTTCACTGATCGGCCTTTTCGCTGATCCCCAGTCAACGACCGAAAAGCTGACCGAGATCGTTTCGAACCTCGGGCCGGACACCGCAGTTGATTCGTTCGCGGGCCCGGTTGAAAGCATCACTTCGAACCGTGGTGCTTCAGGGGTTACGTTCGTATTCGGCCTGCTGCTGGCGATCTGGTCGGCTTCGGGATACATCGGTGCTTTCGGTCGCGCCGCGAACGTGGTTTACGACACGTCCGAGGAACGGCCTTTCTGGAAGCTGCGTCCCCAGCAGCTGCTCCTCACGCTGGCGATGCTCCTGATCCTGGCCGTTCTCGCGGTTGGCCTGGTCATGACCGGACCGATCGTCGCGGCAATCGCCGACCCGTTCGGGATCAGCTCGACCGCCCTCGATATCTGGAAGATCGCGAAATGGCCGATCATGGTGATGCTGGTGCTGCTCATGTTTGCCTTGCTCTACCGGTTCTCGCCCGACGTCGACCAGGGGCGATTCCGCTGGACCAGCGTCGGGGCGGTGGTTGCCCTGATCGTCTGGATCCTCGCTTCGGCAGGATTCACGTTCTATGTCGGAAACTTCGGTTCTTACAACGAGACGTACGGGACCCTGGGCGGTTTCGTCGTCCTGCTGATCTGGTTCTGGATCTCGAATCTCGCTGTTCTTTTCGGCCTGGAACTCAATCGTGAACTCGAACGAAAGAAAAATTTGGAAATGGCGTAACAAACGCGATAGACCTTCGTTAGACAGATGAAGGGCCGCAACCGGCCAAACAACGTCGAAGGAAGTGTTTGAACCATGTACGCCAAACCCACCCAGGCCAAATCACGACAGATGCGATGGGCAGTCGCTTTCCTGGTTGCCCTGCTCGCGGGATTCAGTTTCGCGGGCAACGCGAGCGCAGAGCAGGAAGTCCAGCTCGTCGATGACATCAACCCGGGGGCCAGCAGCTCTGACGGTGGCAGTCCGATCGAGTTCAACGGCAGGCTCTATTTTTCCGCGAGGGACGCAGAGCATGGTTACGAACTTCGACGGGTCGCGAACTCGGGAACTGGTACCGAACTCGTTGCTGACATCTATCCGGGAAAGGACAGTTCGTATCCGTCGTCGATGTTGGTCGTCGGCAACTACATGTATTTCCGCGCCAACGATGGAACTTCCGGTGCCGAACTGTGGCGTACGGACGGCAACGTAACCACGATGGTCGCTGACATCCGGCCGGGTAGCGAAGGTTCGTCACCACAGTGGTTCGAAGCCCTGGGCGACACGCTCATCTTCAGCGCGGATGACGGCGTTGATGGCAGGGAAATCTGGAAGTTCGATGGTGCGGTCGCGAGCCAGATCAAGGACATTGATCTGGGCGGCGACTCATCGTCGCCGAGCGGGTCCAAACGGCTGGGAGATTACGTTTACTTCCGGGCGAACGATGGTGTGAACGGTGCCGAACTCTGGAGGACGGACGGGACGGTAGCGACGCTCTGGAAAGACATCAGGCCAGGCGCAGCTACCCCTAACATCACCCAGTTCCATGAGTTCAAAGGTGCGCTCTATTTTTCCGCGAACGACGGGGTGAATGGAGCTGAACTCTGGAGGACAAATGGTGTCGTTACTGAACTGGCATCTGACATCGCCCCGGGTGCGTCCGATGCCAATCCAAGCAATTTCGAGGAAATGGCCGGACATCTGTATTTCCGGGCAAGCCATCCAGCGATTGGATATGAACTCTGGAGAACTGATGGAGAATGGCCTGTAGCGATGACCAACCTGGTTGCAGACATCAACCCGGGGGTTGACGGATCAACCCCGTCGCACACCACGGAGATTGACGGCAGGATCTACTTCGATGCCGACGATGGCGTGACCGGCCACGAACTCTGGTCCTCGTCCGGTGCCGGCGCCGAACAGGTCTCTGACATCAACCCGGGGGAAGACAACAGCTACCCGTATGAATTCCACAAAGTCGGTGACAAGATCCATTTCGTGGCCGACGACGGCGTGCGTGGCTATGAGCCGATGACCGTCGAAGTGGGTGGAGCGGCTCCGTTTACTGATCTCCTCAGTGGCGACGACAGTTCTGACCCGTACGACCACTACCTGTTCAACGACGAGCTGTACTTCTTCGCGACTGATGGACAGCGTGGCTATGAGATCTGGAAGATCGCCGAAGCAGTGCCTGACACCAAAGCCACAATTCGGATTCTCAACAAGAAGCTGAAGGCGAAAAGCAACGGGGTTGCCACCCTGAAGCTGAAGTGTCCTTCGGGCGAAGAGAACGGTCCCTGCACCGGCCGGGTCAAGGTCAAGACCAAAAAGAAGGTCCGGATCAAAGGCAAGTCCCGCAAGGTGACCCTGGCCAGCGTGAAGTATTCGATTGGTTCCGGCAAGACCAAGGTGGTCAAGCTGAAGTTCAGCCGATCGGTGCGTCGCCTGCTCACCGCGAAGCCAAAGGCCCGCAAGCTACTGGTTTCCACCAAGGTGAAAGACCAGGCTGGCAACAGCCGAAACGTGAAGAAATCGATGAAAATCGTGCTATCTGGAGCCAAGCGCAGGTAGCATCGGACTATGGCCGTTCCCGTCCCGGAAAATGCGTTGAGTGACGAAACGTCATCTGACGCTGCTTCCGGGGCGGCAGAACGGGCTCTCGCCCTGGCTGCGGCCGGCGGCGACGGCCAGGCCTTCGCCGACCTGTACGACCGTTATGAACAGCGAATCTTCAACTACTGCCTGCGGATCCTCAACGATCGTCATGAAGCTGAGGATGCCACCCAGGAAGCCTTCCTCAAAGTGCTTCGCCGGCTTCCGGAAATGGAAGGCCGTGACTTTGAGTTCGGTCCTTACCTGTTCACGACCGCCCGCAATTCGAGCTACGACATGATCAAGAAGTCGAACAGAACTGAAGTCATGGACGAAGTTCCCGACACCGGGAGCGGGCACATCCACCGGGATGTAGCCGCCGTCGAAGAGGATCCGGCACGTTCAGCTGAACTCGAGTCTCAGCGGGAGCTCGTCCGGGAAGCCAACGGCCGCTTGCCGGTCAGGCAACGTGAGGTACTGGTGCTGCGTGAGGTCGAAGGGCTGAGTTACGACGAGATCGCGGCGACGATGGAAATGAAGCCGAACGCGGTCGCGCAGTTGATCTCCCGCGCCCGGACCAAGCTGCGCGGGGAGATGCGGCTCGGAGCGGCCTCCGGAATCACTGCCGGATCCGTCGAATGCGAAAAGGCCCTGCCGCTGATGGCTGCCCGGGCTGATGGTGAACTCAACCAGCCGGAACAGCGGATCTGGCTCGAAACCCACATGCTTGGCTGCGAAACCTGTCGCCTTTCCGAAGAAGCGATGGCCGAAGCCGGTATTTCCTACCGGGCCTGGGCGCCGGTGGTTCCCGCCGCCTACATGTTCCGGGACACCCTGGCCAAAGCAGCGACCCTGACCGGATCCGACTGGTCCGGCATCGAACGTCCGGTGCATGGCCCGGCCGCGACTGCGAGCCGGTGGAGTGCTTCGACACTGGCCGGAATCGGGGCGGGTGCCCTGATGCTGGCGGCCCTGGTGATGGCAGTCCTCGCGAGCCAGACCGGGGATGGCACGGCTGGTTTCTTTCCGCGTGAACCGGCCGCCGAGCAGGTTTCGGCAAAGGAGCCGGTCAAACAGGAGAAGAAGAACCAGAACAGGAAGAAGGAGCGCAAGGCGGCCGCACCAGTGGAAGTGGCTGCCCCGGAAACCGAGGTGGTTGATGTGGCACCGGCCGCTCCGTCGAGTTACGGGTCTGCGGATCCAGGTCCGTCAAGCGGTGGCGGAGGCGGCAAGCCGGACCCGACCCCGCCGGTAGCGAAACCGGAACCGGAACCGGCACCTCCCGTGGTCAAACCCGAGCCGACCCCGCCGACTCCCGAACCAGAACCGGATCCCCCGGTCACACCGCCGACCCAGCCGCCGGTAGAACCACCTACCGAGCCGACTCCGGGCACTCCGGGTAAGCCGGGGACGACGACCCCGCCGAAGTAAACCGGTCGCTGCTCTAAAGTGGTGCCTGAAGTCGATCGTGCCCCCAGAGCGGGGCCAGGGAATCCGGTCAGAATCCGGAACTGGCGCGCAGCGGTAGGGACTTACGGGACAGCAAAAGTGCCACTGGAAGATGATTTCCGGGAAGGCTGCTTTCCCAGATGAGTCCAAGTCCGAAGACCTGTCGATTTCGCCCTTTCATGGGCACCGACAATCGTGGCCGCGCGTAACGGCCGCCCGGATGAAGGAAATCTCATGAAGCTTCTCGACCGGATTCAACCTTGGTCAACCACCGGGATCGGCAGCCTGCCTTTCAGCGATCCTGCTTATGCCGCGGGTCACGTCGACCAGTCCTATGACATTCCGTTCTGCCCGCAACTGCCCCGGGTGGAAGGTGACATGGTGAGCGAATGGCTCGGCAGCGACCCTGGACGTTGCGGGTGGTCACCCGAGCGTGACCGTCAGCGGCCACTGGCCTGGAAGGAGTTCATCGGCCGGCTGGATCGCAGGCGGCCGGAGCATGGCATCGTCAAGCTGCAGGTGACCGGTCCGGCGACTCTCGCTTACGCCCTTCAGCGAAGGGGCAGCGGTGAATGGCCACGTTCGGAAACATTGGAAATGGCCAGGGAAATATCAACCTGGCTGGCGGCTAACGTTGCCGACCGGCTGGCCGTGCTTGCTGAACGCGAACTCGAAACCATCCTGGTGATCGATGAGCCGGCGATGTCGGTTTTCGGAACAGAGGGCGCCACTTCGATCTGGGATCCGCTGAGGGTGGTTGCGCCGGCCTGGGGTTTCCATTTCTGCTGCAAGGTGCCCTGGGGGCTGGTCAGTTCAACCGGTCCCGATCTGGTTTCTTTCGACCTGTGTCTCGAACCGGTTGACGCCGACGCGGTTGCGGCGCTGAGCGAGGTGCTGGCGAAAGGTGGAAAGGTTGCCTGGGGCGCGGTTTCATCCCAGCACTCCGAGGATCCGGTTCATGCGATCGAACGTTTGCGAACGGCGCTTTCGAAGGTTCCGGCGGCAGCCACCAGGAGTCTGGTCACGGCCAGTTGCGGGACCGGTGGCATGTCGCCGGCGAGGGAGTTCGAGGTCGTGACCGCACTCAGTGAGGTCTCCCGCTCCATGCGGCTCGACCTGTCGCGTCAGGCGGACATGGCTGCCTGAGCGTTGGGGGCCTGCCTGGCCCGAGGTGTCCGATCGAATCTGTGGTCAGTCGAGCGGCACGACGCGCATGGCGTGGGCGAGGGTGAGGCCCAGCACGTGCGTGTCGCCTTCGATCAGGATGGAAACCGGGCCATCGAATGGTTGACGATCGACCATTTCCAGGCTCTTGCCAACGGAGATGCCGCATTTGGTCAGGTAAGAAAGCATTTCCGAGTCGGAATCACTGACCCTGACGAATCGGGCCTGGTCCCCGGGGGCGAGGTCGGCCAGGGTTTCGGTGCGGGTTTCTTCCATGGTCAGGTCACGGTCCGGGATCGGGTCGCCGTGAGGGTCATAGGCCGGGTCGCCGAGCTTGAGTGAGATCAGTTCGGTGAGGTCTTCCGAAAGTGCGTGTTCGAGGACTTCGGCTTCATCATGGACCCGCTCCCAGGGGACATCCAGGACTTCCGCCAGGAAAAGTTCAAGCAGTCGATGTCGCCGGAGGACAGCGAGCGCAACCCTGGTTCCGTCCGCGGTGAGGCGTACCCCGTGGTAGGGGACTCTTTCGACCAGGCCGGCTTCGTCCAGTTTCTTGATCATCGCCGAGACTGATCCGGCTTTCACGCCGAGCCGGTCGGCAAGGTCGTTGGTCGAGGCGGTCTCCGGCCCCCAGCCGGTCAGTGAGTAAATCGCCTTGGCGTAGTCCTCAACCGCTGCGGTGGGAATTGTCGGGGACTCACTCATGGCTTTGAGCCTAGCCTAAAGACTGGATGGGGCGGCGCCTTCAGTCTGGTCTGAAGGACCTGAGGCGCAGTGAGTTCCCGACGACGAAGATTGAGCTGAGGGCCATTGCCGCCCCGGCAAGAATCGGGTTGAGCAGCCCGGTCATCGCTACCGGGATCAGGATCACGTTGTAGAGGAATGCGAAGAAAAGGTTTTCCTTGATCGTGTGCAGGGTGGCCCGGCTCAGTTTGATTGCGGCGACGGCTCCCCGCGGATCACCGGAGATCAAGGTGAGGTCGGATGCTTCGATCGCAACGTCGGAACCGGTCCCGATCGCCAGGCCAAGGTCAGCCTGGGCAAGCGCCGGTGAGTCATTCACCCCGTCACCGACCATCGCCACCACCCGGCCGGCTGCCTGCTGCGCTTTGACCGCTTCGACTTTCTCCGATGGCAGTACTTCGGCGATGACTTCATCGATGCCGATCGCTGCGGCAACCGCGCGGGCGGTCTTCTCGTGGTCACCGGTCAGGAGAACTGGTTTGAGGCCGAGATCGCGAAGCTCGCTGATTGCCTCGGCGCTTTCCGGTTTGACGCTGTCGGCGACGGCGAGCACGGCCCGTGGCTGCCCGTCCCAGGCGGCGACGACAGCGGTTTGCCCTTCGGCCCGGGCTGAGTCGAGGGCCTGCTGCATTTCTGCCGGGAGGCTGGCATTTTCAAGTCGTGATTCGATGAGGCTCGGCTGGCCGATCACGACGTCGTGGCCTTCTGCCGTCCCTTCGACGCCGGTTCCTTCGTGGTTCTGGAAAGCGGTCACGTCGGGTAGATCGCCGATCTCCGCCCGCGCTCCGGCGGCGATTGCCTGCGCGATCGGATGTTCGGAGGCATCCTCAACTGCCCCGGCGAGTCTCAGGACCTGGGTCCGGTCGTTGCCGGTAGCGATTGTGACGCCGCTCAGTTCCATGCGGCCGGTAGTCACGGTTCCGGTTTTGTCGAGCAGGATCGTGTCGACCTGTCGGGTTGATTCCAGCACCTGTGGTCCTTTGATCAGAAGCCCGAGCCGGGCACCACGGCCGGTGCCGACCAGCAGGGCCAGGGGCGTGGCCAGTCCGAGGGCGCAGGGGCAGGCGATGATCAGGACCGACACGGCAGCGCTGATCGCGAATGAGGTGCCGCTGCCTTCGAGCAGCCAGAAAGTCAGGGATATCGCCGCGAGAACAAGCACCACCGGCACGAAGATCGCCGAGATCCGGTCGGCCAGCCGCTGGACCGGGGCTTTGCCGGTCTGCGCATCCTCGACCAGCCGGGCAATCTGGGCGAGGGCGGTGTCGGAGCCAACCCGGGTCGCTTCGACCACCAGCCGTCCGCCGGTACTGATGCTGGCCCCGACAACCGAATCACCTTCGACCTTTTCGATGGGAACGGATTCTCCGGTGAGCAACGATTCGTCGACGGCCGAGCTGCCTTCGATGACCACGCCATCGGTTGCGACCTTTTC
>JBAUOE010000015.1:0-5693 GCA_049579585.1 Solirubrobacterales bacterium | reverse complement strand
GTCTCGTCCTTCGCGTAGAAGCCGACGACCCCCATCAGCATGATCATTTTGCGCTGACGGCTCTTCTGCTCCTTGAGAATTTCACGGGAGAAAAGGATCTCGTTGCCACGCAGGTTGTAATCGTCACCTTCAACCTGGACCACGCCGTTGATGTAGACCACAATTGGACTTTCGGCACCCTCGGGAAGCACAACCCGGCGACCGGCCTCGTACGAGCCTTTGGGGACCTTCCTGGACGATTCCTGTGAAGACTGTTCTTTCATTGCTGCAAAGCTTGCCTGATCGCGGCAAATACTTGTTTGCGGCTGTTCGCCTGCAGCGGTTTCCGGATCACGCCACCGGAGAACGGAAGCATGCCGCCATCGCCCTGGATGTCAACGCCGGCGGTGGGCGGAGTGAAGAAACCCTTGCCGGCAATCTCGATCCGGGCCTTTACGAGCTGATCAGGGGTGTAATCACGGAAAGCCTTGACCGTATCCAGCGGATCATCATCCAGCACATCGGCGGTGGCGGCTTCAAGAGCCGCCATCGCCTCGTCGAAATCGTCGAAGCTCTGTCGGGATACCTCCGACCCATAACGGATGGTGAGCTTCCATTTAGCCACAGGTGGCCGGTGCGTCGGTCAGGCGCCGGGGCGGGTGGCCGGCGGCCCTGCGATCGTATCGCCGCCGGAACGCTCTGCCATCGGTACGTAATCCGCGTCCCGGGCACCGGTGTAGATCTGGCGCGGACGGGAAATCTTCTTGTCCGGGTCGTCCCGCATCTCCAGCCACTGGGCGATCCAGCCGGCGGTGCGCGGCAGCGCGAAGATCACAGTGAACATCTCCGGCGGGATTCGCAGGGCTTCATAAATGATGCCGGAGAAGAAGTCAACGTTGGGGAAGAGCTTGCGTGAGGTGAAGTACTCATCATCGAGCGCGTGCTTTTCCAGTTCGGTGGCGATCTCCACCAGCGGGTTGTACTCGGTCGCTTCGAAAACACCTTCGGCGTGGCTCTTGATGATGTTGGCGCGAGGATCGTAATTCTTGTAGACGCGATGACCGAAGCCCATCAGCTTCTCGTCCCGGTTCTTTACCGATTCGAGGAAGTCGGGAATGTTCTCGACCTTCTCGATTCGACGCAGCATCTTGAGCACGGCTTCGTTGGCGCCACCATGGAGCGGGCCGTAAAGCGCGGCGATGCCTGCGGCAACCGCGGAATACGGATCGACATCAGACGATCCCACGCTGCGAACCGCACTGGTCGAACAGTTCTGCTCGTGGTCGGCGTGGAGGATGAACAGAACGTCGAGTGCTTTGGCGAGCCGGGGATCCGGGTCGTACTTGGTCTCGGTCATCTTGAACATCATCGAGAGGAAGTTCTCGGAGTAAGTCAGGTCGTTGTCCGGGTAGACGTACGGCAGACCCATGTTGTGGCGGTAGGAGAAAGCAGCCAGGGTCGGCATCTTGGCGATCAGGCGAATCGTGGCCAGGTAACGCTCAACATGGTCGTCGAGGTTCTTCGCATCCGGGTAGAAGGTCGAGAGGGCGCCGGTGGACGCAAGCAGCATTCCCATCGGGTGCGCGTCATAACGGAAGCCCGAAAGGAACTTCTTGATGTCTTCGTGGACGAAAGTGTGGTGGGTTACGTCATGAACCCAGGATTCGAGCTGCGGGCGGGTCGGAAGCTCGCCGAAAACAAGCAGGTAAGCGACCTCAAGGAAAGTGGAACTCTCACAAAGCTGCTCGATCGGGATGCCACGGTGCTGGAGCACTCCGGCCTCGCCGTCGATGTAAGTGACTGACGAACGGCAAGAGGCCGTATTGGTGAAAGACGGATCGAAAGCCATCATCCCGAAATCGTCTTCGTGGACCTTGATCTGGCGCAGGTCCATTGCTTTGACCGTGTCGTCTTCGATCGGCAATTCGTACGATCGACCGGTGCGGTTGTCCGTCACCGTCAGGGAGTCAGTGGAGGTGGCTACATCGCCTACCGCCGAATCTTCAGTCTTCTCTTCGGTCCCCATCCATCACTCCTCGGAATTGCTGCTCTTCTGATTGCTTATCCGTTTCAGTATCGCACTTTGGGTCTTCCGCTCGGTGTCCATGCTGTGACTGGCGCAGGAGATTTACGAAAGGCCCCTTGTGCGGGGAGCGTGGTCAGCCCAGATCGAAGTTGGTCATCGAGCGAAGAGCCTGGAGCCTCGCTTCGATTTCGTCCCGGGTGAGACGACTGACCCTTTCGGTTCCGAACTCCTCGACGTTGTAGGAAGCCAGCACCGTCCCGTAACCCATCGCGTTGCGCAGGGCCTGCTCGTCGATGACTTCGCACTCCCCGTCGAGATAGCCCAGGAATCCACCGGCGAAACTGTCGCCCGCCCCGGTCGGGTCACGAACATCTTCGAGTGGAAAGCCCGGAAGGGCAAAGAAACCACCGGGAGTGAAGAGCGCGGCACCGTACTCACCCTGTTTGGCAACGACGGCCTTCGGGCCGAGCTCCATTACGGCTTTCGCAGCACGGGCCAGGTTGGGTTCGCCGGTCAGCTGGCGGATCTCGGCGTCATTGATCAGCACACAGTCGACTTCCGACATCGCGGCCAGGAGCGAATCCTTGGCGATGTCGATCCACAGGTTCATCGTGTCGAGTCCGGCAAATCCGGCATCCGGGCATTGCGCCCTTACCTGCCGCTGCAGATCGGGCTGGATGTTCGCCAGGAAAAGCATGTCGGACGCCTTCGACGCCTCCGAAAGTTTCGGTTCGAACTCACCGAAAACGTTCAGCTGGGTGTCATCCGTATGGGCCGTATTCAGGTCGTATTCGTAATGACCCTTCCAGAAGAAGGTCTGGGCACCTTCGACCCGCTCGATGTCATCAGTGATCACACCGCGATTCTCAAGGACATCAAGTTCGGTCTGGGTGAAGTCATCCCCGACCGGACCGACCACCCGCACGTCCGTGAAAAAGCTGGATGCGAGCGAAAAATGGACTGCCGAGCCACCAAGCATCTTCTCCCTCTCGCCGAAAGGCGTGAGTACGGCATCAAAAGCAATCGAGCCGACAACGGTCAGCGACAAGGTGAACCCTTTCGTTCAAAGATTTGAGCGATGGCCCGGCGATCAGCGCCGATGGCCATCAGACATCAGGAATCCTAGTTGTTATCGGTAAATCAGCGCTGAGCCTGCGAAGATAGACGGGTGAAAGCGGTACAGATAGAGGAATTCGGTGGCCCGGAAGTGATGCAACTGGTTGATCTTCCCGAACCTCAACCAGGCCCGGGTGAACAACTGGTGCGGATCAGCCGTACCGGAGTGAACTTCGCCGACACTCACGCCACCAGCAACAACTACATCGCGAAACAGCAGCTGCCGTACATTCCCGGGGTTGAACTGGTCGGAACGACAGCAGACGGCCGGCGGGTTGCGGCAGTCGTGCCGAGCGGTGCTTACGCTGAAGCGGTCGCGGTTGCCGAATCCGCGCTGGTGCCAATCCCGGATGGCGTTGACGATGAACAGGCGGCCGGACTGTTGATCCAGGGACTGACCGCTGACGCGATCCTGCGCATCTCCGCGAACATGCAGCCCGGGGAATCGGTTGTGATCAATGCCGCGGCCGGAGGAACAGGCAGCCTGGCAGTCCAGGTCGCCCGCCTGATGGGGGCCGGCCGGATCATCGCCATGGCATCCACCGAAGAGAAACGGCAACTGACCATCGATCTCGGTGCGGACGTGGCAATCGACTCACGGAGTGAAGACATCGGTGCTGACGTGCTCGAGGCGAACGGCGGTAGAGAGGTAGATGTGGTGCTGGAAATGGCCGGGGGGCAGGCTTTCGATCAGCTGCTCCGGAGCCTGGCACCATTCGGCAGACTGGTCGTTTTTGGCATCGCGTCCGGGGAGGGAAACACGGTCAGGAGCGGGCACTTGATGAAGAACAGCCGGTCAGTGACCGGTTTCTGGATCAACCACCTGCTGGCCCGTCCGGACCTCGCCAGACAGGGGGCCGAGCATGTTTTGAGCGCTGCTGCCGACGGGAAACTGAGGACGGTTCTGGGCGGAACCCACTCCCTGAGCGACGCGCGCAAGGTGCATGAGGACATGGCCGCACGACGCACAGTTGGCAAAATCCTGTTGCATCCCTCCTTGTGACTTCTTTCAAGGACCTCGGTCTTTCATCTGACATCCAGCTCGCTCTAGACGAACTCGGGTTCACCGAACCCAGTCCGATCCAGGAGGAAGGCATCCCCGAGCTGCTCGCTGGCCATGACGTAATCGGCCAGGCACAGACCGGAACCGGCAAAACCGCCGCTTTCGGCCTGCCATTGCTGCAGTACCTCGATCCGGACAACGATGAGGTTCAGGCGATCGTCCTGACCCCTACCCGTGAGCTCTGCATCCAGGTGACCCAGGCAATGCGGTCCTACGCCGAGCATCTCGACATCGAGATCGTCGCGGTTTTCGGCGGAGCTCCGATCAAGAGCCAGCAGGCCCAGCTTCGTTCCGGTGCCCACGTCGTGGTTGCAACCGTTGGCCGCATGAAGGACCTGATCTCCCGCCGTTCCCTGGTGCTCACGGCTGCCCGTTTCGTCGTCCTCGACGAAGCCGACGAAATGCTGGACCTCGGATTCCTCGAAGACGTCGAGAAGATCCTGCGCATGTGCCCGAGCGGACGCCAGACCGCCCTTTTCTCGGCAACCATGCCGCCGCCGATCCAGAAGCTCGCCGATGCGTTCATGTACGACCCGACCATCATCAGCATCACCCCCGAAACCCTTACCGTCGACAAGATCGCCCAGGCCTACGTCGAAGTCAGCAATCGCGACAAGACAGAGAAGCTGATCGAGGTCCTCAAGGCGGAAGAGCCCGAACAGGCAATCCTTTTCTGTCGGACCAAAATCGGGGCCACCCGGCTTGAGCGTGACCTGAAGAACCGCGGACTCGACGTCAAGGCGCTTCATGGCGACCTGAGCCAGGGCATCCGGGACGGCGTGATGATCGCTTTCAAGGGCCACCGGGTCAAGCTGCTGGTCGCAACCGACATCGCCGCCCGCGGACTCGATGTCGCCCACGTGACCCACATCATCAACTACGACCTGCCGAACAGTTCCGAGACTTACGTCCACCGGATCGGCCGCACCGGCCGTGCCGGACGGACCGGCCGGGCGATCACTTTCATGACGCCCGACCAGAAGAAGGATCTCGTCCAGATCGAGAAGGACGTAAAGACTTCGATCTCCTCATGGGAAACCCCGGAGGAGCGGATCGAACACGCGCCGCCGCCGCGTCGTCGCCGTCGCCGTGGTGAAGAACCGGCAAAACTCGACGAGGACGATACGACCGATACGAAGGTTGAAACCACCGATACGAAGGTTGACGCTGAAGAAGCGGTGGCCCCGGCTAACGATTCCGGCGAGACCGACCGCGAAGATGAAGGCGGAGTGCCAGAACTTGGCGAAGGACAGGTCAAGCTTTTCGTGAACCGCGGCAAGCGCAGCGGAATTGAAGAAGAAGATCTTCGGTGGGCGCTCAAGGAAGGTGCCGTACTCGCTGACGAGTCGATCTCCGACATCAGGGTGCTCGATCGTTTCTCTTTCGTCGAACTTGACGCCGACAAAGCTGAACGCACCGTCGAGTTTCTCGACGGCACCAAGCTCAAAGGCTCAGAGATCAGGGTCGAGATCGCCCGTAAGTAGGGTTTCGACACGATCGAGCAGATCG
>JBAUOE010000014.1:0-3203 GCA_049579585.1 Solirubrobacterales bacterium | reverse complement strand
GGTGTCTCTGCGCGGACTTGAGGACGCGTACAGCGTGGCCCGACGAAGAAAGCTCGTGGACGCCCGGGAAATCTTCCGAATCGTGGATCAGGCACCCAACCGAAAGGGGTCAGGACGTTTGCGAAGGCTTGTCGCCCAGCACAGCAGGACCCTGGGGTGGACGAGGTCGGAACTCGAAACCCGGGTCCGGGGTTTCACGCATGAGTTCGGCCTGCCGACCCCGGAGGTTGACGTGCCGATCGGTAACCGGATCGTCGATTTCCTGTGGCGGGAAAGCCACCTGATCGGCGAAGCCGACAGCCTGGAGTTTCATCTCGACCGTTTTACGCAGGACCGGAGCCGGGACATCGACCACCTGGCGCTCGGATTCGAAACTGTCAGGATCACTGACTGGATGATTGCCCACGAACCGGAGGCTCTCGCGCGGCGCCTGGGCCTGATCCTGAATCGCCGGCGGGCCTTATAGCGCCACGAGCATCCGTCATCGCTCCTTGTTTGCGGCGCTATGCGAAGTGAACAAGGAGCGATGGCAGCTCTGGCTGGTGAGGTCCCGGTTGAGCCGGCCACGATGCTCCTCTTTTACTGCGCCATGCGCAGAAAAGGAGGAGCGATGATTGCTTAGCCGGGAGGGGATGGCTGCCCTCCGGGAGATTCGGTCTACTTGCCGACGAAGTTTGGCTTCAGCCAGACCTGATCGGCCTTGTACTGCGCAACCCGGTCAAGGTAGAAATCGACGCCGTCGGGCCACCAGCGTCCTGAGTACCAGGCGCCCATGCTGCCCTGGAAGTCGCCGGCCCGGTACCGCTTGCCGTTGCCGGACACCGTGTTCAGCCAGGTCTGTTTGCCGTCGTAGTAAGAACGGATGATGCCGCCGTAATAGTCGGCGTTAAAGGCTGTGAAGTAGCGGGCGATCTTGCATTTGTTCCAGCAGTGGTAGGGGCGGCGCACCTGATAGAGACCGAAGGAATCGCCTTCATCTCCGCGAAACGAATTGATCCACCAGGTTTCGGTGGCCGCGACAGCGCGCATCGTCTCGGTCTCGATGCCCCACTTGTGTGAAGCCCACTGGATTATCTGGTCGGTGGTGCCTTTGAAACGCCCATTTACATGCTTCTTGTACGGCATTTCGCTTCGTTTGCGCCACTGGCGCAACAGCTTCTTGCCGGGAACCCGACGGTTTGCCTTGCGGTTCTCCGGCCTTGGCTCCCAGCGGGAACGGTCGACCTTTTTCGCGGCAGCTTTGCTTGTGAGTGGACCCCAGCCGACCCGCTTCGTTTTCTGCACGTCAGCTGACGCGGCAGCCGGCAGGGCCAGGAGGGCGAGGCCCAGGAACAGGGTGGCTAGACGAAGACGCACAGGGGCAGTCTGCCAGAAGGAGTTAAGGAGCAGTTAATGGAATCAGGATCCATTTTCGGGTGGGATCCGCATGTGCTCGAGCATCTCATCGGGGGCGCCCATACCCATCATCGCGTTCAGCAGGGTTCCGGTCGCGAAAAACCGGGCGACCTCTTTTGCCTCGGCCCCGGTCATCTCTTCGACGGCCCGGAACGTTTCTACGAATCCCTGAAGGATCTGGTCCTGGAGTTCGGGATGGCTGCTGGCCGCCAGGACCTGCAGGTGGCAACGCACCCACGCTTCGTCCTCGAGCAGTCCCATGTAGGACAGGCCCATCTTCCGAAGGCGTTCGTATGGTGAGTCGGTCTCGACCACTGCCGACCGGAATGTCTCCAGCATCCGCTCGTACAGCGCTTTCTGGCAGGAAAGGAAGAGGTGGCGCTTGTTCTCGAACAGCGCGTAGATGTAGGGCTGCTGGATGTCGGCCCGTTCGGCGATCATCGAGGTAGTCGTGCCGTCGAAACCACGTTTGCCGAACTCGACCAGGGCGGCATCGATCACTTCCGCGCGGCGTTTCGCCTGCGGTATGCGTGATCTCCTGGTGCGCTGCTGTTCGGGTGGCACTCCTGTCTGGGTCTCCTGTCCTTAAACTATCGCGCCGCGATCACGGCTTCGGCCGCTGCCTGGGCCGCTTCTACCTGCCCGGCAACGAGGTCGAGCCCGTTTTCCCAGAACGAAGGATCGGTCAGGTCGACTCCGACCAGCTTGCCGAGTTCCTCCGGTGATTTTGAGCCGCCAGAGGAAAGCATCTCGAGATATCCGGGAACAATCTCATCGCCCCGTTCTTCGTAAAGGCGATAGACGGAAAGGGCCAGCAACTGACCATAAGAATATGCGTACACGTACCCGGGGGAGCCGATGAAATGCGGCACGTACGACCACCAGGATCCGTAGCCCTCGGTCACTTCGACCGAATCACCGAGCAGCTCCACCTGGGTTTCTGTCCAGAGCTCGGCGAACCGTTCAACCGAAAGCTCACCTTCGGTACGACGGGCAGTGTGGACCCGGTCTTCGAACTGGTTCATCGCGATCTGCCGGTGGATCGTCGCAATCTGGCCTTCGACCGATTCGGACAGCAGCCCGAGGCGCGACGCGGGATCTTTTTCCGCTTCGAGCAGCCGGCCGAAAACCAGTTCTTCGGCAAATACCGATGCGGTCTCGGCGACCGTGAGCGGTGTGTCCTGATGGAAGATCCCCTGCCTGCCGGCGAGAGTCTGATGGACCCCGTGCCCGAGTTCATGGGCAAGGGTGAGCACATCACGCCGCTGGTCGGTGTAATTGAGCATTACGTAAGGGTGGACCGACGGCACCGTGGAGGCGCTGAAAGCACCGCCGCGTTTGTTCGGGCCGGGAGGGGCGTCGATCCAGCGGCCCTCGAAGAACTTTTCGACGATCTCACCGGTCTCGGGTGAGAGGGCAGTGAAGGCGGACTGGACGATCTCGCGTCCCTGTTCCCATTCGATCTTCTCGTCGTCGACAGCGATCGCGGCCATGCGGTCGTAATCGGCAAGCCGGTCGACCTCGAGGAGTTTCGCTTTGGTGCGGTACCAGGAGCGGGCCATCTCGTATCGGCCCTTGACTGCTTCGACCAGCGCCTGGACCGATTCGTCGCTGGCTTCGTTGGAAAGGTTGCGGGTGGCCAGCCAGTGCGGGTATTTCCGCAGCCGGTCCTTGGTCGCTTTCTCCTGGAGCAGGGTGTTGAAGACGTAGGCACGGGTACGCAGGCCGGGCTGGAGTGATTCGGTGATCGCTTCGGCCGTGGTGCGGCGAACTTCACGGTCCGGGTTATGGAGCTGGGAAAGGGCGAT
>JBAUOE010000013.1:0-18623 GCA_049579585.1 Solirubrobacterales bacterium | reverse complement strand
CTGTCCGGCCGTTGCTTCGGCTGTTGCCGACTTGTTCGCGTTCGAATTGTTCGAATTCGAGTTATTCGAGTTATTCGAGTTATTCGAGTTCGATGAATTGTTGTTGTTCGCGTTGTTGCTGTCGCTGCTGTCGTCGCCACAGGCAGCGACTCCTATGCTCAAAGCTGCAACGAGGGAAAAGATGATCAGCCACCTGGCCGAATTAACTGAGGCTTTCATCATTCTCCTTCAAGGGCCGGAGCAGACGATGATCCAGAGCCACTACTTGTAGACGGGCTGGTTGCCGGGGATCCGCCATCACCGCTTGCCGGCGTGTCGGTGCTCGGGGTTGACTGCGGGGTCCCTTCGGTTGCCGAGATCGACTCGTCAGGAGTATCCGCATCTACAGTCGGCGGTGTTTCCGGAGTGAACGGACGAGGGGTGGTCTGAGGCAGGTTGGAATCACTGTTCTGGTTCTGCTCTTCAATGCTGGGCGGCCTGGTCGCGGCAACTTCCACCAGGACATAACGATCGGTGCTGAAGATCGGCGTGAAACCGGCTTCGCCCCCGGATACGGCAAGCGGCCACTGTTTGCGCAACTGATCCCCGGCCCGGCTGACCGTGACCAGCATGTAATCGACGTTGCCGAACGGGTTGTCCTTGACTGCTTCCCAGTCACCCTCGCCCTTGTCGGCGCGATCGTAGAAGAGCTGCGGGCGCCCCGACAGGAGCATCGGCCCGTAACTGAAGTTCTCATCCACCAGGATCCGGTCTTTCACCTGGGGCAGTTCGTCCTTGATGTAGTTCGCCATCGCCAGTTCGGGATTGATGCCAACGGTGTAGCCACCAACCGAAGTGGTGCCTTCCTGGCTGTCCAGATCCTCGACGTAGCGCGTGAATGCCTGGGCCTGGTTCTGGTAGTCGTAATCCTTCATCGCATTCCAGCCAAGTGGGACCGCTGCGACAAGCCCGATGATCATGATGATTCCGACACCGACCCGCATGCCTTCCGCGGCAGCGAATATGTAGGAGGCCCCGACTAACGCGAGCAGGGCAAGAGGCAGTCCGACCGACAGGGTCATCAACTGCGCTTCATCAGCAACAAGAGTGCGGATAAACGGCACTGCGAGAGCCAATACGGCAAGGATGAAAAATCCCCACGCGAGTGAGTCGCCTTTGAGGATGCCCACCAGCAGCAGCATTATCAACGTGGCAATCCCGAGCGGTGCGACACCGAGCACCACCTGGAACAGGTCCCCGAGGGCATCCATCGGAGAGGCACCGACCGCTTGTAGAACACCGGTCGTGTTGACCTGGATGAACCCGGTCTGCGCGGTGAGCCAGCCGAAGGGACTGCCGATGATTATCCAGTTGAGCAGAATCCAGACCATCAATGCGTACACGGCCGGGGTCAGGAAAAGAATCAGGGAAGAACGCATCCGGTCACGCGCCGATCCGATACCGATCGCCATGATCGAAAACATCAGACCGACCGTCCAGAGGGCGTATCCGTAGTCGACCATGACTGCGATTCCCATGCCGATGCCAGCACCGACTATGTAGCGGGTATCGCCAGTGATCTTCCACGAGACCACCGAAAGCAGGCTGATCGCAGCGAAGAGCATGCCGAAAACAACCGGTTCTCCGTTGCCGGCGTAATAGACCAGCATCGGGTTGAGCCCGAACAGGACGAGCATTACGATCCGGAGCCCGAACGGCATCTCGCAGCGTCGCAGCAAGGAGTTCAGAAGCGCCATCATTATTCCCGCGGCCAGTGCGGTCGCTACCGGCACCGCCACAAGCGACGTTGCGAGCGGTTTGATCAGCGCCAGCGGCAGGAACATGACTGAGCCGAGAGGAGCAACGCCGAGACCGATCGCGGCCAGTTTGGGCGGTGAGTTCCACCAGACCATGTAGGCGTCGTTCAGGCTGTGCAGCGAATTGAACGAGACGATTCGCCCCTCGGTAATCACGAAATAGCCGATTACCCCGTAAACGACGGCGAAGAACAGAAATACGAGCCAGCCTTCAAAACCGGCCTTGGGCGCGCCTCCCCGGATGGGAGTCGGCTCCTGATGCTCGCGGACCCGCTGCTCGGTGACGATCACGCCATTTTCGTGGGTGCCGGTAGTGACCGGCTCTGCGACGCGCCCTTCACGGATCGCGTCGTCAAGCTCCACCTGGGTTGCCGTGCGTTCGGTAGCCATCAGTTAGACACCTTGCGCGGCGTTCCGCCGGCGGTAGCGCTCGGGCCACTCGAACCAAGATCCACCCCGTGTTCTGTCTTCTCCCAGTAGAACGGGTTTGTGAAGAGCTGAATGAATCCCTTCCAGGCGGCGATTGACATGAGACCCCAATAGAAAGGAAGGAACAGAGCGTAGACAGCGAGGCCATCGTCACCACGACGCACGGCGGCGGCCATACCGAGGTACATGAAGACAAAGTTGCCGAGGAACAGCTGTGCGGCGGCCAGGTAATAGACCCATCCCGGGAAAAGTTCCTGGATGAAACCGAACTGGGTCAGGGCGAAAAGCGTGGTCAGGAACCAGAAAATCGGGTTGATCAGGAAGATGAACGTTCCACCGATCAGGAGCTGGAATGACACGAAACCCTTGAATCCGACGTTCGACATGAGGCGGAACGGATTACGCATGTAAACGAGCCAGGTCTGGATGTACCCCTTGATCCAGCGCGAACGCTGGCGGATCCAGCTTCCTATTTCGGTGTTCGCCTCTTCATAAGTGGTCGAATCCATCATCGTTGTCCGGTAACCAGCCTGATGGAGCCGGACTCCGAGGTCGGCGTCTTCGGTCACGTTGTACGGGTCCCAGCCACCGACTTCAACCAGCTGGTCGAGCTTGATGTGGTTGGAGGTGCCGCCGAGCGGAATCGGATCTTTCCGGGCATCGAGGCCAGGCAGGACGAGGTCGAAGAGCATCGCGTACTCGATCGAGAACCAGCGGGTCAGGTAGTTCGTCTGCTGGTTGAAAAAGTTGAGCTTCGACTGGATGCAGACAATCGAATCGTCGACGTTCTCGAACATGAGAACAGCCTTCTTTAGCTGCTGCGGGTCGGGGCGATCCTCCGCGTCGTAGATGACTACGTACTTGCCTTTGGCACCAAGCAGCCCGTAATTGCAGGCCTTCGGCTTGGTCTGTGGCGCAGAATCGGGAACGATGATCGGCCGGAAGTGCGGTGGCAGGTCGAGCGCCATGATCGCCGCGATCGTTTCGTCATCTTCTTCTTCGCAGAGCAGGCGTACGTCGAGCTTGGTCTTCGGGTAGTCCAGCGAATTGATGCCGTCAACCAGGTAAGGGATAACCGCCGCTTCCCGGAAAAGGGGGATCAGGATCGTGTAAATCGGCAGGTTTCTCTCGTCCATGGCCGCCAGGGCTTCCGGCGTGGCGTCGAGCAGGTAGCGATGTTCAAGGGCAGAGAACCCGGCAACGAGCTTGTAGAGCGAAGTCAAGGTGTAGAAAACGCTGGCCAGCGCGAAGATCACGATCAGGGTGTCGACGAACTTCCAGATCAGGAAGCCGATCAGAACCAGAGCGAGGATGCCGAGAAATACCTTCTGGGCACCGTTCAGAACCAGATGGGCCGAGCTGTCCGGGAAGCGTTCCCTCAGGTTCGAGCGGGCAGTGTTCGTGTACTCCTCGCTGTGAACCCGACGAAGAAGCTCGTCGACGTCGTTGCGCGGGGCGAGGAACTGCTGGATTTCAAGCTTTGTGTACTGACGGATCTCGCGCTCAGTGTCTTCGTCGAGCGCGTCAGAGACAGCTAGGAAATCGTTGCGGTCATCGACCGCAATCGGCACTACATGGAGCCGCCGGGCGACAGGCTCCGGGAAAACATCGCGCGGGGCCTGTGTAGCGTCGTACTGGCTGAGATCGATCGTCGGCAGGTGCATCTGCTCGGAGAGAACCCTGAGCAGGGCCTTCTCCTCAAGCGCGCCTCCGTGGACCAGAACTTCACCGATCCGGCCGCCGGTCCGCTGCTGCTCCGCTACCGCTTCGCCAAGCTGTTCTTCGGTGACCAGGCCACGCCCGGCGAGCTTTTCGCCGAGCCGCGGGGGTATCGCGAGCCCGTGGCTGACCAGGTCGTCGGCCGAGAAGGTTGCGCCGTCGCCCTCGAGGGGGTCCATCCGGCCGTTGCCGGCGAAGAGCCGGTCGATCGCACTGTTGATCTCCGACCAGTCCGAAATCACCCAGCGTGGTTCGTAATCAGTTGCCTTGCGAACTGCGTCCGCGGCATCCTTGTCGTCATCCCTGGTTGCAACCAGAGTCAGATACCCGTCGTTGTACTCAACCGGAATCATGTGGTGAAGCCGGCAGACTTCGAGTGGCAGCAGGTGCGCCACGGCCGGGGTCAGGGTGACCATGCGTTCCGAAACGCCGTCAACGTCGTCCCTCACCAGAAGTCTCTGTGCTGCTCCCGCGACCATCAGATCAATGCCCTCTGCCTTGCGTTTTCACGATCGACCGCATCCGCTGCCTGCTGCCGTTCGAGATCCTGCTCTTTCTCGTCATCGGATTTCTTGCGGTCGCGCTTGCGATCGCTGATGATCATCGCGACGATGCCCCCGAGGAAAATGAAGAACGGCACGATCAGGAAGAAGCCGAACATCAGCGTGAACAGGATCAGAATGCCGATGACGAAGAACAAGGCACCAAAAGCGCCACCTCCGCCGTTTCCGTTGCCGCCGCTCACGTAACTTGTTGGCCGGCCACGCCGTCCGTGCGAGCGGGCCCGGGCTGGGCCATCGCGATCGTGAACGAACCTTTATCGGAGTCGGTCACGTCGAATGCGACTGGAAGTTTCCGGCGCAGTGAAGAGATGATTGAAACGCCCTCATCGACTCTCGCGTCGATGATCGCCGAGTTTCCGCGAAGTTCACGCAGGGTCGAAGACTCCACGCCTTCGGTTTCGGCAAGTGCCTGCTCGACCACACGGGCCAGGCTGAGATCGTTGAGCGGCTGGATGATCACGCTCACGTTCTTTTCAACCGGCCCTTCGATGCTGGAGAAAGAACTGGCGTTTTCGGCAGGAAGGGAAGGCGTTGCCGCCGACGAAACAGATGCTGGTGGTGCGGCACGACGTTCAGGACCCATCCGTGATTCAAGCGCGTCGAGGCGACCGTTTAGCTCCGCTCGAAGCGACTGGATTTCCCTGAGAATTTGTTTTGATCTGTCTTTAGACAAGAATGTTCTGCGGTGTGTCGGCGGCTAGTCTTGACCGGGAGAGTACGGACCCGGTCAGACGTTGATCACTGATTCGTATGCGATGAAGCACTATAGGTGAAGGGCAGGACGGTCGTCAAGCCAAAGGGATCGAACCGGACGGTATGGGGAATGCCAGCTAAACATGGTCGTTATGAGAGCATTTCTCACTACCGGTCAAGCATGCTGAGATTTGGCCTGCCCTATGCAATCGTCACCGCACTCGCATTCGGTGTCTCCCTGCTCGGCAAGGATGAACCCGCCTGGGTGGTCTATGCCGCCGGCTGGGTGATTGCCCTGACATCGATGGGGGTGGCCTTCCTCCGCCCCAACCTCTGGATGCTCGCCCCCTTTGGGGCGCTGGCTGGCGCACTCCTTGTACGCGAAGCAACCGATGGTCTTGGTGCCGGCCTCGGCCCGCTGTTGCTGATCCCGGCGATCGCGGTCGCGGTCTACGGCTCGCGCCGTGCCCTCGCCCTGATGGTCGGGACCATCGCCCTGATTGTCATGAGCATCGAAATATTCGTTGAGAGCAAACCCGGTCTGAGCCAGGGGTGGCAGCAGGACATGATCCTCGTTGTCCTCGCCACCGTTCTCGCGGTCGCAATTCAGGACCTGGTCATGAGGATGCGCGAAGAACGCGAACTTGCCGCGTTTCGTGGACGTCAGATCGAAAACCTGAACAGCGTCACCAAGGCGATCGCGACCAGTGCCAACGGCGGTCTTGCCCTTTGCGAAACCACGACGGACGTAACCGACGCCATCGGGGTCGGCCTGTTTCAGATGAGCAGCACCGGTGACCTCGAACTTGTCGCCTCGAAGAACGGCCGTCGGGACATCCTCCGGCAGGTCGCTTCCGGGCCATCCCTGGTGCCAAGGAAAACGATCAATGCCCGCAAGCGTCACACGCTGACCAATGCCGATGATGAAATGAACCTTCAGCGGCTCGCCTGGCAGGACGTCAACGTTGGCACGATCGTCTGGGAACCGATCGAACTCGATGGCCGACCTTTGGGAGTCCTCGCGCTTGCGTATCCGCCCGAATGGCAAGGCGACAGCGAAAGTGTCCTGCCGATCGACCTGCTGGCAGCGGAGGGCGCGATCGCCATCCAGCAACATCAGGTCACCGAACAACTCGAACTGCTCGCCACAACTGACCCGTTGACCAACGTCGACAACCGGCGCGGCTGGGAAAAGGTGATCACCCATTCGATCGCCCGGGCCCGTCGCCTCGACCAGCCACTCTGTCTCGCCCTGCTCGACCTAGACCGGTTCAAGGACTTCAACGACAAGAACGGACACCCGGCCGGCGATCGCCTGCTCGAGGATTGCGTCCAGGCGTGGCGGGACCTGATGCGGGCCGATGACCACATCGCCCGATTCGGCGGGGACGAGTTCGTCGTGACTCTGCCGAACACCGGCCTTTCCCAGGCGACGGAAGTGATTGACCGGCTACGTGCCGCCTGCCCGGACGATGAAACCTGCTCGGCTGGAGTCGCCGAATGGATCGAAGGCGAGTCGGTTGACGACCTCGTCGAACGGTCCGACGCCGCTCTCTACGCAGCTAAGGAGAGTGGTCGGGACCGGATCATCGCGAATGAAGAAAGAACCAGGGGCTTTTGAGAACCAGCCAGATCAGATTACGACCGGTACCGGTTCCGAGATGAAATTTCCCTGCACGTAATCTACGCCCCAGTCACGGACCAGTTCGAGGCCGGCATCATCCGAAACGAACTCGGCAACCGTCGTCCGGCCCGCGATTCTCGCCGTCTCGATTATCGACCTGACTACAGCCCGGTCGATTTCGCTGTGGGCCAGTTCTTCAACGAAGTGCCCGTCGACCTTAATTACGTCGAACGCAATCTGCTTGAGGTGATTGAACCCGCCGTACCCGGAACCGAAGTCGTCGAGCGCGCAGGAACAACCGGCTTCACGAAGCCTTGTGACCAGACGTCCGACACCCTGGAAGTCGGCACTCCCTTCCCTTTCGGTCATCTCGAAGGTCAATTTCGCCGGATCGGCCCCGGTCTCCACGAGACGCTCTTCCACCAGGTCCGCCAGGCGACTGTCGGTCAGCGACTGTGCCGACATGTTCATCCAGATCGACCCTCCGTTGCCATCGACCCCGCCCTGAGCGGCGATCTCGATCCCTCGGCGCACCACCCAGCGATCCAGGCGGCGGATCAAGCCTGATTCTTCTGCCACCGGAATCAACTGGTCCGGCATGACTTCCGTACCGTCGGCGAATCTTGCGCGGAGCAGAAGTTCGTGACCCACAGTTTCATTCGTCGCCGCGTTCAGAATCGGCTGGGCCGCGAAATGGAACACCCCTTCGCCGCTGATTCCGTGGGCGATCAGTTCCCGGGTTTCGGACAGGCCAATCAGTCCGGTCGGGGCCCGATCGATGTCAACGGTGACCAGGCAGTCCCGTCCACCCTGCTTGGCCTTTCGCAATGCCTGGTCGGCGGTGGCCAGGATCTCGCTCGGCGGACAGCTGTCGCCAGATTCGACGATTGCGATCCCGGCGCTCGCAGTAAATGCGACGCCTCTGGCCGCTTCCCCCAGGTTGAGCAGGAAATCATCATTGCGGATCTGCTGGAGCAGGCTGTTGGTTCGAATCACAACCGTGCCGGCATCCAGGTCTGGCCAGAAGAGCGCGAACCGGTTGGCGCCGATGCGCACTGCCACGCCATTGTCAGCGGTCATCGATTCAACGAGGGAGGCCATTGCCCGAATCACCTGATCGCCGCCAGCAAAGCCCAAGCGGTCGTTCAGGTAAGCAAGCCCGTCGAGGTCAACCACAGCCAGTGCCCGCGAGGAATCGCCGATCACCTGACGATGACTGAATCGAAGCAGTTCTTCTTCCATCCGCTGGGCTCCGGGCAGGCCGGTCAGCGCGTCATGTCCAGCCAGAAACTCCAGGCGGCTGCTTTCCCGCCTCTGTTCGGTTACGTCTTCGGCATGCGCGATGCCGAACAGTTCCCCACCGGATTTCATCAGCGAAGAAACGGTCAACCGGACGACTTTCCATTCTCCGTGGCGGGTCCTGAGGTTGACGTCGTCCGACCACCAGGTCCGCTTCCCGGCAACCAGCTCGTTGCGGGAACTTTCTGCCTCGTCGGAAACTTCCGGGATCAGCTTGAAGGCCGGCATGCCGACCAGTTCTTCCCGGGTGTATCCGGTCAGGCCCGCCAGTGCTTCATTGGCGAAGGCAAGAATGCCACCGAGGTGCTGGCTGTACTCGACAATTGCCATGCCGCCGGGTGCCGAGCCGAAAATCCACTCGAGCATCTCCTGTTGCCCCGACAAACCATCGCGCCACATGCGGACAACTTACCCGCCCTCATGGCGGGTGAAGCCGGAAACTATTTCTATTGGGCGGAAGGGTTCAGTCGCGCCCGGGGGTCCACAGACCGGGGCCCTTGGGCTTGGCATCCTGCTGCGGGGCCGGCGGGGCCTGTCCGGGAGCCTCCGGGGCGCCTTCAGGCGGTGTTCCTGCCCGCTGTGCGTAAAGCATCTGCACCTGGCTGAGCGGCTCTCTGACTGCTTCTTCCACTTCGGCCGGCAGGAGTGCCACCAGTGCCCGGACAGCATCGATACCGATGCGGGCCTGGTCGAGGTCAATTTCATCTTCTTTGACGATGCGTCGGGCGCTGAGGTTGAGCACGCTGGCTACCGTCTGGGTCAGGAGGTCCTCGACCCGGACTTCACTCATCTGCTGTTCGAGCATCTCCTGCTCTTCGGGCGTGAGCGGCGGCGGCCCACCCGGGTCACCCTGAGGCGAGGCGGCATCGGCAGAATTCGGCGGAGTCTTCTCTTCTTCACTCATTGAAGTGAGCTTATATGGATGCAGCTCGCGGATTTACGAAATGGGGAAATCCCCGGCCGGCGACCTGGTCGATCAGCTGCTGAAGGTCCTCATGGTCTCTTCGGCCGAGGCGCGGTAGATCTCCTCGACCGACATCCCGCCCCTGAACAGTTCCCGGGTGCGCTGGGTTCCGTTCTGCTCCGGGAGGTCAACTTCGATGCCCAGGGCTTCGCGGGCAGGCGAGGTCCACTCGAGCAGGTCATCAAGCACCTGCCTGGCTTCGACCTCCCTGCCCCCGCGGAAATCGATCAGCTTTCCATCCATTCCGTAACGAATTGCCCGCCAGAAATTCTCCTCGATCTCCCGGTCAAGCAACGGCTCGGTGCCATCCTTCGCTCCGGAATCAAGATCAAGCGCGGTCTGGGCAACCACCGCGGTGATCAGCCCGGCAAGTGCGGTTGATTCCGGGCCGCTCGACTGGGCGTCACAGATCCGGACCTCGACCGTGCCGAAAGCGTGGTGAGGCCGCACGCTCCACCAAAGCTGGGTCGCTTCCACAACCGAACCAAGTCGATGAAGGGTGTTGATGAAGTTCGCGTATTCATCCCAGGACCGGAACTGGCCGGGGATCCCACATCGGGGAAACGACCGCGTGAAGATCTCGGACCGCACCGAAGCCAGGCCGCTGTCGTGCCGGTCCAGGAACGGAGAATTGGACGAAACGGCGAGCAGGATCGGCAGCTGTTCCCGAAGCCAGTCGGTTACCTTGATCGCCCGCTCCGCCCCCTGAATACCAACATGGACGTGCAGGCTCCAGGTGTTGTTGCGCTGGGCAACCCAGCCGAGATCTTCCTTGAGCCGCTGGTAGTGCGGAGTGTCAATGATCTCCTGATCCAGATAGTTCGCCCAGGGATGGGTCCCCATCGAAGCGAGACTGGCACCACGCTCCCGTGCCAGGTCAAAGAGTCGCTTGCGGCGGTCAGCCTGTCGCAGAATGGCATCCGCCATCGACGTCGAACGCCCGGAACGGATCTCGATTTCGGAGGCGATCAATTCGCCGGCAGCCGACTCACCCAGCACCGGATCGGCCTGGGCCGCCTCGTAAAGCTCAGGGAACCGGTCAGCCAGATCGAGGGTCCCCGGATCGAGGATCGCGAACTCCTCTTCAAGCCCGATCGTGAAATCCCGCGAAGCCTCGAACATCTCACGGGCAACGTCAAGGTCGAGCAGGTCGGAGTCAGCCAAAGTCGTTCAAGAAAGGTAGAAGTACAGCGCGTATAGGAGGTCGACCGCAGGACTCGACGTATGAACTGTCACTTCCGGCGGCACCTGAAGCAACTGCTCGGTGTAATTGAAGATCACCGTGACACCGGCATCTACCAGTCCGTCGGCAACCTCCTGGGCCGCCACGGAAGGCACCGCGATCACACCGACCACGATCGCTTCGTCTTTGACCGCATCCCCCAGTTCGGAGAAATCACGAACGGTGAGCGACCCGACTTCGGTTCCGATGCGTCCGGGATCTACATCGAAAAGCGAAACGATCTCGAACCCGTGGTCGGCAAAAATGTCCGACCCGGCAATTGCCTGACCGAGCTTCCCTGCCCCGAAGAGCGCGATGTTGTGGTGCCCGGCAGTCCTCAGGATCTTGCGGATCTCCTCAACGAGAAACTCGATGCGATACCCCACCCCGCGCTTGCCAAACTTGCCGAAACCAGACAGGTCACGACGGATCTGGGTCGGGTTGATGTGCGTGTACTCGGAAAGCTCCTGGGACGAAATCGTGTCCCGGCCCATCTTCTTTGCCTGGGTCAGCACCTGGAGGTAACGGGAAAGACGGGCGGCAACTCCCAGCGAAAGCCTTTCGCCATCCCCGATCAGGGTGGACGCGCTGTCAGATCGGGGTTTGGGCGGCAGAGTCATTGGGCTGTCAGGGTATCTGGCCTGAACGACTCACGGGGTTGCCTAAGCGTTCAAGCACTGAATCTTCTTCCAGAACGAGTTCGCTGACCACGATGCCGTCGATCTCCACCACCGGGATTCGCTCGAGGTAAAGCTTCAGGGAATCATCGTTGCGGTTGATGTCAAGAACGGTAATTTCCACCGACGGATACTCACCCTTGATCCCTTCCAGCCAGGCGATCGCTTCGTCGCAGAGATGGCATCCCGGCTGTGAATGGACCGTGACTTTCACGGGCGGTGGAGTCACCGGCTGACTCCGGTCGCAAAAGCGTCAAATCCGAGATATTCGGGAAACTCGAGCTTCCGGCTGTAACGGGCCGCTGAACCGATCATCGCGGCATTGTCGGTGCAGAGTTCGCGAGGTACGAGCTTCAGCTTGATCGACCTTTCGTCGCATAGTTCCTGGACTGCTTCCCGCAGCGGCCCATTCGCGGCGACCCCACCACCAAGCGCGACCAGGGGCCAGTCGTCGCGGTCGATCGCGCGGCGAAGTTTCCCGACAAGTTGATCCACGATTGCCGCCTGATATCCGGCCGCGAGGTTCGCCCGGTTCTGCTCGACCCCATCTTCACCGAGGTCCCGGCAGCGATATACGAGAGCGGTCTTGAGGCCGCTGAAGCTGAAATCGAGACCGGGATTGCGGGTCATCGCCACCGGAAAGCTGAACGCCTCCGGATCACCGTCGGCGGCAAGAGCCTCGAGGGCCGGGCCCCCGGGGTAACCGAGGCCGAGCATCCGGGCGCCCTTGTCGATCGCTTCACCGGCAGCGTCGTCGAGTGTTTCGCCGAGAACTTCATAGCCTTCGAAGTCAGTGACGCCCGCGAGAATAGTGTGCCCGCCGCTGGCAATCAGGCAGATGAACGGTGGTTCGACCGGGTCCGGGTCAAGAAAGTTTGCCGCCACATGTCCGTGCAGGTGATCGGTCGGGATCAGCGGAATGCGCCACGGCGCAGCCAGGGCTTTGGCGGTGCTCAGCCCGACCAGCAGGGCCCCGATCAAACCCGGTCCGGCAGTAACCGCAATGGCGTCAAGATCATGGATTTCCAGGTCAGCGTCGAGCAGCGCTGACGCGATCACCGGCCCGGTCAGTTCGAGGTGGTGGCGAGAAGCCACCTCCGGCACCACCCCGCCGTACTGCTCGTGAACCGTTTGCGAAGAAACCACATTCGAAAGGATCTTCGGACCGTCGAGGACCGCGGCGCACGTATCGTCACATGAAGTTTCGATTGCCAGGATCGGCAAGATTCATTGCTCCGGGCTGGTCTGAAGGGCCTGGTCGGGAACGCCGGCAGCGGCTGGGTCGCCTCGCCACATGATCATCGCGTCCTCCCCGTTGTCCGGGTAGTAGCCCTTGCGATGTCCGTAGGCACGAAATCCGAAAGTTTCGTAGAGCGCGATTGCCGAGAGGTTCGACGGCCTGACTTCCAGGGTCACCGGGGCGTCCGGTCCAATCAGGTCCACCGAACCTTCGATCAGGATCGAACCGACCCGATGCCGCCGGTGCTCCGGCGCAACCGCGATATTCATCAAATGCCAGGCCGCGTCATACCGGGAAAAAACGGCGTAACCGATCGGGCGTCCGTCCAGCACAGCGGCCAGGGTCACGCTCGAATCCCGGGACATCTCGAGTACGAACATGCCGGGCGACCACGGACTGGAAAACGACCGGCGTTCGATCGAAATGACGACCGGGAGGTCGGCGAAAGTCAGCGGGCGCAGGACAACGTCGAGCCCCTGCGATTCAGGGACCGTTCGTACTGCCATCTCGTTCAAGCCAGAGTTGCGCATCGGGGACTCTCAGATATGTGGGTTCGAGGGGAGTTGAGTTGTCGATCCGGTCGATTGCGGCGCCCAACTCGCAAATGGCGCGCCCACTCAGGTGGTGGGCGGTCGCATCAGAATCGTCATGGTTCAGGCCGATCCGGAGCAATTCGTCCTTGAATCGTACCGCCCCCGGCCCTCCGACAATCGGGGATGGGTCCAGTTCGGCCAGAAGCGGCGCCAGATCTTCCGGTCCTGACGCGAATGGTGCCCGCAGAATTTCGCCGTCGGGCCCATAGAGCGCCGCGAAGACCTCTCCCCGTCGGGCATCGAGGAGGGGCAGCACCGGCCTGGATCCGTCCCTCATCGGCAGAGCGAGCGCTTCGAGGGTTGAAACCGCGGCCAGATCGATTCCGGCTGACAGGGCCAGGCCGTTTGCGGTGGCCAGTCCGATCCTGATTCCGGTGAAAGTGCCGGGGCCGGTACCGACCGCGAGGCGCCTGACGTCAGCCCAGCCTCCCAGCGCTTCGGCGGCGTCGTTCAAAGTGACCATCAGCATCTCGCTGTGGACCGGACGCCCCTTTTCGTTAGGGCCGATCAGTTTTTCGAATACGACTTCACCGCCTGATGAAGCAGCAACCACCGTGTCGTCAGTTGCGGTGTCGAAACCGATGATTTTCAACTCCGCCTCCGGCGATAGGCTGATCCATGCAGAGTGCCTAGCCAATTCCAGTTCACAAAGGATGGAGAACTAAAGATGATTGATTCGAAGCGGTTGCGCATGGGTCTGGCCATTCTCGCAGTGGGGGCCGCCGGAATGTTCGCCGTTGGTTGTGGCGACAGCACAAACGACCAGGTGAACGACGCGATTGATCAGGCGCAGGAGCAGAGCGACGAGATCCAGAAGCAGGTCGACGAGCAGCTTGACGAAGCGAACAAGCAGCTCGACGAAGCCCAGAAAAATGGCGATGTCCCGAGCGACAGCGAAATTCAGGATGCGAAAGACAACGCCCAGAAACAGATCGACGACGCGCAGCAGCAGATTCAGGACGCATTGGACCAGGCTGGCCAGTAGCGGCAGCGAGGGCCGTCAGGCAACAACCGTCACTGCGGCGACAGCCTGACCGGTCCGACTTCGACCCGTCGGCTGTCACCGCCGGCATGGGCGATCGAAATCGTCCTGACCCGATTCGCGTAAAGGGCCAGGACGGTTTCGTCATCCCCGGGCCACTCGATGAAAACAATCCGGTCCGGTCCGAAATATTCGCTGAGCAGACCGGGATCTTCTGCTTCGATTGATCCGATCCGGTGAAAATCCATGTGTGAAACGGGCAGGTCACCGATGTAGGTCCGGCCGATCGTGAAGGTCGGCGACGGAATCGCCCCCTTCACCCCCAGAGACCTCATCGCCGACCGGATCAAGGTCGATTTTCCCGCCCCGACTTCGCCGTTGAGCAAAACCAGGTCACCGGGTTCGAGTTCTGCCGCGATCTGTTTCCCCAGCTGCTCTGTTTCTTCGGCGCTGGTCGTGATCACTATGTCCGTGTTACTCACGTCGACCCCCCGGATGGCGCTGATGGAAGATCCCGGCCGATCAGGTCCGGAAGTTTTGCCAGGTCGGCGGCCAACAGATTCCGGGTGCCGGTCGCCCGCAGCGCGGCCGCAGGATGGAAAAGCGGCATGAGGTAAACGGTGCGGGAACCGAGATCGTGAACCTGCGGCACCCCGTGAACCTTGGTGATGCCTGTCTGGTCCCCGCTGAGGAGCCTGGTGGCGAAATTTCCGAGGGTTGCGACAACCTTCGGTTCGATCAATCGAATCTGTTCGAACAGCCATGGCTGGCAGGTCTCGATCTCTGCCCTGGTCGGGTTTCGGTTGTCTGGCGGCCGGCATTTGACGGTGTTCGCGATAAAGACTTCTTCACGGCTGATGCCGACTTCGGCGAGCAAAGAGATCAGCAGATTTCCTGAACGGCCAACGAATGGCAAACCCAGCCGGTCCTCCTCGGCTCCCGGGGCTTCCCCGACGAACATCAGCTCGGCATCCGAATTCCCGGATCCGAAAACAACCTGGGTTCTGTCTTCGCAGAGGTCGCACATCGTGCAGCTGCGGGCCTCTTCGAAAACCGCTACAAGTTGATCACGGCGGGCATTTGCATCGTCGGGCATGGCCGCAGCCTATAATTGGCAGAGGCCGCCACCCGAATTCGGGGGTGGACCATCAAACAAAGCCTTCCCCTCAAAAACGCAAGACCAACTCGCTCCGTCTGGTATCACCGAAAGGGAACTGGAACGGCAAATGAACGAACGAAAGAGCGCGCCTCAGGCGCTAACCATCGTCGGGCCCGGCAGGGTCGGCTCGTCAATCGCGAACGCGGCTCAAATGGCCGGGTTTACAGTTGATCTCGTGGCCAGGAAATTCACTGCCAGCCAGGTCGATTCGAGAGCGGTCCTGCTTTGCGTCCCCGATTCCGAAATCGTTCCAACTGCCGAACGGATAGCGGCCCTCGGGGCCACCCCGAAAATGCTGGGCCACACCAGCGGGGCGACCGGCCTCGAACCTTTACGCACAGCGGGTGCGCCGGCAGTTTTTTCGATTCATCCCCTGCAGACCGTGCCGGCGCCAGACACCGATCTTTCGGGTTGCCCTGCTGCAGTCGCTGGATCCAACCCGGAAGCGGTGGACTTTGCTACCCGGCTGGCCAGGGACATCAACCTCCTGCCTTTCGAGATCGATGAAAAGGACCGGCCGACATACCACGCGGCAGCGAGCCTGGCCTCGAACTACCTGATCACCCTGGAGCAGACCGCAGCGTCGATGCTTGAAGAAATCGGCGTGAAGGAACCCCGCCGGGTACTGGCCCCGCTGGTACGCCGGTCGCTTTCCAACTGGGAGGAGCTCGGTGCGGCCGCGATCACCGGCCCGATTGCCCGTGGCGACGAAGGAACGGTGGAAGCCCACCGGACCGCGCTCGCCACGACGAACCCCGATCTTCTCGAGATGTACGACGCCATGGCCGACCGGACCCGGGCAATGGTTTCCCTGAACGGAGCCGACCCGCAATGAAAGTCCTGCGTACATCGAAAGAACTGCTCGCGGTCCGGGAAGAGAACCGCAGATCCGGCGTCCGGGTCGGCCTCGTCCCGACCATGGGCTACCTGCACGAAGGCCACAATTCGCTGCTGCAGGCAGCACGGGATGACTGTGACCTTGTGGTGATGAGCCTTTTCGTCAATCCTGCCCAGTTCAGGGCCGGAGAGGACCTCAGTGCCTATCCCCGTGACGAGGAACGAGACTTCGGAATTGCTGAAGCTGCCGGGGTCGATTTCATCTACACCCCGAACCCGGACGACGTTTATCCGTCGGGGTTTGCCACGAAAGTCGAAGTGACCGGTTTGACCGAGGTTCTGTGTGGCAGCGAAGACAGTCGCGGACCAGGCCACTTCTCGGGCGTGACCACGATCGTCGCGAAGCTCCTCAACTCGATCGATCCCGACGTCGCCTATTTCGGACAGAAAGACGCCCAGCAGGCGACAGTGATCAAACGTATGGCGGAAGACCTTGATTTCCGTTGCGAAATCATCGTTCTGCCGACCATTCGGGAACCCGACGGCCTGGCCATGAGTTCGAGAAACGCTTACCTGTCCCCCGAATCAAGGGAAAGGGCCACGGCCATTCGCGCCGCCCTTCTCGAAACCGAAAACGCCTATCCGGACGAAGGACTGGATGCGGCCCTGGGGGCAGGGCGCAGTCGTCTGGCCGAGGCCGGCATCGAACCTGAATATTTCGAAGCCCGGTACCCGGGAACCCTCGACCCGGCGACCGATGACAGCCGGGAACCGATCCTCGTCGCGGTCGCCGCCAAAGTTGACGGCACCCGCCTTATCGACAACATTCTTATTGAGCCCATGAAACAAAAAAGGAGCACCGAATGAGTTCCGGAAGCAGGGAACAGAACGACAGTCGGCCCATAACTATCACCCGTCTCAACGAGATGAAGACGGCTAAGGAACCGATCACGATGATCACCGCCTACGACTTCCCTTCGGCTCAGGTAGTCGAAGAAGTCGGTGTCGAAGTCGTGCTGGTCGGCGATTCCGCGGCAAACTGCGTCCTTGGCTATGACAGCACGGTCCCGGTGGGCATGGACGAAATGACCATGCTGACCAAAGCCGTCAGGCGTGGCCTGAAGACCCCGTTGCTGGTTGGCGACCTGCCGTTCGGTTCATACGAAGGATCCAACGAGCTGGCAATCGCAAGTGCCCAGCGACTGGTCAAGGAAGCTGGCTGTGACGCCGTGAAGCTCGAAGGTGGCGGCGCATCGGTCGATCGTGCCAAAGCGATAATCGGGGCTGGCATTCCGGTGATGGGCCACGTCGGGTTGACCCCACAGACCGCTACCGCGCTCGGTGGCATGAAAGCCCAGGGACGCACCGCGGACGTCGCAGTCAAAGTCGCCGAAGACGCAATGGCCCTCGATCAGGCGGGCTGCTTCGCGATCGTGATCGAAGCTGTCCCCCAGGCCGTGGCCGAAATGTTCAGCGTCAGCCTGGATGCTGTCACCATCGGCATTGGTGCGGGCAACGCGACCGACGGACAGGTGCTCGTGCTTCACGACCTGGTTGGCTTCAACGCCGGTCATGTGGCCAAGTTCGTGAAGAGCTTCGCTGACGTTCGCGGCGAAATGAAACGCGGGGTTCAGGGTTACGTCGACGAAGTCCGTTCAGGCGAGTTTCCTGGTGCTGAACATGTCTACAGCGTTGAACCTGCCGAACTTGAGCGTCTGCAGCGGCGACTGAATCGCGATGGCATCGAATCCAGTTTTTCGTGGGACTGGGAGCCGCTGGCCTGAGTATCAGCCGGGAGGCTGATCAGTACCCGAAGGTTTGAATTCAATCTCGCGAATCACCCTGGCCGGCATGCCGGCCGCGATCACCCCATCAGGCAGGTCCTGTGTCACCACGGAGTTGGCGCCAATCACGCACCGCTCACCGATGGTGACCCCGGAAGTCACCACGCAGTTCACACCGAACCAGCAGTTCGATCCGATGGTAACCGGCCCTTTCGAGGTGAATCCCTGCCAGGTGACGGGCAGGTCCGGATCATCAAACCTGTGGCTCGCATCACCGACGAAACACCCGTTGGCGAACATCACGTGATCGCCAATCACGATTTGTTCGTGGGCGGCGAGCATCACGTTGCGGTTCAGAAACGTTCCTGAACCGATCGAGATCCGGGCATCCGGTGCCATTGTGATCCAGCAGCCAGGCTCAAACATCGTTCCCTGGCCAACTTCGAGCCTGCCGGACTCGAGGCCTTCGAGAACTTCGCCTTCCACCGGATGCCGTACATATGCTCCGGAACGGGCCATATGACGGTTGATCCTGAGCTTCCTCAACGGTCGGTGGTTACGTTCGTACCAGCGCCGTTTGTACCACCACATCTTCCATCCGGTTTGATCGTCCACACCACCAGCTTCTCAGAGGCGGGTAGGGTTCGCACATGACGGCAACAAGGGAAGAGAAAATTGCTTAGACGTAAGATTTTCAAGAAGTCAAAGGTGGATCCAGCCAAAGAGCCGATCGACCCGTCAACGATCCCGGAGGCGAAACGACCGGACCCGGTTGATCCACCAGCTCCGACACCCGAAGTCCCGGCGAAACCCACAGCGGATTCGTCCGCCGGATCCGGGGCGACATCCGAGGCCCCGAAGCCGCCTGCATTGCCGGCGACGGGCGATACCCCGGAGGTTCCTTCCCCCCCGGCAGCCCCAGCTGGCCAGTCAGATCCGGTGATCCCGGATTCCATGGTTGCCGCCACCAGTCCCGAGGCTGTTGATCCGCCGGCTGAAACTGTTGAACCGGTCGAAGAAGCCGTGGCTGCGGATGCACTGG
>JBAUOE010000012.1:0-2738 GCA_049579585.1 Solirubrobacterales bacterium | reverse complement strand
TCGTCGCCATGCGCAGAGAACAAGGATCATCGCCGGCGGGGCCAGCCCAACCAAAAAGTGATGCTCCTCCTTCTCGTCGCCATGCGCAGAGAACAAGGATCATCACTGGTCGGGGTCAGTGCTCGGGTTAGCGGTCGGGGATCACCAGGTCTGCGAAGACGGCCCGGTGATCGGACTTGCTGATTGCCTCCACGTCGTATCCGGTGATCGCGATCGAATCATCGGCCAGCACATGATCGAGGGTCACCGGCAGCGGCCATTTGAAGCTTGAGGGCCAGGTGGAAACTATGCCCAGGCCCATCACATCGGCCGCGTCGCGAAAGCCAGTGCCGATCACGTCCCTCAGTTTCTGGTGGTCGAGCGTCGCGTTGAAGTCTCCGGCCAGGACCCAGGGTGAACCAGCTTCCGCCGCTGAGGGAAAATCATCGAATTCGTCTGCCCACTGCGTTGTGGTGCGAGGTCCGGCTGGTGCCATCGGATGAACCGACCGCAGGCGGAAAGGGATCGCACCCGGAATCGACACCAGAACATCGGGCTGCCGGGAATATGTGGCGGGCTGACCCAGGCCTTCGAGTGGGTATCTGGAGAAGATCGCACCGCCCGTGAAACGGCCCTGATGGCCTTCTTCAGTTGCGACCACTGAGTTCCCGAGTAGCTGGCCGATCCTGATCTCCTTCAATCCGTCTGCTGCTTCAGGTGTCACTTCCTGAAGGGCCAGGATGTCGACGTTCCGACTTTCGACCAGGGATCTGAGCTCACCCAGATCCGCCCGGCCGCGGGCAAGATTGAATGTCATGACATTGACCGGCCTGCCCCCGCTGACCTCATCCGGTCCGCCCAGTTCCCGCGGGACCACAGCGATCGAAAGCGCGATGAAAGCGAGGATTCCGACCGCGAAAGCCAGCCACTGACGCAGCAGCACTACCGCGAGCAGAATCACGAGCGACAGCAGGAGGACGTATGGCGTGTAGGCCATCAGCTGGACGGTGGGGAAACCACGTTCCAGTCCGAAAGTACGCGCGATCGCCCAGATCACGACCGGCGCGACCACTGCCCAGCTGACCCATGGACGCCAATTGACGGGGTCCTTGTCTTCAGCTTCTTCGTCCAAGAGGTGACCCTAGGTGGTTTTATCCCGGAGGGTCGCCAAAGGGATCTTCCTGGTTGACGAACCCCGCTGCCACGGTTAGGTTTCACTGACAGGGCATTGACGCTGCTGTATTCCCGAATGGGTCGCGACAGCTCCGCTTGAGCCATAACGGACAATTGAGCAGGGAGACGAAATCAATGATTGCGAGCCGAGGGCGAATCGCACTAACGCTGGTTCTGTCAGCAATTCTTCTCATGGTGCTGCCCACCGCAGCTTCGGCGGCGGTCACGTTCAAGCCGGTGGATGTCTTCGCGACTGGCACAGCGCCCAGCTCTGTCGCCATTGGTGACTTCAACGGCGACGGCAAAGGGGACCTGGCCACCGCGAACACAAACGACAGCAACGTCTCGGTCCTGCTCGGCACTGGCACCGGCTCTTTCGGCGCGTCGACGGAGTTCCAGGCAGGCAGCGCGCCGCGAGCGGTGGCGACCGCCGACCTGAACAACAACGGCAGGCTTGACCTGGTTACGGCTGACGCCGACTCCGACACGGTCTCGGTCCTGCTCGGCACGGGTGCCGGGTCGTTCGGTCCCCCCACCAGCTTCGCGGTCGGTGACACCCCACTCTCGGTGGCGATCAGCGACCTGAACAATGACGGTAAACCGGACGTGGTGACAGGCAATACCGGGTCGGACAACGTTTCAGTCCTGCTCGGTACGGGCTCGGGCTCATTCGCCGCCGCGCTCAGCTTCGCGGTCGGCGACTTCCCGTTCTCCGTCGCCCTCGATGACCTGAACGGCGACGGCAATCCCGACCTGGTCACGGCGAACTTCAATTCGAGCAACGTCACGGTCAGGCTCGGCAGCGGCACCGGTGGCTTCGCGGCCGGCACCAACCTGACGGCCGGATCTTCGCCGCGGTCGGTGGCGATTGGTGATCTGAACAACGACGGCGTCCTTGACCTGGCGTTGGCGAAATCCGCTTTCTCGACCAATGTGGCGCTCTTTTTCGGCCTCGGCGGTGGGTCCTTCACGGCCAAGACCGACCTCACCACGAGTGCAGTGCCGGCCGCGCTGGCGATCGGCGATTTCAACGGCGATCGCCAGATCGACCTGGCAACAGTGGCGAACAATTTCACCGCCACCGCCTCGATTCTCCCCGGCACCGGTACGGGCCTCTTCGGAACGCCGGTCGACTTTGCGGCCGGGCAGGATGCCCGGTCGATTGCGGTTGGCGACCTGAACAACGATGGCGTGCCGGACCTGGCAACAGCCGATGATACGAACGACGAGGCCGTGGTTCTGATCAACGCACCGACGGCTGACCTGAGTCAGGCATCGCTCACCTTTGGCTCTCCCGTTCCCGTGCCCCAGGGGACCGTCAGCGAACCGCAGACGGTCACCTTCACCAACAACGGCTCGGCCCCGCTGGAGCTCGAAGGATTCACTTTCGGGGGAGCCAACCCGACCGACTTCATCATCGGCAGCGATACCTGCCGGGGTCAGATCAAGATTGGCGAAAGCTGCTCCGCGAATCTGATCTTTGCCCCCAAAGCCGAGGGTGCCCGCTCGGCAACCCTGACCGCGCTGGGCAACGCTGCCACCAATCCGGCAGTCGCCCTTGCCGGGACGGCCGGGCCGCTTCCGAC
>JBAUOE010000011.1:0-1697 GCA_049579585.1 Solirubrobacterales bacterium | reverse complement strand
GACCAACAGGTCTCTCCGATGGCCCGCGTTGAAGTTGTCGTGTCCGAGGAGCAGAACCCGGCGATTACCAACAAGTATTGCGCCGAGGCAACTCTGCACGTGAAGGGCGTCACCCTCCATGCCCACGAAGCCACTCCAGAGATGACCCACACAATCCATGAGCTGGCGGAGGACATGCGCCGCCAGGTAAAACGCCACCGGGAGAAACGCAGAAAGCGCAGTCAGACCCGCAGTCTCGTAAACCAGTTGAAAGGGCGCCCCTCGGAAGGGGGAGCATCAGCAACTCTTTAGCCACCTCCTGAGCTCTGTAGGGAGCTCCGGAACTGACCAGCGAGGTGATCGAGTATCTCGGGGGCCCCCGGCAGGGGGCCTCCGTCATGCACGGGCAGCGTCTCCAGCCCGGGCCACCGCCCTTTCAATCGCTGCGGGTCCATGCAACGCGGCGACTCAAGGTTGAGTCTTAAGGAGGCGCATAGGGCGCAACGGCTAACCTAAAGGCATGGCCAAACAGCTCATCGATCGCGCTCTCCGACTTGGCGAGGGACGCAAGTTCAAGACTTATCAAAAGCGGGTTGATTCGATCAACCGGATCGAGCCTGAAATGGAGGTCCTCGAGGACTCCGAACTGCTCGAGGAAGCCGACTCCCTGCGGGAACGTGCACGCAACGGAGAGTCACTCGACGATCTGCTGCCGGAATCTTTCGCGCTGACCCGTGAAGCGGCGCGCCGGGCGCTTGGCCAGCGTCATTACGACGTCCAGCTGATCGGTGGAATGGTCGTTAACGACGGCGCGATCGCGGAAATGAAAACCGGTGAAGGCAAAACCCTCACCAGCACCCTGGCGATCGTTCTGAACACGCTCGGCGGAGGGTCGGTCCACGTGGTCACCGTCAACGATTACCTGTCCAAGCGAGATGCGCTCTGGATGAAACCAATCTTCGACCTTCTCGGCGTAACCGTCGGCTGGATCCAGGAAGATGACGATCCCGAAGAGCGGCGCGCGAAGTACACCTGCGACGTCACGTACGGGACCAACTCCGAGTTCGGCTTCGACTATCTACGCGACAACATGGCTCCGTCGCTCGACCAGAAGGTCCAGCGATCCCATGACTTTGCGATCGTCGACGAGGTCGACAACATCCTGATCGACGAGGCCCGAACCCCGCTGATCATCTCTGGTGCACCCGAACAGGCCGCCCAGACCTACTTCACTTTCGCCCGGCTCGCGAAACAGCTCGATGGCGTTCCTGCCAAAACCAAGCTCAAGTCGATGGGTGAAACCAAAGACACCTCCGAAGCCGACTTCGATTACGAATACGACGAGAAACACAAGACGGTCGCTCCGACCGAACGTGGCGTCGGCAATGCCGAAAAGTTCCTCGGAATCGAGAATCTTTACCTGGCCGAAAACGGCAACATGGTCAACCACCTGATTCAGTCACTCAAGGCCGAGTCCCTCTACCGCAAGGACAAGGATTACGCGGTGGTTGACGGCGAAGTGATGATCATCGACGAATTCACCGGCCGCATTCTCGAAGGACGCCGCTGGTCGGAAGGCCTCCACCAGGCGGTTGAAGCCAAAGAAGGGGTGGCGATCCGCGAAGAAAACCAGACCCTGGCGACGATCACCCTGCAGAACTATTTCCGTCTCTACGAGAAGCTTTCCGGCATGACCGGTACCGCGCTGACCGAAGCGA
>JBAUOE010000010.1:0-17765 GCA_049579585.1 Solirubrobacterales bacterium | reverse complement strand
CTCTCGGCCAGTTGGTCACGCAAACCGGCTGGCAGGTTGCTCATCTCATCGAAGGATCCGGCACCACGGGCAAGCCACTCCCAGACCTGTTTGGTCCGGTAGGCAGGCTGGCCGAGTTCGGCCATTGTCTTTTCAAGCTGGGTCAGATCCACACCCCTAGTGTGGCATTGATTGAACCTAGTGGCCAAGCCGGAAGGCCGAGCCAGATACTCTGGGGAGCCTTGTCCGGTTCCTCTTCACAGATCCCTGCCCTCAGCATCAGCGGCCTCACCAAGCGTTATGCCGATGGCACCCTGGCCCTCGATGGCCTTGATCTCGAAGTGCCTGACGGTAGCTTTTTTGGCCTTCTGGGACCGAACGGGGCTGGCAAAACAACCCTGATCGGCGCCGTCTGCAACCTGGTCCGGCCAACCACCGGAGTGATCACGGTTTTCGGCAACGATGGATCGAGCATGCATGCCCGCCGCATGATCGGGATCGCCGAACAGGAGCCAAACCTTGACAAGTTTCTGACTGTCTACGAAACCCTGCTCTACCACGGCGGGTATTACGGCATGGACCGGGCCGAAGCCACTGAGCGGGCCGAGCAGATGATCGATGCTTTCGACCTGAGGGCCAAACGCGACGTCGAAGCGCCCAAGCTTTCCGGTGGCATGCGACGCCGCCTCCTCCTGGCCCGGGCCCTGCTCCACCGACCGAATCTCGTGATTCTCGATGAGCCCACAGCCGGGGTCGATCTCGAACTCCGGCATGAACTCTGGAGCTACATCCGCAAGCTTCACGAACAGGGCACCACGATCCTGCTCACCACCCACTATCTGGAAGAAGCCGAAGCGCTCTGCGACGAGATCGCGATGATCAGTGGCGGTCGGATCGTGGCGCGGGATACGGCACAGGGGCTGAAGGACCTTCACGGTGTCGAAACCCTGGAAGAGGTCTACCTGAACACCGTTGCCGGAGGACGCATCCAGCTTGCCGAGGAGGCAGCCCGATCATGAGCAAAGTCGGATACATCGGACTCGGAATCATGGGCCGACCGGCCGCATCGAACCTGATCGACGCCGGCAATGAACTGACTGTCACCAGCCGCACCCAGGCGCGGGCCGAACCTCTGGTGGCGCGGGGCGCCCGCCTGGTTGATACCCCCGCCGAGGTGGCAGCGGCCAGCGAGGTCGTGTTCCTGAACCTTCCTGATACTCCGGATGTCGAACTGGTGCTTTTCGGCGATGGCGGCATCGTTGAGGCGGAAGGCTTTGATGGCCTGGTGATCGACATGAGCACGATCGACCCGGTCGCAACTGTCGATTTTGCGCAGCGCCTCGGTGATTCGGGGATCCGGATGGTCGACGCGCCGGTGTCCGGTGGTGAAGCCGGGGCGATCAGCGGCAAGCTTTCGGTGATGGCTGGTGGCACTGAAGCAGCATTCGAAGCAGCCCGGCCCTACCTCGAAGTGATCGGGGAAAGAATCACCCATGTTGGTCCTTCCGGTGGCGGCCAGGTGGCCAAGGCATGCAACCAGCTGCTGGTGGCGAGCAACGTGCGCGCGGTGGCCGAAGCGATTGTCCTTGCCGAAAAGTCCGGGCTGATCGACCCTGCGGTGATGCGGGAAGCGGTCACTGGTGGTTTCGCTGACAGCCGGGTGCTCCAGCACCACGGAATCAACATGATCGAAGGCGACCTTACGCCCGGGTTCAAAGCTGAACTCCACGCCAAGGATGCCCGCATAGTTGCCGGTCTGGCCAAGAGTTCCGGGGTGCCCCTTGAAGCTTTTGAGGTGGCCCAGCGGACCCTCGACAAGCTGGTGGCATCGGAGCGCGGCGGTCTCGACACCGCGGCGATGATCGAAATCATCAGGGAAGAAGCCGAAGGCAAAGAGTGACCCCGCTGCCCCCGGTTCAGGTCGAGCCACATCCGTGGCGCGGACTCGCGTGGCTGTCACGCCGCGAGTGCCACCGTGTGCTCAAACTGTGGAAGCAGACGATCCTCGCCCCGGTGATCTCCGCCCTGCTCTTCATGGTTGTTTTCGGGCTCTCGCTCGGCGACAGCATCAGAGAAATAAATGGTTTCGAATATCAGGTGTACATCGTGCCGGGACTGATCGCGATGGCAATGGCGCAAGCCGCCTATTCGAATAATTCGAGCACCATCTTCCAGGCGAGAAACGACCGTTACCTCGATGACATCCTGTCGGCCCCGATGAGTGCCTGGCAGGTTCATCTCGGTTACCTGGCCGGCGGTCTGATGCGTTCGATGTTGATTGGCATCCTGCTGACCGTCGTCGCGTTGCCTTTGACTGGCGCCCCGCTGCACCACCCGTTCGAGTTGCTGATCTCCGTACTGCTGCTGAGCACCGCTTTCGGCGCACTCGGAATCATCGTCGGCATTTACGCACAGTCCTGGGACAACCAGTCGTTCATCAACAACATCGTGATCCTGCCGCTGATCTTCCTCGGCGGTGTGTTCTATTCAGTTACCCGCCTCGGCACCCCCTGGGAGCAGATCTCCCATTTCAACCCGCTCTTTTATGTGGTTGATGCCACCCGATATGGCTTCCTCGGTGCCAGTGACGTCGAGCCGCTGATCTCACTCGGCGTAGTTGCCGTGATCACTGTCGCCCTGGTCACCTGGTCGCAGTTTCTGTTCAGCTCCGGACACCGGCTGAAGCCTTAGCCCGGGAATCAGCTGGCGAGATCCGGAAAGTACTCGTTGATGTGCCGGTCGATCGTTTCGCGGACCCAGTTCTTCTCGGTCGAGTCGGCCATTCGATATCGCCCGAGCAACATCGCCTGATCGTCCAGTGGCAGGCCGGAAATCTCCCATGAAACGGTGAGCCGCTCGAACAGCAACTCGGTGCGACGCTGCCACATGTCATCGACCGTAAAGGCATCGCTGACCATCTCTGAACGCATCTGACGGAGAGTTCCGGCGGACAGGGCCTGGCGCAGAACCAGCACGTTGCCGTCGGCGTCGGTGTAACTCGAATTCGGCGCCTTAAGTTTCGGGGGACGCTTCCTGCGGTTCTTTTTCTTCGCCATGGATCTCATTCTGACGGTCTTCGAGTTCAGCTTCGCCCAGCCCGCCAAAACGATGTTTCTGCTGGCTGTCCTGGGCCGCCAGTTCGACTATCGCGGAGTAAAGAAGGATGTCCAGCGCCAGACCGAACGCAGCACCGAACTGGGCTTCAACGAAAGAGAAAATACGGGTGACGAAAATCGAGACAAGCAGCGCCCTGCCAAAGTACCGGTAGGCCTTCTGGTGATCGTCCCGTCTCATCTGGAAGATGCCCATGGCGACGAAAACCACCGACGTGAGGATTGACAGGGTTCGTGCCAGGTCAAGGAAGTCAATGCTGCCCGCGGGGATGTTGTCTCCGGTCTGGGTCTGCACTCCCAGGTCGATCTGGAGATCAACCACGCTCAGAAGCGAAAGGGCCCCCCAGACGATCACGATGCCGATCACCCATGGCCGAAACCGGGGCTTCTCGGTAACGGCGGTGATCCGGGCGTGTGTCCGTTCGATCATCACCGCCAGACGCGATGGTTCTTTCGTGGGTGAGACGACCGCTTTTTCGAAATATTCACGGGTGATCCGCGTCCGTGGATCGTCCTGATCGGCCTGGTTCAGCAGTCGGGTCGCGGTTTCGAGATCATCCCGACGAAAATCCCCGACTACCGTTGCGGGCAGATAAGACATCGCGTTGGCCAGGGCCGTTTTTTGATCAAGGACCTGCCGCCGGGAAAGTTCCCGCGTGATCAGGAACAGGACTATGAAAACTATGTAGATGATTCCTGCTGCCGGCTTGTAGAAGTAGTTGTTGTCCGACGTTACGAACTTGCCGAGCTCGTCGATGAAGAAGCCGAAACCGACGCCACCGATGAAAGCCGCGACCGTGCGGCTGCCACGGTTCATGTAGATCACCGAAATCCAGATCGCGATCAGCATGAAAATCCCGCCGTAAAGCAGGTGTGCGATATGGAGTCCGCCACCGCCGAGCTGCGGGTAGTTGGTCAGCCAGAGCTGGGTCCGGATCACGAGGATCGTCGCGACTGAAGTGAGCAGGAAAAGTTCGAGCTTCTGAACGAAGTCGAACCGCCTGATCGGGTTATTGATCAGACGGGGCCGTTTATCCACCAGTTCCCTCGGTACGGACGACACGTCTCTGATCGTAGCCGCTCGTCGAGCGGCCGTTGGCGAAAAGCCCCTGCCGCAAGAACCTGTGCCTCGGGGTTTAGCTGACCGCCCGGTCAAGTAGCGGCCGTACGTTCTCGCCGAAGCGCAGGGCCTCTTCGAGATGCGGGTAGCCGGAGAGGATGAATTCATCGATACCGACATCGCGGTATTCGAGCAACCGGTCAGCTACCTGCTGGTGGCTGCCGACCAGGGCGGTGCCGGCGCCTTCACGCACCAGCCCCACTCCCGCCCAGAGGTTCGGGGCGATGATCAGGCCTTCGCGACTGGCTGGCTGCCCACCCTTGCCGCTATGACTGAGTTCGGTCATTTTGGCTTGCGCGGTTGATTCCATTCGGGCGAATTTCTCCCGGGCTGCCTTTACCGCATCGGGATCGATGCTGTCCAGAATCCGATCCGCTTCAAGCCAGGCCTCTTCTTCCGTGTCGCGGCTGATCACGTGGATCCTCAGCCCGAAACTGACGTCACGATCCTTTGCTTCCGCTTTGTCTTTCACCGATGACACCTTGGCGGCAACCGCTTCGAGCGGTTCACCCCAGGTCAGATACGTGTCGCACCAGGACGACGCGACTTCGAGGGCTGACGGCGAAGCCCCTCCGAAATAAACCCTCGGCTGTTCGTAACCGTCGAGGGTCCGGCGAAGGCCGCCCTGCTCGAGCTTGTAGAACTCGCCTTCGTGGTCGAAAGTCTCCCCTGCCCAGGAACGTTTGAGGATTTCGAGGAACTCGCCAGTGCGGCGGTACCGCGCCTCTTTGTCGAGATGGTCCCCGAATGACTTCTGTTCGGTCGGGTCACCGCCGGTCACGACATTGACCAGGAGGCGACCCTGGGTCAGCCGGTGGATGGTCGCTCCTTGATGCGCGGCCCAGGCGGGCTGGATCGCGTCGGGACGGAAAGCGACTATGAACTTGAGCTTTTCGGTGTGCTGGGCGACTGCCGCGCAGGTGACCCAGGCGTCCTCACAGCCGGAGCCGGTCGGCGTGAGCACCGCTTCGAAACCGGCCCGCTCGGCGGCCTGGGCGACTTCGGTCAGGTACGCGACGTCGGCCGGCCGGTTCATCGAGGTCTGCCCGAGCACGTCGATCACGTTCGTGACGTTGCGACCGTCTCCTGAAGTGGGAAGGAACCAGTGCCATCGCGGCTGCCCGGAATCACTCAAAATCTGATCGTTTCACTCGATGTTCCTGCCAGATCAAAGGCATAGGTGCTCACGCGCCGGTGGCGATTCAAGATCGAGGTCCGGACCGACCGGCACGACCCGGGTCGGATTGATGCTCGGATGGGTGACGTAATAGTGCCGCTTGATGTGATCAAGATTTACAGTGTCTGCGATGCCGGGCTGCTGGTAGAGATCACGCAGGTAACCGGACAGGTTGTCGTAATCAGCGATACGTCTCTGGTTGCACTTGAAATGTCCGACGTATACCGCGTCGAAACGGATCAAGGTCACGAAAAGTCGCCAGTCAGCTTCGGTGATGGTGTCCCCGGTCAGGTATCGCCGTCCCGCCAGGATGTCATCGATCCAGTCGAGGGCTTCGAAAAGCTCAACGAATGCTTCTTCGTACGAGCCCTGTTTCGTGGCGAAACCGCAGCGGTACACACCGTTGTTGATGCTGGCGTAGATGCGATCGTTGAGCTGGTCGATTTCCGGTCGCAGCGCTTCCGGATAAAGATCGAGCTCGGGGTTGCCGGCCCATTCATCGAACTCCGTGTTGAGCATGCGGATGATCTCTGAACTTTCGTTGTTGACCGCCCGGTTCTCAACTTTGTCCCAGAGCAAAGGCACGGTGACGCGCTGATCGAAATCCGGATCGGTCTTCAGGTAGGCCTCACTGACGAACTCGAATCCGTTCACCGGGTCGGGCTGGTCGTCAAAGAAACGCCATCCGCGGTCGTCGCGAACCGGATCGACCACGGTCATCGAGATCACGTCCTCCAGCCCCTTCAGCTGTCGGAAAATGATGGCTCTGGAAGCCCAGGGGCAGGCGTAAGAGACATAGAGGTGATAGCGGTCCGGCTCTGCCTTGAACCCCGACGATCCGTCGGCAGTGACCGTCTCACGAAAACGGCTTTGCTGGCGGACGAACGCACCACTTTCATCGGTCTCGACTGGGAACTGCGCTTCGCTCATTGCATCCTTCTTTTCGGGAGAGAGGCATCAATCGTAGCCGTCCGCCACATCGAGGTCGCAACCCCGGCTATGCTCTAGCCCCGCCCCGCGACAGGAGAGTCACGGGCGTGGACAATCAAAGCTGCAAAGGGAGAATTCTTGAGGTTTATCGGACACAGCCGGACCGTTCCTCTGGCCGGAGTGTTTTTCGCGACTTTCGCAATCCTGCTGCTCTGCTTCAACGCCAGAAGCGCAGAGGCCACGGAGAGCCCCTTCAAGATCGAGTTCGATCAAAGCGAACTCCAGATCGGTGCGGTCGACAACCTGCCGCTGGACGACCTGGGAACCAAAGCCATCCTTGAAGGCACGGTCAGCAACACCGGCTACGTACAGATTCCTGAAGGTGGCTTCAAGCTGCCCGAGGTGGGCCTTACTGAACCGATAACCATCAAGGGCTACATGGGGATCAACGGACCGATGACCGGCCGTTTTGACGAAACGACCGGATCGCTGGAACTCACCGGAAAAGCCGGCATCTGGATCTCAGTCAACCCGACCCAGCTGCTTGACCTGGCCGACGGCCTCGGAATCGACGTGGCCGGAACAATTGGCCTGCCGAGCTTCGTCCTCGGATTTCTCGGGAATGACCTTTCCTGCGGCTTCTCGCCAATGGACATCAAGTTCTCCACCGACACCGGCACCAGCACCAGCGGCGCGCCTTTCACCAAAGGTCCGCTCGGTCCGGGTGCCCTTTCCGCAGAATGGTCAAAGCTCGGGCCCTTTGCCGGCAAGACCCAGCTGCCGATCGTCGGCGACGCCTGCGTTCTGCTCAAGAGCCTCCTTCCCGGACTGATTTCCGGGCTTGGTTCAGGAACTGACGTTGGTGGCATCGACCTCGGTTCGCTGATCGACGGCATCGACCTCAGCAACCTGGACAACGTTGACCTTGGACCAAGCAGCATCACGCTCACCAGGTCAGTCGACGAGGCGGTTCCTGTAGAGCCCGGAGTTGATCCGGTCGAAGCATCGCCAGCAAAAATCAAGCTTGCGGTTTCACCAAAGAAGAAAAAGGCCAAAGCCGGATCAAAGGTGAAATACACGGCCAAGGTGAAAAACGTCGGTGGCACCAAAGCCACTGGGGTCAAAGTCTGTGCGCAGGCGCCAAAGAAGGCTGCCAAAGTCAAGCGATGTCAGTCACTCGGCACGATCGCACCCGGCGCCAGCAAGACCCGCAAGTTCAAGGTCAAAATCAAGAAGGGCGCCTCAAAGCGCAGCTACCGGATTGGTTTCACAGTGAAATCCGGCAGCGGCAGCAAGAGCAGCGCCCGAACCGGACTTCGGGTTCGCTGAAGCTCCGACTATCGCCGGACACCCCTGGATCGTGACGGCCAGAACTTTCGCAGTCTGCCTGATAGCCCTTTCTGCCTGGGGATTGACGGCATGCGGCACCGATTCGGAAACTGAAACCAGTCGCACGCTGAAGATCTACGTCAGCGCGCCGATGACCGGTGGCCGGGGTGGCCAGGACACCGCCCGGGCGGTCGAAATCGCGGTCGAAAACGCTGGTGGCAGGATCGATTCCGCGAAGATCGAAGTCGTTGCCCTGAATGACGCGGCACCCAGCGGGGCGTTCTCACCAAAGCTGGTCCGTCGGAACGCAAATCTCGCGGCAAACGACGATGCCGCCATCGCTTACATCGGGGAGTTCGACTCCGGTGGCACCGAGATTTCGATGCCGATCCTCAACCAGGCCGGGATCCTCCATGTTTCTCCCAGTTCGACCGCGGTGAAGCTGACCGAACCGAGCCCTGATGAAGGTGAACGACTGCGTCCCACCGGGGTCACCACTTTCGGCAGGGTCGTTCCCAACGACACAGTCCAGGCCGGAGCGCTCGAACAGTTCATGGTTCAGGAAAGCGTGAAGAAGGTGTACGTGGTTGATGACGGCGGCACCTACGGAACCGGCCTCAGGAAACTGTTCAGCCGCGCCGCCGCCGTGAACGGTCTCAAGGTGATCGATGGCCCCCGGGTGACACCACGAACCAGCTTCGGGACATTGGCCGAACGGATCTCCCGTCTCGATCCGAACGCACTTCTATTTGCCGGTTCGGACCTCGACCTTGCGTACGACATGTTCGATTCGCTCCACCGGGTCAACAGCCACATCAAGCTTTTTGGCGGCGACGGACTGGCGCTCTCCGGATTCCTGCGTGCCCTTGGGGACATCGAACTCGACACCTACGTCACTGCTCCACAATTACCGGCTGGCAACTATGCGAAAAGCGGCGAGGAATACCTCGATACTTTCGAGGAGCGGTTCGGCCGGGAAGCCGAACCAATGTCGGTCTTCGGTTATGAAGCTGGCGCGGTTGTGATCGACTCGATCCGCCGTGGCGTGCGCGGTGACATCGCGGCGGACCCGATCTCATACCTGCGCAGCGGCAGCCGGGTCGCGTTCTTCGACACCACTGAAAGAGCCTCCCCCCTCGGCAGCTACTCGATCGATTCGGATGGCGACACAACCCTCACCTTCTACGGGGCTTACCGGGTCGAAGGCGGCAGGCTTGTGCTCGGACGGACCATCGATGTGCCGACATCGATCCTTCAGGAGCTCGAAGAATGACCATCCTCGCGAGCCTGGCGATCCTCGGCCTGGGACTTTTGATCACTGGAATGCTGATCTGGGTGGTTCGGCGGTTCGTGCCGAACGAACTGCGCGGCCATGAAGAAAGGCGCGGCTGGGTTTTCGCGTTCTGCGGGGTCCTCTACGCCCTGGTGGTCGGGTTTGTCCTCGCTTTCGCACTCGAGGGATATCAGGCAGCCGACTCGGATGCCGGCTCTGAAGCCGACTCAGTCACCGCCCTGTCACGCGCCGCGACACTTTTCGATGCCGAAAGCCGCGACCGGATCGGTCACGAACTGATCTGTTATTCCCGGGCGGTCATCTATGACGAATGGCCGAAGATGTCGGATGGCGAAAACTCAGAACTCGCGACCGCCGCTACCGACCGCCTGTTCCAGTCGTTCGGCGGTCTCGGCCGGACCAACCCTGATGATGCTGCCCTCGCGAGCTCACTCGACCGGGTCAGGGAACTGGGCGAATCCCGGGCCTCCAGGCTGCTGAAAAGCGACCAGTCCCTTCCTTCGATGTTCTGGGTTTTCATGATCTTCGGTGGGCTGATGCTGACCGCTTACGCCACCATTCTTTCCGGCAACGAAAGACGGCTCGGCCAGGTGATCTACATCCTCCCGGTGAGCCTGCTGCTGCTCTGCTCGATCTATCTGGTCGCTGTCTTCGAACAGCCTTTCCAGGGACCAAACGCCCTGAAGCCGACCGCGATGGAAGTCGCCCTGAAATCAGTAACGGAGTTCGTCCCGGATCCAAGGGCAAACCGGCCCTGTCCGTAATGACCGGGCTAACTGCCGTGGATTTTGACCGGGTTGTCCGGGGTCCTCGACATCGGCCGTGACGGCCGGAAGACCGGGTACGCTCCGAGAATCACGGCTACGGTCGGCAGTGATAAAGGCTTCCGATCCCTGAACGAGTTCCGTGAATTCGGGTCTGCGCTCATCGCGGTATTTCTTCGGGTGATCCGCCCGGTCCCGGGCGGGGCAATACCTGATCAGCTTCGCCTGAGCCGACCGGAATTGATCGAGCCGGGAGGCTATATGGTGGGCAGCCCCGATGCCAACGCAGCCACTTTCCATACGTGCCGTGTTCGCTGCGATGCGCAGCGCCGCAGATCAGAACCGGACGACGATAATCCGGATGACCCTGGTTGCCGCAGCCCTGAGCACGATCCTGGTTCCCCTTCAGGAAAGCGGGATCGCCGGAATCGCCATCTCGGTAGGCCTGAGCGTCCTGATTCAAGCCACCTATGGCAGCTTCATGTACACCCTGATCTGCGTTCCGGGAGAGCAGAGGCGGCCGGGAGAACTCTGGCCGAACGTCCAGCAGGTGCTGACTACCGTGATCTGGATAATGCTCTTCGTAGCAGTCTGTGCGCTGGCGACGATCGTGTTGATCGTGCCGCCCCTGATCCTCCTGACGATCTGGTCGGTTGCGGTTCCGGCCGCCGTTGTTGAAAAGACTGCCGTCTTCGAAAGCCTCGGACGCAGCCGCGAACTGGTTCGCGGCAACGGCTGGAGGGTCTTCGGTTTCGTTGTTCTCATGACCCTTCTCACCTTTGCGGTAATCCTGGTCGGCGGCATTCTGGCGCTGCCTTTCGGAACCGGTCTCGCCGGGATGGTCGCCGGGAACTTCATTTTGATCTGCGTGGCTTTCCCGGTGCTGTTCCTGGGCCCAGCCGCGCTCTACAACCAGCTTGCAGAGATGCATTCAGCACCAGCCACACCCGAGAGCGGGCTCGAACCTCCGCTCTGAGTCAGGCCAGCTGCAGCCGCTGGTCGAGGTAGTCGCAGACGACGGTCCGGCATTCGTCGATCAGCCATTCGTCACCCTTCTTGTCCCGAAGGAAAGCGCGGGTGATCAAGCCATCACAGATTTCAGCTGCCACACCGATCTGGCGCGTCAGGAGTCCGGTGTCCTGAACCCCGAGCTGATCGACGAGGAGTTCGCGGAACGGGTCAAGTACAGACCCGCTGCTGCGGGTCGTGCCATCGAGAAGCTGCTCATCGATCACGCCACCGAAACGAAGTGCCCTGAATCCCGGTTCCGTTTCGTGCATTGATACGAACTGGTCGATCGCCACCTTGACCGCATCCTTCCAGTTGTCGACGTGTGCGTTTTCGCGGGCAGCACCGAAACGGTCGACGTAGCGCTCAAAATTCCGGTCACTCAAGGCGCGTATCAGCGAAATCCGGTCTGGAAAGAACCGGTAGACCGACCCGATCGACACGCCGGCCCGTTCGGACAGCAGGCCGGTGGTGACACCCTCGATGCCGACTGCGTCAACCAGATTGGCTGTGGTGTCAAGCAGCAGCTCTACCCGCTGCTGGCTGCGCGCCTGTACCGGTTCGCGGCGCATGGTTCTGGTGGCCGGGTTTTTATCGACTGAGCGACTCATGGAAACTACACATACCCCGACGCCCGGCCATCAAAAACCAAAATCAGGGTTTCGGCTGGTCTACGGGCCCCGGCCCTGCCCGCCTGTCTGCTTCAGGGCCCGACAGAACCTCTTCGGCCACGTCGGAAAAGATCTCTACCTTCATCAACGAAGCGAATTGAGCACCAGATCACGGCTCGCTGTAGCTTGTTTGTCGTGGAAATTGCTGAATTCGCTGGCACCGTGATTTTTGCCATCTCCGGGGTGATCGCCGTTGCCGGACGGCGTATCGACTGGTTCGGTGCCATGGTGGTGGGTGTGGTCACTGCGGTTGGTGGCGGCACCTTGCGTGACCTGATTCTGGGGCAGGCACCGGCTTTCTGGATCGAAGACATGAATTACCTCGGATTTGCCGTGGTCGGCAGCGTGATCGCGATACCACTGGTCAATCGTCTCGGGAACTCGACCATGCGTTTCGAGGAAGGACTTCAGCTCGCCGATGCGATGGGCCTGGCCCTTTTTGCGGTGGTTGGTGCCAGCCTCACTCTTGAGCTCGGGCACAGTGGTGCGGTCGCGGTCACCTGCGGCATCCTCACCGGAGTCGGTGGTGGCGTTATCCGTGACCTGCTGGTCGGCCAGACACCATTGATCATGAGAAGCGAGATCTACGCGACCGCGGCCCTGGCTGGCACTACGGTTTTTGTTCTGCTCGAAGAGACCACAAATCTGCCGCTCTGGCTTTCCTCCATTGTGGGCATGCTGGCCATTTTCGGTTTGCGCATGGCTGGCCTGAGGCAGCAGTGGTCGTTGCCTCAACTGCGCTGAATTGATTCAGCCGGGTTTGATCCGGCACTGATGCCGGCCCGTATTGTGAGTAGAAACCCGAGGATCAAGGGTTCAGGAAGGGAACCAGGAAGGGAATCTTGTCTCAAGACGGCTTGAACGAAGGTAGTACCGATCAACTGCGGATCATCGGCAGCCGGGGTGGCGCCCGCCGCGCGCTGACCAGGTTGCTGGAAACCGCACCTTTCATGGTTGCCGGGGTCGCCGTAATCATCCTGATCCCGGCCGATCCGACCTTGAAGCTGGCTGGTGCCATCGTGATTTTGTCGCTTGCGCTTTTCCGGGCGGTAGCGGAGATTCACCGGGGCCCAGCCTGGATTCAAACCGTTTTTCCGATCCTGATAGCTCTTTCGATTGGTCTGTTCACGGCACTTTCCCAGGAGCCGGTCATGAACGTGATCATGCTGATCAACCTCATGCGTGTAGCGCTGACCGGTGATCGCCGCAACATGGTGATGACGCTGATCGCTTCACTTGTGGCTCTGATTGTGCCCGCCTTGATCTACCCGAATGAGCTGGCCAGCGGCGCCGCGCTCTGGTCAATCGTGCTGCTTCTCATTTCCTTTCCGATCGAGTCGAAAGCCAGGACCGTGCAGGAGCAGGCGGGCCTGAACTCGAAACTGGCTGGGGTCATCTCTGACCTGCTGACCTCTGATGACTCCCGCAAGTCGATAGTCAGAGCGGCGCATGACCTGGGCGAAGCGGACATCGCAATCCTTTTCGAAACCGGACCTGAGGGTGAGTTGAAAGCGACTGCCGGTTACGGGTTAGAACCAGGTGAAGTGGAAGTGGACACCGATCAGGAATCGGCCGTGACCCTGAGCATGACCGACCAGGAGACCGTTTTCGCGCCGTTCATCGAATCGGTCAATTTCAAAGCACCACCCGGGATGGGCAACAGAGGGCTTCAGTCAATAATCAGCTGTCCGATAGTTCGGGACGGGGAAGCGACCGGCGCCCTTTTCGCAGGCTGGAAAACAAGGGTCAGAAGGGCAGATCGGCTGAGCCCTTCCATCATCAAGATCCTTGCCGGGGAGGTCGCTTCGACGATCGCGCATACCGAAATGCTGGTCAGCCTCGCCGACTCGGCCACCACGGACCCCCTGACCGGGCTGCCCAACCGCCGGGCCTGGGACCGGCTGCTTCGCAACGGTTTGCTGGAGAGCAAAAACGTGAAGAAACCGATGTCGATCGCGGTGCTCGACCTGGACCATTTCAAGAACTTCAACGATCAGCATGGCCATCAGGCAGGTGACCGCCAGCTGCGGGACGCCAGTGCTGCCTGGAAAAAGGCCCTGCGTGAGCAGGACATGCTCTTTCGCTGGGGCGGCGAGGAATTCACCGTGATCCTGCCCAACTGTAATCGGGAACAATCGCTGGAAGTGGTTGAACGATTGCGGGCCGCCACCCCGGCAGGCGAGACAACTTCAGCCGGTGTCGCCACCTGGAACGGTGAAGAAACGGCCGAGCAGCTGTTCGACCGGACCGATGCGGCCTTGTACCGCGCGAAAGAGATCGGCAGGGACAGGACAGTTCCGGCTGAACCCGGAGCCAGCGGTTAGCAGGACTTTCACACCTCGGCAGTCTTCAGGGATCATTCTCTGGCTGAAAAGTGAATACCATCGCCGGTCATCAATGTCGGCAGAACTGGAGCCGGTTTGATCTCGCCAAGAGTCCGATATGGGAGCCTCCCACCGTTCCTTGTATTTCTGATTTCCCTGATCTCGCTGCTCGCCGTACGGAGTTTCGCTTTCTGACGAAAACAACAAAAACTTGACACCAGCGGGTCGCCGGTCAATCACGATCGGCACATGAAACCCCTCATGTATTTCTCAATATCCTTCTTGTTCCTTTTCGTGGCGGCACCCCAGTCCGGGGCCACGGAAAGCGACTTCACCCCTTCCCCCGCACCGTCACGAATCGTGCTTAACCCGACAGAATCGCCGATGACCTCACAGGCGATCACCTGGCGGACAGATGCCGGCACCGAAGACGGACAGGTAATTGTCGAACCCGCCGCTGGCGGGACGACTTTCACAGTCAATGCTGAGGCCGGCCCGCCGGTCAGTTTCCCTGGCTGGGAATACCAGTCGAGGCACCATTCAGCGGTCATCACCGGGCTTGCCGCGGACACCGGATACCGCTACAGGGTTGGCAGTGAAGCCGGCTGGAGTGAATGGCGAAACTTCCGGACTGCGGACGACGGTTCAGACCCATGGACCATGCTCTACTTCGGCGATGCCCAGAACAACCTGGGTGAAAGCTGGCGCCCGGTAATCGAGAAGGCTTTCGCAGCAACCCCGGAAGCGGAACTTTCCATCCACACCGGAGACCTGATCAACAATTCCTCGATCGATGAGGAATGGGGCCAGTGGTTTGCCGGCCTCGAAGGGCATGCCGACCGGATTGAAACGATGCCATCAACCGGCAACCATGAACTGTCCAGCGACAGTTTCGGAGTTCAGTTCGCCCAGCATTTCACCATGCCCGAGAACGGGCCATTGCTGGCCCGCAACACTGTGTACTTCACCGACTTTCAGGGGGTCAGGCTGATCGCCCTCGACGGCAATGGAACCGACGCGCTTGGCCAGTTGGAGTTCCTCAGGAACGCCCTCGAAAACAACCCCAACCGCTGGACGGTCGTACATTTCCACCAGCCGATCTTCTCGGGGTCAGTCGGTCGAGACAATCCCATCAACCGGGCATTCATCATGCCGCTGCTAGAGCAATACAACGTCGACCTGGTGCTTCAGGGGCATGATCATGTGTACGCCCGAGGACACGTCACCGAAAATGAAACCGATGTGCCGGGAGTAACGGACGGGCCGGTCTACACGGTTGCGGTCGCCGGACCCAAGTACTACGAGTTGTCACCGGCCGACAAGAACAACTGGACCGACAATGGTGCCACCAGGGTCAAGGGTTACAACCAGACCTCGACCTTCCAGCCAATCCGGTTTGACGGTGACCGGTTGTACTACCGCTCGATCATCGCCGCCAAGGGTGAAGGTTCAGACGCGCCGGGCGACATCGGTGATGAACTGGATTCGTTCACGATCACCAAACTGCCCGATGGCAGCAAAGAGGTGACCGAGGGAATCAAACCTCCCGAGAACGAACCTCCGGCTGAGACCACACCGGCCGGGCGGATGAAGGTCCTGAAATTGCTGAAGCCTCGCGGAAAGTTCTTCCAGAAAGCGGTGGTCAAAGTGACCGCGCCCGGTCGCCTCACCATCAAGGGACACCTCGCCGGGCAAAAGTCGCGGGCAATCAGCCCGGTCTCGCGCAAGCTGACCCGGTCCGGCAAACATACGATCCGGCTGGTGCCGAAGCCACAGGCCCGGCGGAAAGCTGCCCGGAAACGGAAGGCCGTGATCAAGTTCACCTACCGGCCCACCGCTGGTGACATCAAGATCGTCAAGCGACGGACCGGCTTCCGGAAACGCTAGTCCGGCCAGCTGCAGCCATCGCGGCCTGGGTGGTCCGTTTCAGGGTCCCACCCAGGTCGCGACCAGGCTGGCTCCACGAACTGGAGTTCAGATCTCGAAGAAACGCTGGATGCCGCCGAGCATCATCTGGATACCGATCGTCGCGATCAGCATGCCGCCGATCTTGGTCGCCAGTTGCTCGCCCTGGGCGGAGAGGTTGACGTACTTGGCCACCAGAAGATGACCGATCGGCAGCAGGACAACGGCGACAGCCACCGCAACCAGCGCGGCGATCGTCGCGGATCCATCCGAAGTGGTTGAGGCGATGGTGATCACCGTTGTGATCGCACCGGGACCAGCCACGAATGGGATCGCGTATGGCACAACGACGTTTCCTTCGAAGCTTTCCGGAAGTTCCCTTGCCGCTTTGCCTCCCTGGGCCCTGCTCGGTTCACCGCCGAAAAGCATCTCGAAACCCATGAGCGAAACGATCAGGCCACCGGCCACCCCGAAAGCGCCAAGGTTGATGCCCATTGCTTCGAGCAGTTCCTTGCCGAACAGCGCCGAACCGAAAAGAACGATCGCGACAACGATCGTGATTCTACGAACGTACTCAACCCGCCGCTCGGGTTCGGCGGCAGTCATCTGACGGAAAAAGATCCCGCGGGTGACCGGATCGGTGATCACGACCACTGCGACGATCGACTGGATGTAGAAGTTGACGTCCACGTTGCTCTCCCTGCAGCAACCCTATCCGGGACCATCGGCGCCAAGGCGGGTATCGTGGCGACAATGGCCGATTACATCTTCACCATGCATAAGGTTTCGCGCACACATCCTCCGAGCAAGGAGGTCCTGAGCGACGTCTCCCTCAACTTCCTGCCGGGGGCCAAGATCGGCATCCTCGGTTACAACGGTGCCGGCAAATCGACCCTGCTGCGGATCATGGCGGGAACCGACACCGACTTCCGTGGCGAAGCCCGTCTGCGCGAGGGCGCAACGGTCGGCATGCTCGAGCAGGAGCCTCATCTCGACGAAACCAAAGATGTTCGTGGCAACGTCGAGGACGGCGTCCGGGAAATCAAGGACCTGCTCGACCGGTTCAATGAACTGGCCGCGAACTACTCGGAAGAAACCGCCGACGAATTCGGACGCCTGCAGGCCAAGATCGACGCGGTTGACGCCTGGAACCTCGACACGATGCTCGATAACGCCATGGATGCGCTGCGTCTGCCCCCCGGTGATGCCGACGTAACCAAGCTTTCGGGTGGTGAACGACGCCGGGTGGCACTTTGCCGTCTGCTGCTGCAATCCCCCGACCTGCTGCTGCTGGACGAACCGACCAACCACCTTGACGCAGAATCGGTGGCCTGGCTCGAACGTTTCCTCGAGGAATACAAAGGCACCGTCGTCGCCGTGACCCACGACCGGTACTTCCTCGACAACGTAGCCGGCTGGATCCTCGAACTCGACCGGGGCCGTGGCATCCCGTTCGAAGGCAACTACTCAGGCTGGCTGGAACAGAAGCAGGAACGCATGGCCCACGAAGAACGCAAGGACAACGCGCGTTCCCGCACCATTGCGGCTGAGCTGGAATGGGTTCGGGAGAACCCGAAAGGCCGCCGCAAAAAGTCCAAGGCCCGCCTCGCCCGCTACGAAGAACTGCTGTCGGAAGACAAGAACGTCAAGCTGGATGCGGTCCAGATCCACATTCCGGCAGGCCCACGCCTCGGCAACCTGGTGATCGAAGCCGAACACCTGAAAAAGGGCTTCGACGACAAACTGCTGATCGAAGATCTTTCTTTCAACCTGCCGCCCGCCGGCATTGTCGGTGTAATCGGAGCGAACGGCGCCGGCAAAACAACCCTGTTCCGCATGCTGGTCGGCGATGACAAGCCCGATTCAGGAAGCCTGCGACTTGGCGAAACGGTTGAACTCGCCTACGTTGACCAGTCCCGCGATTCACTTGACGGCGAAAAGAACGTCTGGGAAGAGATCTCCGATGGCGATGACCACATCGATGTCGGTGGCCAGCGCATGAATTCCCGTGCTTATGTCAGCAGTTTCAACTTCAAAGGCTCCGACCAGCAGCGAAAAGTCGGTCAGCTTTCCGGTGGTGAACGCAATCGGGTTCACCTGGCCAAACTGCTGCGATCCGGCGGCAATCTGCTTCTGCTCGACGAACCAACC
>JBAUOE010000009.1:0-1527 GCA_049579585.1 Solirubrobacterales bacterium | reverse complement strand
TCGGCGGATCGGACCTCGGTCCGGTCATGGCGTACGAAGCGCTGAAGGACTACTCGCGCCGGGATATGGAGTTCCGTTTCGTTTCCAATGTGGACGGCACCGACTTCTTCGAAGCGACCCGGGACCTCGATCCTGAAGAAACCCTGTTCATCGTTTCCTCCAAAACCTTCACCACACTCGAGACGATGACCAATGCGAAAACGGCCAGGGATTGGTCGCTCGCCGCCTTCGACGGCGATGAATCCGCCGTCGCGAAACACTTCGTCGCTGTATCAACCAACGCTGACGGTGTATCCGAATTCGGGATCGACACCGAAAACATGTTCGGCTTCTGGGAATGGGTTGGTGGCCGTTACTCGATGGATTCGGCGATTGGTCTTTCCACCATGCTGGCGATCGGCCCCGACCGCTTTTCCGAACTGCTGGCCGGCTTCCACGAGATGGACCAACATTTCCTGTCCACCCGACTTGATCTGAACTTGCCGGTCATCCACGGACTGCTGGCGGTCTGGTACCGAAACTTCTTTGGCACGTCGACCCAGGCGGTCCTGCCGTACAGCGAATACCTGCATCGGTTCCCGGCTTACCTGCAGCAACTGACCATGGAATCGAATGGCAAGAGCGTCACCCTGGCTGGTGAGCCGGTCGACTATTCGACCGGCGCTGTCTTCTGGGGCGAACCGGGCACCAACGGTCAGCATTCCTTCTACCAGCTGATTCATCAGGGCACCCAGATGATCCCCTGCGACTTCATCGGGTTCAACCATTCGCTGAATCCTCTGGGCAACCATCAGGACCTCCTGATCTCGAACGTGTTCGCACAAGCCGAGGCGCTCGCTTTCGGCAAGACGAAAGAGCAGCTCCAGGCTGAGGGTGTAGCCGAAAGCCTGATTCCGCATAAAACTTTCAGTGGCAACCGGCCGACGAACACCCTGATGGTTGAACGGCTGACCCCCCACTCGCTCGGTTCGATGGTCGCCTTCTACGAACATTCGGTTTTCACCCAGGGAGCAATCTGGGGAATCGATTCTTTCGATCAGTGGGGTGTGGAACTGGGCAAGGCGCTTGCCCAGAAGATCATTCCGGAACTCGAGTCGGTGTCTGCACCCGAACTCAGTCATGACAGTTCCACCAACGCCCTGATTCGCCGCTACCGCGACGCCCAGGACCGGGCGTGAGTAACGAGGTCGCGCCGGGGAATAAAGCGCCGGTTGACCCCTCGATCAAGGCGGTTCTGTTTGATGTCGATGGCACCCTGCTGACCACTGGCGGCGCCGGCGCGACGGCCTGGAGCAAGTCCTTTCAGGACATCCACGGCGTGCCGGTCGACATCGAAACAGTCACCGAGTCCGGAATGACCGATTCCGAGGTTGCGAGTGCGTCCCTGCGGTCAATCCTCGGACACGAACCGAGTCCGGATGAGATCGCCGCGGTCACGGAGCTTTACCTCGAATACCTGCCGGGAGCCGTTGACGAATCTACCCGCTATCGCCTGACTCCCGGCATCGTCGAATGCCTGGAGCGTCT
>JBAUOE010000008.1:0-5578 GCA_049579585.1 Solirubrobacterales bacterium | reverse complement strand
GTGGATTCCGGTAGGCCCGGAGGTCTCGGAGATCTTGACGGTGCCGGTATCGAGTACAGCCTGGAATGCGATGGGCTGAACCTGCTTGACGGAGTAGGCACAATCGTCAAGAGCCCGGGGGTCCCGGATGAAGCCCCTGTGGTCGAGTCGGCCCGTTCACGCGGGATCGTCGTTATCGGCGAACTTGAGCTGGGCTGGCTGCTGTTCCGGGCCCCTTACCTGGCGATTACCGGGACCAACGGCAAGACCACCACCACCGAAATGGCCGCCCACATTTTTCGGGCCGCCGGGCATCCGGTCGTCGCGGCCGGCAACGTCGGGAACCCGCTCTCTTCGCTCGCCACAGCTGAGGTCGCGGAAGGCACAACCGTGGTTTGCGAATGCTCCAGCTTCCAGCTGGAGGACACCCGTGACTTCTCGCCCGAGGTTGCGGTATTTCTAAACCTGGCTCCCGACCATCTCGACCGTCACGGTGACTTCGACAGTTATCGCGAAGCGAAACTTGCGATCTTCCGGAACCAGGTGAAGGGCGATATCGCTGTGCTGAACGGTGAAGATCCCGAGCTCTCGCGACTTGATCCGCCCGGGGAGGCCAGCCTGGTTCGTTTCCACCCGGCTGAAGGCGAAAGCGGATTCGAACTCTCGCTGCTCGACGCGACGATCCAGGTTGATGGCATCGACCTGATCGACACCGCCGAACTTCAGGTCTTCGGAAAACACAACATCGCCAACGCGATGGCAGCCGCAGCCGGCGCGCTCAGCCTTGGACTGCCGATGGAAACCGTAGCGTCCGGATTGCGCAGCTTCAGTGGCGTGGCCCACCGGCTCGAGTCGATCAACGAAGTCAGCGGAGTGCGTTACATCAACGATTCCAAAGCGACCAACGTCGAAGCGACCCGCACCGCGCTTGCTTCGTTCGAACATGGCGTCCACCTGATCCTCGGTGGCAGCCTGAAACGCGAAAAGTTCGAGCCGCTGCTGGCACCGGTGATCGAGCATTGCCGGGCGCTCTACCTGATCGGTGACGCTGCTGACGCGATTGAATCGGCACTTTCACCAGCCGTCGCCGACGGGATCAGGATTGAACTCTGCGGCGATCTGCCGGCCGCAGTCGCCCTGGCTGCGTCCAGGGCGGAACTGGGGGAGACAGTGCTGTTATCGCCAGCCTGCGCCAGCTTCGGCGAATTTCAGAATTACGAAGACCGCGGTGACCGTTTCCGCGATCTGGTCGGGGCACTTGATGGCCAGTAGAACCGCAAAGAAGAGCGTACTGCCAAAGAAACGGGCACCACGCAAGGCATCCGGGAAAGAGAAAACCCCGACCTCACTTGAATACAACCTGCTGCTGACCGCGACCCTGATCCTGCTTGCTTTCGGCGCGGTAATGGTTTTCTCAGCAAGTTCGACCACCCGGATCCTCTCGGACGGCGGGTTGTCCGACAGCGCGTTCTATCTGAAGAAAACCGTCGTTGTCGCGCTGGTCGGGCTGGCCCTGATGCACTTCATCGCCCGACGTAACCTGAACCTGATCCGTGACAAAACCCCGCTTTTCGTGGGTGTCACGATCGTCGGCCTGATGGCAGTGCTGGTAGTCGGAACCGCAGTCAATGGCACCAAAGGCTGGTTCATGGCCGGGCCCATCCAGATCCAGCCAGCCGAGTTCCTCAAACTGGCGCTGGTCCTTTATGGCGCCTACTTTTTCGCGAACCGTCCCGAACGGCTGACCTCGGTCCGGGAGATGGGCCCCTACCTTTTCCTGACCGGCGGCGCCTGCGCTCTGGTCATGCTGCAGCCCGACATGGGCACAACCATGGTTGCGCTGTTCGCCGTCGCCATCACCCTGTTCGCGGCGGGTGCCCGTCCCCGTGACCTCGGACTGCTCGGCGGCACCATGGCCGGACTGGCCCTGATCATGGCTCTCGCGGCACCGTACCGGCGCGATCGCCTGCTCACCTTCCTCAATCCCGACTCCGACGTGACCGGATCCGGCTTCCAGATCATTCAGGCGAAGATCGCCATCGGATCCGGCGGATTCGACGGTGTCGGAATCGGAAACGGCGTCCAGAAAGCCTTCTACCTTCCGGAAGCGCACACCGACATGATTTCGGCAGTGATCGGCGAGGAGTTCGGGCTGCTCGGATTCACGGCACTGGTCGCCGTCTTCGGACTCTTCGGTTATGCCGGATTCCGCATAGCCCGTGCGGCGAAGGATGACTACGGACGTATCCTCGCCTGCGGCCTCACCGGACTGATCCTCGTCCAGGCGAGCCTCAACCTTTACGCCGTCATGGGCATGGCGCCGCTGACCGGAATCCCGCTTCCGCTCGTTTCCTACGGCAACAACAGCCTGATCGTGACTCTCGCGGCGATCGGGCTGATCCTCAACGTCGCCAGGGGCGGCAGGCTGGCCGCGGCCCGCGGTTCGGTGCCGAACCGCAGACAAGGCCAGGCTGCCAAACTGAGGCTCGTTGAAACCAAGCGTCACAGACCCGAAAGATCAGCAAATGGAAGGCCGAGCAGAAGTGCCCAAAGTAGTCATAGCGGCGGGCGGAACGGCGGGACACGTAGTGCCAGCCGTAGCCGTAGCCGACGAGCTTCGAGATAGAGGGGCAACGGTCACATTCCTCGGTGCCCGTGGCCGGGTCGAAGCAGAGCTCGTACCCGAAGCCGGCTACGAGATTGACCTGCTCGACCTTTCCGGGATCGACCGGAAGAACCCCCTGAAAGCCGCGCGTGCGGCAACCCAGGCTGCTGCCGCAATGCCGAAAGCCCGCAAAGCACTGATTCGCCGGGGGGCGGATGTCGTGATGGGTGGAGGCGGCTTTGTCGCGGGGCCGGCCGGCCTTGCAGCCCGCAGCAAAGGCATCCCCCTGGTCCTGACCGAAGCTGACCGGCATCTGGGTCTGGCTAACCGGCTGCTGGCCAAACGGGCCGATCGGGTCTGTCTCGCTTTCCCGATCGACGGTCTTTCCGGCAAGCACGTAATGGTCACCGGCCGCCCGGTAAACCGTCAGGTACTTTCCGCCGACCGGACAAGCGCCCGGGAACGTTTCGGCATTGCGCCGGAAGCCCAGACGGTGCTCGTGATGGGTGGCAGCCTCGGGGCCAAGACGATCAATTTCGCTGCCCTGGAAGCTTTTGCCGGACGCAACGGACGGAAGTTCGAAGTCATTCATGTTTCGGGCAAACGGGATTACCCGGAACTGAAATCAAAACTCGGTGAAGCCGTTCACCAGGAGGGCTACACCCTGCTCGAATATGAACCTGACATGGGTGACTCCCTTGCCGCCTGCGATCTGGTCGTGGGGCGCTCCGGTGGCTCGATCTTCGAACTGACCGCGGTTGGGCGTCCCGCGGTTCTCGTTCCTTACCCGTACGCAACCGGTGACCACCAGACAGCCAACGCCAGCTGGATGTTCGACGCCGAGGCCGCCAAGGTGGTCAGTGACGCCGACCTTTCGGCCGAACTGCTCGCCAGCCTGGTTCCCCGGTTGCTTGCCGACTCCGACGGTCTGGCCAGGATGTCGGCAAATTCGGCTGCTCTGGCCCGACCGGAAGCTGCGACCGATATCGCCGATCAGGTGATGGCTGTGGCGAAAGGCGAAGCATGAACGGCAGCTGGGATGGCCGGACCATTCACTTCATCGGCGTCGGTGGGGCCGGCATGAGCGGCCTTGCCCTCGTCTGCCACCGCCTGGGCGCGGATGTCAGCGGCAGCGATCGTTCCGAATCAAGCTATTTCGAGCGAATCCGGGAAGCCGGTGTGAACGCGATCGTGGGTCACGACGAAAGCAACCTTCCGGAATTTGCCGAGGTGGTCGTATCGACCGCGATCGGTGAGGACAATCCCGAACTCGCCCTGGCCCGGGTCCGTGGTCAGCGGGTACTCCATCGCTCTGACCTTCTGGCCGAACTGTGTGCCAGCAAGCGCACGATTGCCGTAGCTGGCACGCACGGCAAAACCACCACGACCGGAATGTTGATCTGGTCGATGAAGAAGATGGGCCTCGACCCGGCCTTTTTTGTTGGTGGAGAACTGCCTTCGGTCGGCGACGACGGCGGACCGGCCAACAGCGGTTGGGGTGACGGCGAATGGGCCGTGGTGGAAGCCGACGAAAGCGACGGCAGTTTCCTCGTTCTGGATCCTGAGGTCGCGGTGGTTACGAACATCGAGATGGATCACCACTCGCGCTGGAACGGTCTGGCCGAACTCCGTGCCGCTTTTGCTGAATTCACCGGCAAGGCGAGCGGAATCGCCCTGCCGGTCGAAGAATCCGAGTTGCCTGAGGTGCTTCACGGGAAAGAGCTGATTCGCTTCGACCTGAACCAGCCCGGCCCGGAAACGGTTGAGCTTGTGGTTCCCGGAGAGCACAACCTGCTTGATGCCCGGGCCGCATTGGCGGCGCTGGAGCTGGCCGGATTCGATTCCGGCGACGGGGCCAGGGCCCTTGCCGATTTTCCCGGGGTCAAACGCCGCCTTGAATTCAAAGGGGAGTCAGCCGGAACTCGTATTTATGATGATTACGCGCACCATCCGACTGAAGTCAAAGCTTCCCTGACCGCGCTCAGGGAGCTCGATCCAGAGCGTCTGATCGCTGTATTCCAGCCGCATCTCTATTCCCGAACCAAGGTTTTCAGTCAGGCTTTCGGTGCCGCTCTTGCGGTCGCCGACGAAGTGATCGTGCTTGACGTCTATCCGGCAAGGGAAGCGCCAGTCGGACCGTTCGAAGGCGTCAGTGGACTCGATGTGCTCCGGGCAACGGCTGACCGGTCCGGTGGTGGCGATGTGATCTGGGCCCCGGATCTCGACAAAGCGCAGTCCGCTGCGATCTCCCGGCTCGGCCAGGGCCGGATTCTCGTCACGATTGGTGCCGGGGACATCACGAAACTTTCCGATCGTCTGGTCCAGCACGGGGGCGCCGTCAGTTGAGCTCACAAGCACCAGAAGGTGTGGTCAGCGACCATCCGCTTTGGCGCCTGACGACGGTACGTACCGGTGGCAATGCTGACTTCTTCGGACGTCCCGAAACCGAAGACGAGCTGATCTCGCTGCTTTCGTGGGCTGAAGCCGAAGGAATCGAGATCGGCATGGTCGGTTCCGGATCCAACCTGCTTGTCTCCGACGACGGCTTTCGTGGGCTGGCAATAAAGCTGGCGGGAGACCTGACTTCGGTTGAACGCCAGGGTCTGGATCTTGTCTGTGGTGGAGGGGCCCGCCTGCCATCGGCGGCCGCGAAGACAGCTGGCTGGGGGCTTGCCGGCCTCGAGTTTGGCATCAACATCCCCGGCACTGCGGGTGGTGCCGTACGCATGAACGCCAATGCCTATGGTGGCCGGCTTGCCGACGTAATCGACTGGGTTCGGATCTGTAGCAGCGGCGGGGTCGAGCAGGTCGGACCGGAAGCGCTCGGGTTTTCCTACCGCGAGTCGAACCTGGTGCCCGGCCAGGTGGTGTCGAGGGTGGCTTTCGCCCTGAGCGAGGACGAACCGGACCTGATCAAAGCCAGGCTCGCTGAAATGCGTGCCTGGAGAAAGGACGCCCAGCCATCGGGGATCAAGACCTTCGGGTCGACCTTCA
>JBAUOE010000007.1:0-2663 GCA_049579585.1 Solirubrobacterales bacterium | reverse complement strand
GCACCCTTTACCTCTACCCGTTCCGGCCTCATCGCCACTTCTTCGTGGGCTTCCCGCAGTGCGGTGAACTCAAGGTCCGCGTCGCCCTGGTCGCTCATGCCGCCGGGGAATGAAATCTCGCCAGCGTGTTTTTTCAGGTCGGCATTTCTTTCGGTGAAGATCAGGCGTGGTTCATGTGGCCAGCCGGTAACCGGAACCAGCACTGCCGCTTCGCGGTTGCCGTGGGCATCGAGCTGGATCGCGTCGTCGGCGGTCAGCAGGACATCGGTCAGGTCGAGGGAGTCGAAGGTCACATCTGGATAATGACTGACAGCTATCCTTGCGGCATGGGAGCCGATTGATTTGAACCTGTCGGGACTGATCCGGGACATTCCTGATTTCCCAGAACCGGGGATAGTTTTCAAAGACATAACGCCGTTGCTGCTTGATCCCGAGGCCTGCCGGTCGGTGACCTCGAAGATGTGCGCGTTTGCCGAGCCGCTCGGTGTCGATGTGGTGGTTGCGGCTGAGGCTCGTGGCTTCATTTTCGGTGGCGCGCTCGCCCAGGCCCTGGGGGCGGGGTTCGTTCCGGCGAGGAAACCCGGGCAGTTGCCGGCCGAAACGATCTCGGTTGAGTACGAACTCGAATACGGGATCGATGCCCTTGAGGTTCACGCCGATGCTTTCGCTGCCGGAAGCCGGGTCTTGATCCATGACGATCTGCTTGCCACTGGTGGGACGGCTGCGGCCACGATCAAAGCGGTCGAACACCTCGGGGGCGAGGTTGTCGGTTGCGCGTTCGTAATCGAACTCGGTTTCCTGCCTGGTCGCGAGAAACTGGCCGGCTATCCAGTCGATTCCCTGGTCAGTTTCGACTGAGCTGGTTCCGTCGGTCGGTGGCCTGGCCCCAAGTGTGAGTCAGATGATTACCGGCACGGTGCCACCATCGACGCCCCAGGCGGCACCGGCGACGAATGAAGCCCGGTCGGAACTGAGGAAAGTGATGGCGGAAGCGATCTCTTCCGGTGTGGCAAGCCGACCGATCGGGCGTTTGTCGCCAACCGCGTCGCGTGCCGCTTCCCTGGTGTCGTGCCCGGCGCTTTCCTTTGACTGGTCCAGCAGTCCGCCCGGCTCGAGCCAGAGTTCGGATGCGGTCGGGCCGGGACATACCGCGTTCACGAGCACACCTTTCGAGGCATACCGGTCGGCGAAGAGGCGGGAAAGGGAGAGCATCGCGGCTTTGCCGACCGAGTAATCCGGCATCTGGGATGAAGGCCGTTTGCCGGCGGTTGACGAAACGTTCACGATTCGGCCCCAGCCCCGTTCGAGCATTCCGGGAATGGCGGCCCGCATCAGGTTGAGCGGCGCCATCACACTGAGTTCGTACTGGTCGCGGAAATCCTGTTCCGGGGTGTCCTCAAGGTCATGCCACTTTGCCGCGCCCGCATTGTTGATCAGTACGTCAAGCTTGCCGAACTCCTGTTTGGCGGCCGCTATCACGTGATCACCGGCGTGGTCGGAGGTGATGTCGATTACCAGCACCCCGGCGTCACCGCCTTCGGCCCGGACCACCTCTGACATCGCAGCCAGCTGCTCCGGGTTACGGCTGATCATCAGAACCTTCGCTCCTTCGGAGCAGAGCTGTCGGGTCACTTCGAACCCGATGCCGCTGCTGGCACCGGTTACCGCACAGACGCGGTTTTCCAGGCCGAGATTCAAGTGGCTACGGTCTCGAGCGGAACTGGATCGGTCAACAGACGATGTACCGGACACTTGCCGGCGATCACCAGCAGCTTCTTTCGCTGGTCGGGGTCCAGGTGTTCGGGAAACTCGATCGACACCTTGAAATTGGAAGGATTCGCGTTTTCGTAGGTGGTGTCGACTTCGACTCTGGTTCCTGTCAGGTCCCATTCTTTGCGTGCCGCATACATCTGCATGGTCATCAACGTGCAGGACGCAAGTGAGGCACTGACGCCTTCGGTCGAGGTCAGTTCTTCACCGCTGCCGCCGCTTTTGGCCGAGGCATCGAAGACGACGCTGTGGCCGCTGTCGATCTCGACTTCGCTGATGAAACCATCACCGGTTGAGACCGTTGCTTTGGTCACGAGGACTTCCGACGGCCTTCGAATAGAAACGGATCGTCGACGTCGGCGAAGCGTGCCATCGCGAAACAGAGATCGGAGGAGCGGTTCAGGAATCGGAGGATCTCGGTTGAGGCGAGTTCGCCCGCCAGCTGGATCAGGACAGTTTTCCGTTCGGCCCGGCGAATGATCGTTCGGGCGATATCGAGCTGGGCGGAAAGCTGGTTGCCACCGGGGATCACGAACTGGGGAGGAAGCTCAACCCGGTCCATGTATTTATCGATCTCCGGGTCGAGGGCATCGACCATCTCCGCGTTGATCCGGCTGATGCCGTCTTCGAGCCGTTCGGCTGCTTCGGGGGCTGTGGCCAGTTCCGCTCCGGCGACGAAGAGTTCGTTCTGGAGGGCGAGGATGTCGGCGGCGAGCTCTGCCTGGTCGGCATTACAGAGGGCGCGGGCGAGGCCGAGTGCGGAACAGGCTTCGTCGAGCGTGCCGTAGGCGTCGGTCCGGTTGCCGGACTTCTCGACCCGTCCCCCATACCAGAGGCCGGTGGTGCCGTCGTCGCCTTTCTTCGTATAGATCTTCATTGGGTCGATCCTAGCC
>JBAUOE010000006.1:0-4477 GCA_049579585.1 Solirubrobacterales bacterium | reverse complement strand
GCCGACGGCCTGGCTCTGGGAGTCGCCCAGGCAGCAGCCCTGATGCCGGGGGTTTCACGCAACGGAGCAACCCTGACCGCTGCCCGGTTGCGGCGATTCTCGCGCGATCAGGCCAACCTGCTTTCCCGAACGGTCGCGCTGCCAGTGATCCTCGGGGCCGTCGCACTCAAAGGAACCAGGCTGGTCAAACGTGGTGTTTCCCCCGATCAGCGCCGCTGGCTCGCCATCGGGGTGGTCACTTCTTTCGTTTCAACCATGGCTTCGAACAACTTGATCAACCTGGTCGAACGGGACCGCGCCCTGCGGCCATATGCGGTCTACCGGATTGCCCTGGGGTTGACCATCCTCGCGGTTCTAGGCAACCAGGCCGCGACTGCTGTTGAATCCCCTGAAGATGAACCAACCCCCGGAGAAACCAGTGAATGAAACCAGCCAGACCCCGGACGCCTACGCCCAGGCCGGTGTCAGTCAGAGCGACGCCGACCGTGCTGTGAGTCTGCTGGTCGGGGCACTGGGCAAAGCCGAGCTCGGCCGTCCCTCCCGTCAGGTTGATCTCAGCGGACATTACGCCGCCGTGATGAAGCTGGATGAAGTCACCGGAATCGCCCTTTCCACGGACGGGGTCGGCACCAAACTCCTGGTTGCCGAAGAACTTGGCCGCTACGACACGGTTGGCATTGACTGCATCGCGATGAACGTCAACGACATCATCTGCGTCGGTGCCGAGCCGATGGCGATGCTCGATTACCTCGCCGTCGAGAAGGCAGACCCGGAACAGTGCGAACAGATCGGCATCGGGCTGGCCCGCGGCGCTGAACTGGCCGGAATTGAGATTCCCGGTGGGGAACTCGCCCAGATGGGCGATCTGGTCAAAGGATTCGACATTGCCGGCGCCTGCTTCGGCACGGTCCGCCTCGATTCCATAATCGACGGCTCGGCCGTCTCCCCCGGTGATGTGGTGATCGGACTGCCTTCCTCGGGAATCCATTCGAACGGCTACACGCTGGCCCGCAAAGCCCTTGAAGACCTGTCTTTTGACGATGATCGTCTCGGCCAGACGATCGGCGACATCCTGATCGAGCCGACCGAGATTTACGTCAAGGCGATCATGGACCTGCTCAAATCCGAATCGGTCGCGGTCCATGGACTTGCCCACATCACTTCCGGCGGGCTCGACAACCTGCTTCGGCTGAAAGCTGATGTCAGCTACAACATCACCGATCCGCTTGAACCACAGCCGATCTTCAACCTGATCCAGGAGCGGGCTTCGGTGCCGGATGACGAGATGTATGAGGTCTTCAACATGGGCTGCGGTTTCTGCTGCGTTGTGCCGGCAGCAGACGAAACCGAGGCTTTGTCGGTACTCACCGGCCATTACCCCGGTGCCCGCCGCATCGGCACCGTCAGTGCCGGTCCGCAGCGAGTCAATCGCGGCTGAAACCACCGCTGGTCCAGCCCGTGGGGACCGAGCCCGTTTGACGCCCACCCGGGCGAGTAGATTCAGACTGATGGTTTTTTCCCCAAACCGGCTACCTGACTACGATCGAAGCCGACTCAAGGTAGGCTCGCTCGCTCATGGTTTTTCGCAATCTGGATCGGTGAAATAGTGGACCTCGACACCTTCTCCGCGTCGAGAATTCTGCAGTGCCCATGAACCCTTCTCCTCCCCCTTCCAGTGCCCAGATGATCGGTACGGTGCTTTCCGACCGTTACCGGCTCGAAGCGAAACTCGGCAGCGGCGGAATGTCGACTGTCTACCTGGCCCGGGACGAAGTTCTCGACCGGCCCGTCGCAGTCAAATTGATGCATCGGGAAATGACCGAGCAACCGGATCAGCTCGAACGTTTCAATCAGGAGGCCCGGGCGGTCGCCAAGCTGTCGAACCCGAATGTGGTCGCGGTAATCGACGCTGGCGAAGACAACGGCCGGCCCTACATCGTCCTTGAATACGTCCAGGGCGAAACTCTGAAACAGCGGATCAGCCGGGTGGGTTCGCTCGACGCAACCGAAGCTTTCGCATACGCACTGGAAGTGGCCCAGGGACTCGGTGTGGCCCACGAAGCCGGCATGGTCCACCGCGACGTAAAGCCGCAAAACGTACTCATCGATGCAACCGGGCGCGCCAAACTGACCGATTTCGGGATCTCCCGGCAGCTCAACGACGAAGGAGTCACCGCGACCGGAAAGGTGATCGGAACCACCGATTACGTGGCCCCGGAACAGGCGATGGGCAAAGATGTCGATCCGCGCTCTGACATCTACTCGCTCGGCATCGTGCTCTTCGAGATGTTGACCGGCGACGTGCCTTTCGAAGCTGACAATCAGATCGGCGTCGCGATGAAGCACGTCAACGAGCCGATCCCGGACGTTCAGCTGCTGAGGCCCGACATTTCGGCCGCTTCGGCACTGGTTGTGGAGAAAGCGACCGCGAAAGACCCGGACGACCGTTACGCGACGATCGAAGACATGGCTATCGACCTCCAGACCGCGCTGGAAGTCGAAGCTATTCGTGCCGGCGGAACCAAGGGAGAAGCTACTTCGGTCCTGGATGCGGTTCCGCCACCGAGACGCCACCTCGCCACCCGTCAGGGTTCTATCTGGCCGGCCGTGGTGCTGCTTGTCGTGGCGCTCGTCGTGGCGACCGGCATCGTGATCGTGATCGCCAGTGGAGACGCTCCCGGCGGTGGCGGTGGCCGCGATGCCGAAACCCCGGTCACTCCATCGGCCAACACCATTCCCCTGGTTTCCGCCACCGACTATGACCCTGAAGGGGACGAGGAACATCCGCTGGAAACCGGATTCGCAATCGACGGCGATGAAGAAACCACTTGGACAACTGAAACCTACGACCTGGATTCACTCAGCGGCAAATCCGGTGTCGGCATTTACGTTGGCGCCGAATCCCCGGTCGCGGCAACCGGCATGCAAATCACGACGCCAACACCGGGATGGACGGTGGAGATCTACGGCACGAACGATCCGATCCCGACCGACGTTGACGGCTGGACGAGGCTGGGCGTCATCAACCAGGTGAACGAAACGCAGAGAACCGACCTGGTCACTGCCGGAGCCGAATACCAGTACTACCTTCTCTGGATCACCGACCCGGTTGAGGTTGACACCGGATTCGGGGTCGAGATCTCCGAAGTCCAGCTCTTCGGCTGAACCATCAGCAATAAGTCAGAACGAGTGTTGCGCTTCCTCGGCCTGCCGCTCGATGGCCAGTTCGACCAGCCTGCTGCACAAGTCCGGGTATTCCAGCCCGGTTGACTCCCACAGCTTCGCGTAAACGGAGGTCTCGGTGAAACCCGGAATCGTGTTGATTTCGTTCAGCAGGACAGTGCCGTCCGCTTCGACGAAAAAGTCGCACCGGGCCAAGCCCGAGCATCCTGCCAGCGTGAAAACTTCTGTTGCCAGCTTTCGGAGCTCTGCGATCTTTTCATCGCCGATATCGGCCGGCACCGACAGGTTCATGCGACCCTCGGTGTATTTGGCTTCGTAGTCGTACCACTCGGCGTCAGCCAGGATCTCACCGGGAAGTGATGCCTCCGGGCTCTGGTTGCCGAGGACGGAACATTCGATCTCACGGCCGGCGGAGTTCGCTTCGATGATTACCCGCGGGTCATGGGTGGCTGCCTCAGCTACCGCAGCTTCGAGTTCTTCAGGGCCGCCATCAACCTTGACGATGCCGACGCTCGAGCCCAGCCGGGAGGGCTTCACCCAGAGCGGACGTTCGAGCTTTGCCGCCCGCTCCTGCCACCCGTCGGTGAATGCCTGGACAAAATCAACCTGGGGCATTCCGGCGAAACCACACAGACGTTTCAGGGTGAGCTTGTCCATGCATACCGCCGAGCCCAGAACGTCAGAGCCGACGTAAGCGACCCCGGCCGTATCAAGGGCGCCCTGGGTGACCCCGTCTTCACCGAACGGCCCGTGGAGCACCGGAAAGGCAGCATCGACCCCGAGCAGTCCGGCACCGGGCCGGATCGTTACCGGTTCACCTTCACTGGTCCAGCTGCCGTCCTTGCCGATCAGGATTTCGACCACTTCGTGTCCGGCCGCTTTCAAGCCGGCGGACACCGCCGCTCCTGAAACGAGGGACACTTCATGTTCGCTCGACCTGCCGCCGCTCAGGACCGCGACCTTCATCAGTCCACGCCCAATCCACCCGAAGGCGTTGAGTCGTCAGCGCTTGCGTTGGGGTCATAGCTGCCGACGATGATCACGATCCTGGTGCCTTCGTTGACGTCCCCGCCCGCGCCTGGATTCTGATCGATTACCCGCCCGTCCTGCGGCTGGATACTGGTCGACTGGTCCTGGACCGAGGCGACGAGACCGGCAGCGTTCAGGTCCGATTTTGCTTCGGCTTCGGTCAGGCCAACCACGTTCGGAACACTGACCGTGGTTTCCGCAGGCCCGGACGAAACAGTCACTTCCACGGTGCTATCCGGATCGACTTTCTCGCCGGCGTCCGGTG
>JBAUOE010000005.1:0-6747 GCA_049579585.1 Solirubrobacterales bacterium | reverse complement strand
GTTGATGACGGCCTCGATCGAGTCCTCCTCGTTCCACGCCGGTATGAAAACCAGAGTCTTCATGCTGCGATTCTGCTTGATTCACCGAGTTTTGGGTGCTTGATCGCTTTCAGCGTTCTGCTTTAGTGTGCTTCGGGCATGAAGAAACGCCCCCCACGTCGAAGGCGACGCCACATCGGAATGAGGGTCTGGCTGTCGGCCGGGTTTGCGCTGGTCGGTGTGATTGCGGCCGCGATCATGTTCGCCTTCGTCACCGATTCGAGCCAGGACGTGCTGTCGGAACGGTCGACCGAACTGGCAGTGGGACGTACCTTCCGCCTGGCTGACCGTATCGGCACGGAAGGTTCGGATATCGAAACCGAGATCACGGCCGCTAACGGCGAGGGCTATTCAGCCTGGTTTTTCGACTCGGCCCGCGAGATCGTGGCCCCGGCCGGATCAACGGATTCGTTTGAGCAGAATGAGAATTACAAAGAGGTGCTGGACGATGCCCTCGGTGGCATGAGGGCAACCAAAGAGATCGGCGGGGGCAAAGTCACCCTGGTCGGCGTGCCGGTTTTCGGTGAGGAAGGCCTGATGGTCGGGTCCGTGGTCGGCAGGTATTCCCGTCCGGTGGTTCTCCGGAGTGCGCTTGACACCCTGCGCTCCGACAGCTTGCGTGGCGCCCTGATCTCGATCCTGATCACCAGTCTGCTCGGAGTGGCGATCGCATCTTTGATCACCGTCCGCCTGAAGCGACTGGCGGCGAAGGCCGACGATCTGGCCTCCGGCAATTTCGATGTGACCTTGCCAACCGGTGGAGCGGACGAGATCGGTGACCTGGCCCGGTCGCTCGACTCGATGCGGCAGGCCCTGAAAGAGAACTTTGGCGTGTTGACCGCCGACCGCGACAAATTGACCGCGATCTTCGATGGTTTGAACGACGCGGTAATGGTGGTCGATGACGATGGCCCGATCCGTTTTTACAATTCGGCGGCGACCGCGCTGCTGGATGAAGGTGGTCTTCCGCCGGAAGCGATGTTGCCGCAGATCAAGCGGGCGGCAGTGGAAGGGTTCGCCGCCCATCCTTCGCTGCGGATCGGTGACCGGGCTTACGCGATTCAGGCCCGGGCACTGCCGGACGAAAAAGCGGTTCTGGTTGTGGTGCGTGACCGGACCAACGAAACCCGCAAGGAGTTCGCCGAGCGTGATTTCGTGAGCAACGCGGCCCATGAACTCCGCAATCCGCTGGCCGGTATTTCCGGGGCGATCGAAGTGCTTCAGTCGGGAGCGAAAGATGACCCGCCGGCCCGTGACCATTTCCTGAACCGCCTGTCGGCCGATGCCGAGCGCATGAGTCGCCTCACCCAGTCGCTGCTGACTCTGGCCCGGGTAGAAGCCCTGGGGGCGGGCGAAGTCGAGGTCGTTGATGTGACCGCGGCGGCCCGTGACGTCGAAGCGGCCGTGGAGATCCCGGTGGGGCTCGAAGTGATTCTTGATGTGGAGCGGGATCTGGCTGCCAAAGGCGATCCAACCCTGCTCCGACAGGTACTGATCGGGCTTGTGACCAACGCCTTGAAAAACACGCCGCCTCCCGGCACCGTTACGGTTCGCGGACGTCGCATCGGTGATGCGGAAATGCTTCTCGAGGTTATTGACACTGGAACGGGTATCCCACAAGCGGAAGTTGATCGTGTTTTTGAGCGCTTCTACAGGCGTTCGGAATCACGTCGTCAGGAAGGCTTCGGGCTTGGCCTTGCCATCGCCCGCAGGATGGCTGACGTGATGGGCGGCGAGATGGGCGCCAATTCAGTCGAGGGCGAGGGCAGTACATTCTGGGTCCGACTTCCCTTGATTGACCAGACCGAGACCCCGATCGCATGAACATCCCGAACAACAGCAACGCGGGACGAATCCTGATTGCCGACGACGAACCGTCTGTCCGTGATTCGGTTGGTTATGCCCTGGCGCAGGAGGGTTTCATCGTCACCGCGGCCGAGGATGGCACCGACGCCGAAGGAAAGCTCGTCGGCGATTTCGAGTTCGACCTGCTCATCCTCGACATCATGATGCCGGGCCGTAGCGGCCTTGACATTTGCCGTGAGGTGCGTTCGCGTTCGGCGGTGCCGATAATCATCCTCACCGCAAAGGATGCCGAGGTCGACAAGGTTGTCGGGCTCGAAGTCGGTGCCGATGATTATGTGACCAAGCCCTTTTCCGTTCGCGAACTGCTTGGCCGGGTCCGCGCCCAGTTGCGCCGCCGCGAACTTGACCGCTCGCCGGTTCCCGAGGCTTCCCGAATCGTTGCTGGTTCGGTGACGATCGACCTGGCCCGCCATGTGGTGACGGTCGATGGCAAAACGATCAGCCTTACCCGTTCCGAGTTCCAGTTGCTGCGGCTGCTGGCGGCACGGCCGGGAGAGGTCTTCAAGCGTTCGCAGATAATGGAAGAGCTGTGGCAGACCGAGTTTGACGGGGACGAGCGTGCCTGCGATGTCCACATCTCGAACCTGCGGCAGAAGGTCGAAGCCGACCCCCAGCGCCCCGAACTGGTGTTGACGGTCCGCGGCATCGGCTACAAATTCAACGATTCCTAGGGCGCGGCGTCGAGGCCGTTCGGTTTCGATGCGCGTTTCAATGTCCCGGGACGGGTCTAGGCTTGCCGCATGCCAGTCGTAGATGACCTGACCCTCCCCAAGCTTGATCTGTCCGATCCCGGACTCAGGGGTGAGTTGTGGCATGCCCGTATGCGCTCGATTCTCGATTCCGGCGAATGGATGGCCCGGGCACCGCTTGCCACCGTGGTCCTTGATCGCGAGGGCGGTGAGTTTTTCCTGCGGAGCAGGTCGGCGGTTTTCCCGGGACTGCTGATCGCCGAGATCTTCGGCATTGAAGATGGACCGCTTTACGAACAGATCGTCAACAACATCATCAACGTCAATGGCGACGCCCATCGTCGTCTTCGTGGCCTGGTGAATCCGTCGTTGACTCCCCGGGAGGCCAACAGCTATCGCCCGGCGATGCGCGAGATCCTCGAAGCGCTCTGGTCTGACGTTGAAGGAACGGATGAATTCGACTTCATCGAAGCTTTCGCCCGCCCATATCCATCGCTGGCCATTTCGCGGGTGATGGGGGCACCACCGCAGGACGCACCGAAGCTTCACGACTGGTCGACCTGGATCCAGCGTCAGTTCGATCCGATCGCGCTCAGCGATCCGGACATCGTCGAAACGATGCAGGAGAAGGTGGCGGGGTTCTACGCCTGGGTTCGTCCGCTGATCGAGGCCCGGCGGGAATCGCCGGCGAACGATCTGATCTCGTCCTTGATCGCGACCGAGGAGGAGGGGGAGAAACTCTCGAACGTCGAACTCGAGAATCTCGTGCTGAACATCCTGGTTGGCGGGGTAGACACCACTCAGAGCCAGCTGGCCCAGGCGATCTACCTGCTCGCTGAGCGTCCCGATCAGTGGGCGGCGCTGCGGGCCGATCCGGAGACGATGGCTCCGCGGGCCGCCATGGAAGCGCTGCGCTTTGAACCGATCACGCCTTTCACTGCCCGCCAGTTGCTGGAGGAAGTCGAATATCGCGGGGTCACTTTTCCTGAAGGCACCGTGATCATGGTCTGTTCTTTCACGGCTAACCGGGATCCCGATGCTTTCGCGGAACCTCTCGATTTCGACATCACGCTCGATCGCGGCAAGTCCCGTCCGCTCACTTTCGGCGCCGGTTTCCATTATTGCGTGGGGGCCAATCTGGCCAAAGCGGAACTGGAGGAGGGCCTCCGGTTTTTCGCCGAGAGGTTCGAAACGATCGAACTGGCAGCAAAGCCCGAGGTTCAGACGGTCAGCGGGATTTACGGCATCGATTCGATGCCGGTCCGGGTGGGCTGAAGCGGGTCGCCGGGTGGCGACCGGGCCAAAACCGGCAAAAGCCGCAAAGGTGGTCTACGCTGCAATCAGGTTAGGAATCGCGACTCAGAGAGGAGAAGCATTGACCACGGGGAAACCGGACCGCAGCCGTGCTCTTCAGAGGTCTCGCGACGTGACCTTTGAAATGTCGCGGGATTTCTTTGGAAGTGCCAATTCGGACGGGTACTTCACAGCCCTGAATCCGGCGTGGGAACGAACGTTCGGATTCAGCCTCGAGACACTCATGTCCAAGCCGTTTCTCGAGTTTGTCCATCCGGCCGACCGGGAACGCACGGTCGACGAGGTGAGCAAGCTGTTCGAGCGCGAGGGCGTCACTGTCGGTTTCGAGAACCGTTACATGGTGCGTGGCGAGGGCTGGCGCTGGCTTTCATGGCATTCGGAGTTGCGTGAGGGGTCGATTCACTTCATCGCCCATGACGTCACCGAACGGGTTACCAACGAGTACCATTACCGGCTGCTTTCACGGATGGTCGAAGGGGTTGAAGACGCGATCTTCACGAATACCACTGACGGGGTGGTGACCTACTGGAATCCAGCCTGCGAACAGATCTATGGCTTCACTGCTGCTGAGGCGGTGGGTCGTTCCATGAGCGATTTGATCGTTCCCGATGACCTCAAGGATGAACCGGGCGGGATTGTCAAACGGCTGCTCGGCGGGCACGGGGTGCGTCAGTACACCACCAGCCGCAGGCACAGGGACGGTCGATCGATCGCGGTTTCGCAGACTGCTTCCCTGATGCGTGATGACGACAACGAGGTCATCGGGGTGGTGGTCGTGAGTCGGGATGTCTCCGGAATAAGCCCGGAAGATGCCGAGGATCAACGCGAGATCGACCCGCTGATCTGGGTCGGCCGGATCCGGGACGCCCTCGACGAAAACCGGATCGTTTTCTATGTACAGCCGATAATCAGTCTCGAGGGCGATCAGGTTTCGTACGAGTTGCTCTGCCGGATGGTCGGTCGCAATGGTGAGATCATCGCTCCGGGTCGGTTCCTGCCGGCTGCCGAGAATTACGGGTTGATTGAAGAGGTCGACCTGCTGGCCCTGCGGGAAGCGGCCCGACTCATCGCTTCAGGGCATCAGGTCAGCATCAACCTCTCAACCGCGACGATCGGGCGGCGTCATGTGGTGAAAGCAATCGCCGAAGAGTTGCGCAAGGCCGGCGCGAAACCTGAAGATCTGACGGTCGAGATCACCGAGACCGTCCTGATGAGGAACATGGAGTCCGCGCAGCGTTTCGCTGAGGACCTGTGTGCGCTCGGGCCGAAGCTGGGGCTGGATGATTTCGGGACCGGATTTGGCGGTTTCACTTACCTCAAAAAGCTGCCGGTGAACCGGTTGAAGATCGATGTCGAATTCGTCCGCGATCTTCGGTCGAGCCGGGCCAGCCAGCATGTGGTCAGGGCGGTTGTGTCGCTGGCGGAGGGATTCGGGCTGGACACGGTGGCCGAGGGGGTTGAGGACGCGGAGAGCGCGGAGATACTCCGGAAGCTGGGGGTCACATATCTGCAGGGATACCACTTCGCGAAACCGGGACCGATCGACGAAATCATCGGGACTTCCCTGTCGGCCGGGGCGATTCGATGAACGCTGACGGCGGCACGCCTGGCTTCGGGGACGGTTTGCGTCACGTCCGGACGGTTATCGCATGGTGAAAGGCCGGATCGACTCGCTCCATTTGGAGTAACCGAGGCGGTGATGCTCCTTGTTCGCTGCGCATGGGCGTGTCAAGGAGGAGCATCACTCGTTGTGGCGGCCCCACAGAATTGATGCTCCTCCTTGTCTGCTCTCAGAGTGGTCAAGGAGGAGCGATGCACTGTTCTTGGTGTTCTGGAGCCAAAAAGGTCCGCCGACGTAGTGAGTTCGCTAACTTTAATGAACTAACTACAGAAACTGGACTTAGCTGATGTCACTCCTTCTCGTACCCCTTGATGAATCCATAGTTTTCCCTTCGGTCAGCGCCAATCTCGCGATCGATGTTGGTGAAGACGACCAGGTCTTCCTGCTCTCCCGCCGTGACGGCGAGTTCGAGCGGGTCGGGGTTGTCGCCGAAGTGATCGAACGTGGCCTTTCGCCCCGCGGCGAACCGGTCGCCACCGTGGTCGGCCTCCATCGAGGCCTGGCCGGAGTCGCACATCCCGACGAGAACGACCCGGACGCACTCCGCATCGACGTTCAGGAAATCCACGACGGACAGCCCGACGATGAACACACCAAGGAACTCGCCCGTGAGTACCGCGCGATCGTCGAAGAGATCCTCGAACTCCGTGGTGCCGACAGCCGGATCGCGGCTTTCCTGCGTTCGGTCGAAGAACCCGGTGCCCTGGCCGACACCGCCGGACTCAGCCCCGACCTCACCGTCGAACAGAAGGTCCGCCTTCTCGACATGCTCAACGTCACCGCCCGCCTCGAACTGGCGGTCGAATTCCAGCGTGAACGCCTGGCCGAACTTCAGGTTCGCAGCCGGATCCGTGAAGACGTCGAATCCGGCGCCCAGAAACAGCAGCGTGACTACTTCCTGCGTGAGCAGATGAAGTCGATCCGCAAGGAACTGGACGAAGACGACGCCAGCGTGATCGAGGAGTACGAAACGAAGATCGCGGAAGCCGGCATGCCCGAGGAAGCACAGGAACAGGCCGAAAAGGAACTGCGCCGCCTCGAACGACAGGGGGAGCAGTCGGGTGAGAGCTCGATGATCCGCAGCTACCTCGACTGGATGGTCAGCCTGCCCTGGTCGGAACGCTCCGAAGGCCGGCTCGATCCGGCCCACACCCGTGAAGTGCTGGATGCCGACCACGCCGGACTCGATGACGTCAAGAAACGCATCACCGAGTTCGT
>JBAUOE010000004.1:0-6649 GCA_049579585.1 Solirubrobacterales bacterium | reverse complement strand
TTCTTCAAGATCGGCGTAGGGGACAACCTTGTTGATCAGGCCGATCCGTTCAGCCTTCTCCGGACCGAAGAACTCCCCGCCCATCATGATCTCCATCGCGTTCGCCCGGCTGATCTGTCTTGGCAAGCGAGCGGTTCCTCCACCGGCAGGGAACAGACCGAGCGTCACTTCGGGCAAACCGAAACGGGCGTGATCGGCGGCGATCCTGATGTCGGTGGCGAGCATCAGCTCAAATCCGCCACCCATACAGTCACCGTTGATCGCGGCGATAACCGGTTTGTCAACCGGCTCGATCTCACCTTTCATGTACGCCTCCTGGTTATCCCGGGCGTTCATCTCCCCGGACTGGATCAACGGAACCAGCTTCTTCAGGTTCGCCCCGGCACAGAAGGACTTCTGGCCGGCCCCGGTCACCACAGCCACCCTTAGTTCGGGGGTTGTCCCGAAATGCTTCCAGGCGTTGGTCAGCCCTTCCATGGTTTCGGGATCCATCGCGTTTCTCGACGCGGGATCGTCAATCGTGATCCAGAAAATATTTCCGTTCTTGATCTCGGTGCGGATCATGGTGCTCCTGTCGTGATTGAGGGGTCAGTCAAGACCGGCGAAACCGGCGGCTTCTTCGAGCAGGGCCGGCACGTCATGCTCGAGCCGGGCGGCGTACGGCGTGTCGAGCAGGCCAGCTACATGCTGGGCGTAGGCACCTTCAATGATCGCGGCGAGTTTCCAGAAACCGATCGCCATGTACCAGTCGATGTGCTCGACGGATCGGCCGGAATGTTTCGCGTAATGGTCGGCGAGTTCGTAACGTCCGGGGTTGCCCGGCAGGCGCGAAATGCCTTCAACCTTGGGCATTGCAATCGGGTCGTTTCGCTCGGCACCCCAAAACGCGAGGCTGATGCCGACATCGAAAAGCGGGTCGCCGATCGTTGACATTTCCCAGTCGATGATTGCCGAAACATGGACCTGCGGTTCGAAAACGATCAGGGTGTTGTCGAGGTGAAAGTCGCCGTGCATGATCGCCGGTTCCTGAGCTGGGGGACGGTTCTCCTCAAGCCATTCGCCGACTTGGTCGAAGCGTGGGAGGTCGCGTATTTTGATCCGGTTGTACTGCTTCGACCAGCGTGGAACCTGGCGTTCCAGGAAGCCGTCCGGTCGGCCGAAACCTTCAAGGCCGCAGCTTTTCCAGTCGACGTTGTGGAGCTTCGCGAGCCCTTCCATCAACGCGGGTCCAACTCCGGCCGCGGCCTTCGCCGGATCGACGCCGGCGGGAATTTCGTCGGTGAGGGGGTGGCCTTCTACCGCTTCCATCACGAAGAACGGTGAGCCATCCACCGAGGAATCCTCACTGACCCCGACCGGTTTCGGTGTCGGCACGTCGGCGTGCTCCAGTGCCTTCAGGATGCGGTACTCACGCTCCATGCTGTGGGCGCTCGCATCAATCGCGTCAGCTGGTGGGCGGCGCAGGACAAAGCTGCCCTCGCTGTCACTCAGCATCAGCGTTTCGTTGGAATTTCCGCCATGAAGCGGCGAAACTTCGAACGGTCCGCGATCGGGCAGTTTGTCTTTCAGCCAGCTCTGGAGCGAATCGGAAACGGTGGTCGAACTCATTGGTCCATCATGCCTCCGAACTGGGTCGGGTCGCCACCCTCCCGCAGTTATGGATTGGAGAACTCCCTAAGCGCCGGTTTGTGAACCCGGGGTTGCTGCTCAATTGATCGCATACCTTTGAACCATGAGCTGGGACTTCCAAACAGAACCTGAATTTGAAGAAAAACTCGCCTGGATGCGCGAGTTCGTGCGGGAGGAGGTTTACCCGCTGGAAACTCTCGACATCGACTATCTGCAGTTCCGCGAGCTGATCAAGCCGCTGCAGGAAGAAGTCAAAGAACGTGGTCTCTGGGGCGTTCACCTCAGCCCCGAACAGGGCGGAGCTGGCTATGGCCAGGTGAAGCTCGGCCTGATGCACGAGATCCTCGGCGCTTCGGAACTGGCACCGGCAGTATTCGGGGTACACGCCCCCGACACCGGCAACTCCGAACTGATTGCGGTGGCCGGCAACGAAGAGCAGATCGAGAAATGGGGCAAGCCGCTGCTTGCCGGTGAACTCTGGTCCGCCTTTTCGATGACCGAAGCCGGTCGCGGATCGGACCCGACCAAGCTTCAGTGTTCAGCTCGCCTGGAAGGCGATGAATGGGTAGTCGACGGCGTCAAGTTCTGCGTTGGTAACGCCGATCGTTCAGATTTCCACATCGTGCTCTGCCGGACCGAACCGGACGAAGGAACCGCCAAGCACAAACGTCATTCGATGCTGATCGTTCCGTCCGACTCCGAAGGGCTGGTAAACCGCGACCTCGGTTTGATGTACGACCCCGAGTCGACCGGTCTGCTTCACACACACAGCGAAGTTACCTATACCAACGTCAGGGTCCCGGCAGAAAATCTGCTGGGCGGACGCGGGGAAGCTTTCGTCCTTGCCCAGAAGAGGCTGGGCCCGGGACGAATCCATCACTGCATGCGCTGGATGGGAGTTTCGAAACGGGCACTCGACGCCCTTTGCGAGAGGGCCGTTTCAGTTGACGTCCACGGAGGCCTTCTTTCCGACAAAGGAATGGTTCAGGACTGGATCGCAAGCTCGGCCGCAGCGATCGCTGCCGCTCGCCTGCTGACCCTGCAGGCCGCCTGGAAGATCGACCAGGTCGGTGCTTCCGGCGCCCGCCAGGAAATCGCGATGATCAAATATCACGGCGCGAAAGTAATGCACGAAGTGCTCGACCAGGCAATCCAGATTCATGGTGCCATGGGCTTCAGCACCGACATGCCGCTTGAGCACATGTACAGGTGGTCCCGCGCCGCCCGGCTTTACGACGGACCGGACGAGGTCCACAAAGCTTCGGTTGCCCGGCGGATCCTGCGCGAGTACGAACCGGTCGAAGTTCCCACCGATCACGTACCGACCCGCAAGGTGGCCGCGATGGAGAAATACGCTCCGCTGATCGAAGCGCTCGAGACCCCGGAATCCTGATGCCTGAAGTCCGGCCGGCCCAGGCGTTGCTCGTCGATTTCGGAGGGGTTCTGACCACCAGCGTTTTCGATTCCTTCCGCGCTTATGCGGGAGGGGCCGGCCCCGACCCAAACCTGATCGAGAAGCTGTTCCGCGAGGACAAGGTCGCCCAGAATGCTTTGGTCGCCCACGAAACCGGCAAACAGTCAATCGAGGCTTTCGAAGAAGTATTCGCTGGCCAGCTGCGGGCGAACGGGGTCGAGGCCGAAGCAACCGGCCTGGTTGCGGCAATGACCGCGAACCTCCATCCGGACATGCCGATGATCGGTGCGGTCAAGCGGGCGGGGGAGAGCGGCATCCCGACGGTGCTGGTGTCGAACTCACTTGGCTACGAGGCCTACGAAGGCTATGACCTCGAAGAACTGCTCGATCACGTGATCCTTTCCGGCCATGTCGGGGTGCGCAAACCTTCACGCAGGATCTATGAGATGGGGGCTGAAGCCGCCGGGATCGAGCCGGAAGACTGCGTGATGATCGATGATCTCGCCCAGAACGTGAGCGGGGCCGGACGGCTCGGCATGCAGGGAATTGTCCATGCCGATGCCGCACTCACCCTGCCGGTGCTTGAACAGAGGTTTGAGGTCAAATTCATGGACCTTCTGGAAAATCCCGGGGTCGAAGGCGTATCTGCGCAGATCGAAAGTGGAGGTAAACCACGTTGATTGAAACCACTGAATCCCGCACCGTTCTGGTGACCGGGGCGAGCCGCGGCATCGGTCGCGGTATCGCGGTCGCATTGGCCGAGCAGGGCCACACCGTCGTGCTTTCCGCAAGAAGCGCTTCCGGGCTGGAAGAAACCGCAGCCGCCTGCTCCGAAGCAGGGGCCACCGCGGTCGCCGCGATTTCGGCTGATCTGAGCGACGCTGAAGACTGCGCGAGCCTGGTCGGGCGAGCGAACGAAGCGGTCGGTTCGTCACCGCTGATCGTCGTTCATTGCGCCGGCATCACCGAGAACGAAACGGTTGACCGGATGAGCCTCGAGGGGTGGAACCGGGCCTTCCAGGTGAACGTGACTTCGGCAATGCAGATCGCCGGTCAGGCAATCCCGGAGATGAAAGAAGCCGGATGGGGACGGTTCATCGCGATCGGTTCGCTTTACTCGCGTATGGGTGTCTCCCACACCGCTGCCTACACATCTTCCAAGCACGCGCTGCTCGGACTGGTCCGGGTGCTTTCGGCCGAGTTGATCGGCAAGGGCATCACTGCCAATGCGATCCTTCCCGGTTTCGTTGACACCGAGATGGTCAGGTCGGAAGCGAAACTGGCCGCTGACGCACGCGGCCTGACTACCGACGAAGTGATCAAGAAATTTCTCCGGATCCAGCCACTCGGACGTATGGTCACGACCGAGGAGGTGGGCGCGCTCGCGGCATATCTCGCATCCGATGCTGGTGCGCCGATCACTGGCCAGGGACTCAACATTGACGGCGGGGCGATGCAGCCGTGATGCACCATCTCGCCGACGACCAGCCGACCGGTCCACTGAGCGGAGTTCGTGTCCTCGACCTGACCCGTCTTTTGCCCGGGGGGTTCGCGACCGCGATCCTGGCTGACCTTGGCGCGGAAGTGATCAAGGTCGAGCAGCCCGGACAGGGTGACTACATGCGCTGGGACGATCCGAAGATCGGCAGCGAGTCCGCCCACAACTGGACCAACGACCGCAACAAGCATTCCGTTGCGCTGAACCTGAAGGATCCTCGTGGCACAGAAGCCCTGAAGAAGATGGCTTCGAAGGCCGACATCGTCTTCGAAAGTTTCCGCCCAGGGGTGGTCGACCGGCTCGGGGTGGGTTACGAAACGATCAAGGAGATCAACCCGAAGATCGTCTATTGCTCCCTGACCGGTTTTGGCCAGGACGGGCCACAGTCTCGCGATCCGGGACACGACCTGAATTACGCCGCGAGAGCCGGCATCACTTCAATCACCGGACCAGCAGACGGCGTGCCGACCCTGCCCGGTGTGCAGATCGCGGATCTCGGTGGCGGTGCTTTCTTTTCGGTGGCCGGAATACTCGCGGCGCTTTACCGTGCTGCGACTACCGGCGAAGGTGACTACATCGACATTTCGATGACCGACGGTGCGTTCGCCTGGACCTCGATCTGGATGGGTGATCATTTCGCCACCGGTGAAGATCCGGAGGCGGGCAAGATGATGCTGAACGGTGACAGTCCCTGCTACCAGGTGTACGAATGCTCGGATGGCAAGTTCATCACCGTGGCCGCGGTCGAGGACCAGTTCTTCGCCGAGGTCTGTGAAGTGATCGGCCGGCCGGAACTGATGGACACCCAGTTCAAAACCGACCAGATTCCGATGTGGCGGGAGATTTTCCTCGAGAAGCCGAGGGACGAATGGCTGGGGATGTTTGCCGGACATGATGTTTGCGTCGGGCCGGTAAACACTTTTTCCGAGGCTACCGCCGACCCTCAGCTCAATCATCGCGAAATGATCGTTGATCTTGATCATGAAACCGCTGGAACTTTCAAGCAGATCGGCAGTCCGGTCAAGCTCAGGGAGCATCCGGCTCAAATCCGGACACCATCGCCGAAGCTCGGTCAGCACACCCATGAGTACCTCGAAGATGCTGGTTTGAGTGAAGGGGAGATCCGCGAGCTGCTGGCTGATGGTGTCGCCGCGAACGGTGCCTGAGCCCACAAAGCTGTGGTTCGGTGGTAGAAACGCCGGGTGAGCACTGAAGAACCCCCCGGATCCGTTTCCCAGAGGGTCCATCACGCTTTGAGGCGTGACATTCTCGAAGGCAAGCTGGCGGCTGGCAGCGCGCTGCCTTCGGAGCGGTCGCTGGCCGAGGAGTTCAGTGTCAACCGGCATGCGGTTCGGGAAGCTCTGAAACGTCTTGAACAGGCGGGGTTGATCCGGATCACGCATGGCGGGGCGACCCGGGTTCTTGACTGGCGGGATACCGGCGGGCTGCAGGTGCTGCTTGATCTGCTCGGTGAGACCTTCGATCCGCCGCCGGAGATCGCCCGTTCGGTGATCGAGATGCGGGCGTCGATCGGGGTTGATGCGGCCCGGCATTGCGCGATCCGGGCGCCGGAGGAGGAAAGGCTGGCGATCCGCGAACTCGCGATGGCCGCTGCCGGCCTGGTGGAGAGCGACGACCCGGCTTCGGTGGAGGAACTTGACGTCGCTTTCGCTGCCTTCTGGTACGCGATCGTCGGCGGGTCGGGCAACATCGCCTATCGCCTGGCCCTCAACTCGCTGATGCAGGCGATGCTGGCCTACGGGGATGTCGCCGAAAGGATCCGGCCGGACAATGCCGACGGGATCCGGGCCCTCGGAGAAGCGATCGCCGCCGGGGACGAGGAACTCGCGCTGGTCGCCGCCCGGAATCTGCTCGAGAGCGACATCGAAGCTTTTTAAATCGGCCCGTCCTCGTGCCCTCCGGGTCGACTTTGCCGCGGCCAAGACGGTGAAACCGACCCGGACCACCCGGACCCTGGGTAGCGGAGAGGTTCGGGTCGACTTTGCCGTTGAAAGAGCGGAGAAACCGACCCAGGGCTACCGCGGCATGGGGCCTACGGGTCCGGGTCGACTTTGCCGCGGGTAGCGCGGTGAAACCGACCCGGTCCA
>JBAUOE010000003.1:0-3623 GCA_049579585.1 Solirubrobacterales bacterium | reverse complement strand
CCGGACGCTGGGCCGGCAGTGCCGAAAGTACAGCCGAGGGATCAACACCGATATCGAGGACTGAACCGGCTGGCGGAACCTTGCGGCCCTGAACCAGTGACGGGCAGGCGATCGGCGCGTCGGCATCGCCGACCTTGTCCGCGGCATCCTCGCCGTAACACGCTTCGTCGGCAATGTCCACGACCGAACCGGTGGTCGGATCGGTCTGCTGGAGACGACCGGTTCCTTCGAAGTTGTGACAACGGGTAACCAGGAAATCTTCGGCACAGAAAGTGCGGGCGGTCCACTTGGAGTTGTACTCCGCCACGAAAGAGCTCATTGCTTCCTGCTGGACGGTCGGCAGCAACTGCGACTCGATCTGCTGCCTGGCTTCCTCGAACGGCTGGGTTTCTTTCGGGGTGACTTCGGTCACCTTGTAGACGTAAAAGTCGTCGCCACCCTTGACCGGTCCGCCAACCACGTCGGTTTCAGCATCCATGATCTCGGAACCGGCCGGGTCGGGGAAGATGTTTTCGGTTGCAACCGTCTTGCCGCCCTGGTCCTTGCTGGAGTGGGTCGAGTTCTGTTTGGCCAGCTTGGCGAAGTTGCTGTTCGAATCGTCAGCCTCAAGCGCGGTGGCTACCTTGTCGGCCGTAGCCTTGTTCGGGGTGACGATCAGGCGGATGTCACGGGACTCGGGGGTCTCGAAGCTTGCCTTGTTGTCGTCGTAGTACTGCTGAGCGTCCTCTTCCGGAACCGAAGTGACACCCGAAGTGATCGAATCCTCGATCTTGCGGCTGAGGACCTGAAGCTTGACACGGGACATGACTTCGTCCTCGGTGAATCCGCTGTCCTTGAGGAACTTCTCGTAGGCGGCGTCGTTCTGGAACTGGTCCTTGCGGATCGTTGCGAACTCGTCATCGACCTCGCGGTCAGTGGCCGAAACGCCAATTTCGGCGGCCTCACCGGTCAGCCAGGCCTGGTCAAGAAGGTCGTTGATCGAAGCTGTACGAACCTGCTCGTACTGCGCGTCGCCGGGCTTCGGGGCGGCCTCGAGGCCACCGCGCTTCCAGGTCTGGGTGAAGGTCCGGTCAAAGTCGTCCTGGCTGATGTCGCCCAGTCCGTCCGGCACTTCCTCAACTTGAGCGATATCTCCGGAAGGAACTGAGGGCTGTGACACTCCCCCATTGGCGATTGCAATTCCAGCGAAAACGATCACGAGAATCGCTCCGAAAAGAACCAGCCCGAATTTGCGTGCGCCGTTCATGCAGTAAAGCCTCCTGAAAAAGTCAGTTACGTCCTCCGCTTACGAATTGGAGAGCATATCTACCTGAACCTCAAGAGAACCTCAGCTCACCGGTTCAACTGTTCAGGGCGAGGGCATCGGCAAGCGCGGTGATCGACCTGAGTCTCACTTCCGGGTCGGAATCGACTCGCATCGCCATGTCCTTGGCACGCCAGTCGTAGATCGCTCCATCCACCGTCTTCCTCACCTTTTCTGCTGCTTCGGAGTCCAGTTCGATCCCGGTGACTGTCAACTTGCCACCCCGGAACTGAACGGCTTCGGCACCGGCTTCGCCGAGGTTGATCCGCGCTCGCTGAAGGTTCATCAGGTTCTCGACCTCGACGGGCATCGGTCCGAACCGGTCAACCAGTTCGTCGGTTATGGCCCGCAGTTCACCGGGCCGCCTGGCCGCCGCGATCCGACGATGCACGTCGATCTTGGCCGCTTCGAACGGCACGTACGCTGCCGGCAGGTAAGCATCGACCCCGACGTCGAGGCGGACCGGCTCGCGGGCCTCTTCGGCCTCGTCGCGATCTGAAAGTTCGGCCACTGCATCATCGATCAACTGGCAGTACAGCTCGAATCCGACGGCTGCCACATGTCCGCTCTGCTCGTCGCCGAGCAGATTGCCGGCCCCACGAATATCGAGGTCTCGCATCGCGATCTTGAATCCGGAACCAAGTTCGGTGTGGTCGGCGAGGGTAGCCAGACGGGTCGAGGCATCGGCGGTGAGGGACTCCTCCGACGGGTAGAGCAGATAGGCGAAAGCACGCTCGCGTGATCGTCCGACGCGACCTCGGATCTGGTACGCCTGGGCAAGCCCCAGGTGATCGGCGCGTTCGACGATCAGCGTGTTGGCCGCGGGGATGTCAATGCCCGACTCGATGATCGTGGTCGCCACCAGACAGTCGGCTTCGCCACGCATGAAGGTGAGCATCGCCTGTTCCAGTTCGTTCTCTTCCATCTGGCCGTGGGCAACCTGAACCCTGAGGCCCGGCACCAGGGCCCGCAGCCTTTCGGCCGCTTCATCAAGCGACTCGACGCGGTTGTGCAGGAAAAAGACCTGGCCCTTGCGGTCAACTTCGCGTTTGATCGCCCGCTCGACCAGGGTTTCATCCCACGGCCCGACGTAAGTGCGGACCGGGCGGCGCCCCTCAGGCGGGGTTTCGATCACGGAAATGTCACGCAAGCCCGCCATCGACATCTGCAAGGTGCGGGGAATCGGCGTCGCTGAAAGTGAAAGCACATCCACTTTCAGTTTGAGCTGGCGCAGCAACTCTTTCTGTTTGACGCCGAAGCGCTGCTCTTCGTCAACCACGATCAGCCCGAGGTCTTTGGCTCGTACATCCCGTGAAAGCAAACGGTGGGTGCCGATCAGGACATCGACGTTGCCCTCTGACCAATCCTTGACGATCTGCTTCACCTCGGCCGGTTTGCGGAGCCGGCTGACCCCGTCAACCTTGAACGGCAGGTCCGCCAGTCGTTCCCTGAACGTCCCGAGGTGTTGCTGGGCGAGGATCGTGGTCGGAGCGAGGATCATCACCTGCTTGCCGTCCGAGGCTGCTTTCACCGCGGCCCGGATCGCGACTTCTGTCTTGCCATAACCAACGTCGCCGCAAACCAGGCGATCCATCGGCCGGGCAGACTCCATGTCGCCCTTAACCGCTTCGATAGCTTCGATCTGGTCAGCGGTTTCGCGATACGGGAAAGCGGACTCCAGCTGCATTTGCCACTCGGAGTCGGGCGCGAACGAATGGCCGGTGCGGGTCCGGCGCTCGGCGTAGAGGTTCACCAGTTCACCGGCGATCTCGGCGGCGGCCCGCTGCGCCCGGGCCTTCATGTTCAACCACTTCTTGCCACCCAGAGCCGAAAGGGTCGGTGAACCGGCCGAGCTCGCGTAGCGGGAAAGCTTGGCGAACTGGTCCGTCGGCACATACACCCGGTCTTCGCCCCGGTATTCCAGATACAGGTAATCGCGGGTGATGCCGCCGACCTCACGGGTCTCGAACCCGGCGAAACGGGCAACGCCGTGATCTTCATGGACCACGTAATCGCCGACCCTCAGGTCAGAAAACGTAAGGCGGCCACGAACGGCTTCCGGTGCCCGTTCGTCAGCCCGCCGACGACGGTGAAGCAACCGGCGGAAAGGCAGCACCGCCAGTTTGAGTTCGGGCGAGATGAATCCCTCGGTCAGGCGGGCCTCGATCAGGGCGACGCCGGGATCCGCCGGCAGGCGTCCCCCGTCAACGATCTTTGCGTCGATCCGGTCCATGGCGTACCGGGTCCGCTCAGCCTCACCTTTCGAATCGAAAGCAACGACCGTGCGGTAGCCGGAGTTGACGAGTTTGGTGAGTTCGGC
>JBAUOE010000002.1:0-21868 GCA_049579585.1 Solirubrobacterales bacterium | reverse complement strand
GTTTCGGCCCGGCCAGCAACTTCGTCGCCGGCGCCGGCCCGAACTCGGTCACCTCAGCCGACTTCGACGGCGACGGCATCCAGGACCTCGCTTCGGCCAACAGCCTCTCCGACAACTTCTCGGTCCTGCTCGGCACCGGCACCGGAAGCTTCGGCCCGGCCAGCAATTTCGTCGCCGGCGACGGTCCGTTTTCAGTCACCTCGGCCGACTTCAACGGAGACGGAGCCCGGGACCTCGCGTCGGCCAACTACCACTCCGACAACCTCTCGGTCCTGATCAACGCGCCTACCGCCGATCCGGCCCCGGCCAACCTCTCCTTCCCGTCAACCACCCAGGGGTCGGTCAGTCCGCCCCAGACCTCAACGATCACCAACAACGGCTCGGCCCCGCTCAAAGTAGACGGCTTCTCCTTCACCGGAACCGATCCTGGCGACTTCGAGACCGGCTCAAACACCTGCCAGCAGCAGGTGCAGCCGGGGTCGAGCTGCGAGGTAAGGATCCGCTTTACGCCGACCACCCAGGGCGCCCGCTCGGCCACCCTTCAGATCGACTCCAACGCATCGCCTGCCACCTCGGTCACGCTGGATGGAACCGGGGGAGATCTGCCCCAGGGCCCGACTGGAGAGACCGGAGCCACCGGTTCAACCGGCATCACCGGAGCGACAGGCCCGACTGGAGCGACAGGGCCGAGCGGAGAGACCGGCCCGACCGGAACCGGCGGCGGCCCCGCCACAGTTCCCACCGCAAAGAAGTTGAACAAGGGTGGCCCGCTCAGGGTCCCGTCGTCGGGCCTGATCGCTGTACTCGAGGTGAGCTGCCCTGAGACCACCACAGGTGCGGCTTGCCAGGTGACCGGGTCCGGGGCGAAGGTAAGGGCCCGGGGCCGGAGCTTTACGGCCGAAGTGATCTCACCTGACCAGATCGCCCAGGGTAAAAGCGCCAGGCTGAAGGTCAAGGTCAAAGACTCGGCCCGAAACCGCCTCAGGAGAAACCAGAAGTCGGGGGTTTCCAACCTCTGGGTCAAGGTCATCTCCGGCAACGGAGGCAGGCTGGTCCGCCAGTCGGTGCGTGACGGGCTGATGCGGTAGCTGAAGTTTCACCGCGGGTGGTGGAGGATTGATCTCGACCAGTTGTTCTTGGGTAAGAAGCCAGGAGGGGCCCGGTGGCTCGACCCGGCTTTTCGGGAGACAGGACACTGAATTCAGCTAGCCACCCGCTGCAGCATCCGAGCATCCCCCTGAGAAACGAAGCGGGTCCCCGCTATACGAAAACCTCTCTCGACAGAGGGTTGTCGTTTTAAGGCTTCGGAGGCGGTTTCATCCGGCCTATCCGAAGCTGACGGTCTCAGATCTCGCACACCGCGATTGACGGGGCGTCGCGGCGGGCCTTCTCAGTCGCGTTCGCCAGATCTCCAAGGGGGGTGTAGGTGATGCGGTCCGGGGTCAGGTTCAGGGCGGCTGCCGAGTCTGGCTCCAGCCGCTCGATGAGGTCTTTGGAGGCGAGCGCGAGGCCGCCGGTGGCGCAGGCCTCGATCCGTGCGGCCTCGTTCACCTGGTCGCCCAGTGCGTTCACTTCGGTACGCCCGGCAGTGGTGATGTTGCCGACGTACAGGTTCGCTCCCCAGTGCAGGCCGAAGCGCAGGACGACTTCTTCCTGTTTGAGGTTGCTGCGGGCTGCGACATCACCGAGGGCTTCGCGCAGAGCGCGGACTGAGGCGATGCAGGCTTCCGCCGCCGCCGACTCGGATCCAGCGGTCTCCGCGAGGAAGAACGCGACGACCCCGTCACCAACGTGGCGGCCGACCAGGCCGCCGGCATCGACGACGCATTGGTCCGTGGCACGAACGAGACGGCGGCCGAGGGCAAAGTAGCTGGCCGTTGAGAGGCGCCTCGAGAGCGGCGTCGATGCTTCCAGGTCAGAGAAGAGAATCGCCGCTGGCCGTCGACCAGCCACCGCAACCCTTCCCATTCGCGCGACATGGTCGAGGTCGGCGTTGAAGGTCATGGCGCCGAGCATCGCCATGCCGGCAGGAGGTTTCGGAATCATTGCGGTGCCTGCCAGTTGGCCGTTCCGGTCACGAATCCGAAAGATGACGGTGGGAACGTCTTCCGCCCTGCCTACCCCGAAGCCGGCTCCGGTGAATGAACGCATGGATCCATCCACGGGAGTGAGTTCATCGACGATGTCACGCAGCGCAGGATCGACGATTTCCCTCAGTTCGTCCCGTCCGCCGGGGGTGTCGGTGAGCATCAGCCCGCCGGTTTCGCGGAAGTAGAGACGGTTTATCTCGAGTGTGTTGGGGCCAGCTTGCCACATCGTGGTCGTAGTTCTGATCCATTCCGGACCGAACATGTGGCTGCCCACCGCGAACGGCGCCAGATTCCTCAGAAGACCGTGGGTCAGGCGCAGGTCATCGCTGGCCCAGACAGTTCGCCAGCGATCGTCGACGATCCATCCCCAGTTGCCCGTTTTGTGGATAGCGCGCGCCGCATCCGCGAGCGCCGGGTCCCTGGGCAGCGGATAAGACTCCTGAGCGTCCATAGGCTGAGCTTAACCGGGCGATGGTGACGCAACAGCCGTTTCGGTTTGCTGCGCGCCCGATTACGGGAACAGCATCAGGACCCGGGTGCGAGCGCATCTTCGGCTTCGGCAATGATCACGCTGACCAGTTCAGCCGCCGGGATCTCCCGGGCCAGTGGCGCCGCCTGGCCAGCCCACATCGCCAGAAAATCGCTTGATCCCTGCTCGGCAGCGGCCCTTGCCAGCGGCCCGGAAATCGATGTCTGGGCCGGAAATGCGACCGTGTCCAGCCGGTCAAGATCGGTGAATCGGTTACGGAGTGCCCTTGCCGGGCGGCCGGAAAAGGAGCGGGTAATCGTCGTCTTGTCGGCTCTGGCCGAGCGCAGTGCTTTGCGGTGAAGCGGATGTGTTCCAGCTTCGGGGCAGGCCAGAAAGGCGGTCCCGATCTGGACCCCGGCGGCGCCGAGCATCATTGCGGCGGCCAGCCCCCGACCATCAGCGATCCCGCCTGCAGCAATTACCGGGACGTCTACCGCGTCGACCACCTGCGGCACCAGGGCGAAAGTGCCGACTGGCCCATCGTCGCCCGCTACCAGGAAGCTGCCGCGGTGGCCCCCGGCTTCAGCACCCTGCGCGATGATCGCATCAACGCCGCGATCGTTCAGGTGAACAGCTTCGGAAACCGATGTTGCGCTGGCGATGATCTTGCTACCCATCTCACTGATCGCCTTCAGGGCGAAGTCCGAGGGCAGGCCGAAATGGAAGCTGGCAACCGCAGGCGCGATCTCGATCAGGGCTGAAAGCCGGTCTTCGTCGAAGGAGATCGAGGGGATAGTCGGCTCGGGAGGAAGCCCCAGGCCCAGTTCGTCGTAGAGCGGCCGGACTTCGTCGAGCGCCTTGGTCGCCTCAAGTTGCGACAGTTCGGGTGGTTCGTGACAGAAGAAGTTCAGGTTGAAGGGATGGTCGGTCAGGGCACGGAGCTCCGCGGCCTGATCTAGCAGGACATCCGGTGGGGAGGTGGCCGAGCCGAGCGAGCCAAGCCCCCCGGCCTCGCTTACCTCGGCGGCTAACTTCGGGGTTGTGGCCCCGGCCATCGGGGCCTGGATCAGGGGATGCTTGATGCCGAACAGTTCTTCGAGGCATCTCCGGTCAAGGGTCACAAAATCAGACTAGCCCGAGACCGTACTGGTGTCTACCGATACCGCAGGCCCGGCGATCCCGAGGCGTCGCGAGAGCGTGAAGCGGTCCCGCCATGGCCCACGGCCGACCAGTGACCCCCTCCGGATGACGCCGGACGGCCCGAATCAAGGAATGCCGAAACTTAGCGTTCGCTGTTAGGTTGTTTATTAGGCAACCGGGCGAAAACTACGCCGCCGATTCACTTTCAGGGAACAGGAAAATCACCATCGACGCCAGCCGTATTTTCGCCTTTGTCCGCTTTGACATGGCGATCGGGGCAACCGCTTGATCACGCGAAATTCGACCGTCGGTCAAGCCGTAGCCCTCGGATTGCTCGCTGCCGCCGGGTTTTGCCTGACTGGCGCCTCGACCGTCACTGCCCGTGAAGCAAGGACAGGCCCCGCCGCGGAACTGGCGAGTCAGCTTCTGCCGATCCGTGGAGGAAACGACATGGCGATCGACCAGGCCCGACAGGTCGACCTCACAATCTCCCGTGCCGAAAGGGTGCTGGTCCAGGTTTATGTAACCGGCGATGCCGAATCGGCGGGCCAACGGCTTCGGGACGCCGGCATGTCGGTCAAGGCCACAGCCGAAGAGCCGTTGCCCGTGGTCGAGGGCTGGATCAAAGCGGATGACCTCACTTCGGTTGCGACCCTTGGGGTGAGCGCAGCCATCACCCCGGTGATCGGTGGAGGCAGCGATGTCGGCGCGGCGACATCCGAGGGTGTCGCTGCCCACCGTATTCCCGAGGCGCTGACGGCAGGTTCCAGCAACGGAGCAGGAGTGGATGTCGGTGTGGTTTCATCCTCGATCAATCAGCTGGGAGGCGGCATTTCGGACTCCCAGGCGACCGGCGACCTGCCGGCAACCGTCACAGTGCTGAAGGACGATCCGGCTGCCACCGACGACGAGGGCCGGGCGATGGCCGAGATCATCTACGACGGGGCAAGTGGGATCGACAGCATCCTGTACGCGTCCGGAACCACAGCAGGACCAGCTGGCAAAGCTGACTCGATCGACCTGCTGGTTGCAAACGGGGCCGACGTGATCGCCGACGACATCTTCTTCCTGAACGAGCCCTTCTTCCAGGACGGTGTCATTGCTCAGGCAGTGGACCGCGCCCGTGCGGCAGGAGTGACCTACATCGCTTCGGCGGGCAATCGCGCCCGGCAGAGCTGGGAAGGTGCATACGAAGGTTCCGCTGGCGATCAGGGAATCCACGATTTCGATTCAGGTCCGGGCGAGGACAGGGTTCAGACCCTCACCACGATTGGCGACGGCGGGTACGTCCAGCTGGCCTTTCAATGGGATGAAGCCTGGGGTCCGACGGCCAACGACATGGACATCCAGCTTGTAAAAGCTGACGGAAGTCAGCTGCCCTGCGCAGTTCCCAACCAGAATCCAAGTGGCGGCACGAACGACAACACGCTCGAAGACGGCGGTGTGCCGCTCGAAATAGTCACCTGGGCCAACGACTGCGCTGCCGGCAACATCGAGGTCGGACTCAGGATCACGCGCTTCTCCGGGGCATTGAATCCGTTCATGAAATACATCATTCGAGGCAGCTTCGGAAATTTCAACCCCGAATTCTCAACTGGCTCGAACGCGATCAACCCGGATGCCGCTTCGGCTCGCGGCGCGCTGGCGGTCGCTGCGGTGAACGTGCTCGATCCCGGCCTCGATACGCCGGCTCCCTACAGTTCCCGCGGCCCGAACACGAGGCTTTTCGACAAGGACGGTGTGCGGCTGGCAAGTCCGGAAGTGCGGCTCAAGCCCGAACTGGCCGCCACTGACGGCCTGATCACCACGGTGCCGGGATTCGGTCCGGACGACACGCCGTTCTTCGGGACCAGCGCTGCCGTGCCAAGCGCCGCAAGCATCGCGGCAATCCTGCGTTCGAGCCACCCCACCGCATCCGCCGGAAAGATCGAAGAAGCGATGGTCGATCCCGCGAACGCGATCGACTGCACCGAAAGCGCGCTGGTGCCCGACCCCGACTGCGGAGCAGGGTTCCTGCTCGCCGACCGTGCCTTCAGGTCAATCGACATGACTCCGCCGGATACCACGATCAACTCAGGCCCCTCCGGCACGATCACTACCGGTGAGGCAACATTTTCATTCGCTGGCAACCCGGCCGGTGACACTGCCAAGGTCCAGTGCAGGCTCGATACGGGACTATTCGCCGACTGTGTGAGTCCCATGACCTTTGCTGGCCTCACCGACGGTTCCCACACCGTTGAATTCAGGGCAGAGGATGCCGCCGGAAACCAGGACCCGACCCCGGCTGCCCGAACCTTCAGCGTCGACACCACTGTCTACAGGGCGAAGATCGGCAAAGTCACCGTAGCTGGCCCGGCCAGGGCAAAGAAAGGCAAGAAGGTCACCTACAGGGTGAAGATCAAGAACTCAGGCAACGCCGATGCGACTGGAGTTGAAATCAAAGTCAGCGGCAAGGGCGTCAAGGCGAAAAAATCGGCCGGCAAAGTCACGGCCGGCAGAGCAAAGACCGCCAAACTGAAGCTGAAGCTGAAAAAACCGGGTAAAACAAAGATCTCGTTCAAGGTGACATCCACGAACGCAGGTACCAAAAGCTTGAAAAAGAAGGTCAACGTCAGGAAGTAGGGTCTCGTCCGGGTCGAGCAGTTTCAGACACCCGGACCGAGTCGGGAGAACTTTCAGCCCCCGGGCGGTGGTCCGCCTACGGGTCCGCCGCCGCCTTCGCCGTCGGGTAGTGCGGCGGCGGAGTTGTCGGGGCTGGTCAGTTTGGAGTTGGCGGTAGCTCCGGTCCGGCAGGTCGGCAGGTTCGGGGAGTCGTAGCTCAGGTGGTAGTGGTAGGTCGTGCCGAGATCGGCGGTTTCGGAAACGTGACCTGAGCATTCATCGAGATCGTCAGGGATCGCCTGGTCTTCTTCTGGTCCGTAGATTCCGTAGCCGTCATAGGCAAAACCGACCAGTGCTTCTGTGTCCTGTTCAACCGAGCAGGTGAGGTCGGTGTCAGCTTCGTCGAGGTTGGTCTGGATCGATTCGGCACCGAAATGCCAGTGGTAATACCCGGAAGGATCGATGTGGCCACCGCAGGAATCAAGGGCGGGCAGGCCACCTCGGTCAGCGACCGATGGTGCGTCACCGAAGATCGTGACTCCGTCGAGGGCCAGGCCGACCTGGGAGACGGTCGAAAGATCAGTCGCGGTACCGAGGTTCTCGGGGGTCACCGGAATCAGGACCTGAAGGTGGAAAGATCCATCAGCGGTCGCTTCCAGACAGGAATTCTCGGTAGCCGATGACGAAGCGGCCCCTTCGGCCGGATCAAGAATCGTGATGTTGCCTTCAGCGTCAGCGAATTCGTAACCCTGGGCGGTCATCAAATTCCAGAAGTTCTCGTTCAGTCCATAAAGGCCCGGGTCGTCACCATCCCAAACCCAGATCCCGCCCTTGTCGGTTGTGGTCGCCGGACAGTACGGGCCATCCGTTTCAACGGTCGAGGCAAGGCTTGCCACTTCAAGCTGGTAGCAGGTGCTTTCACTGCCATTCTCCAGGGTGCAATCCACCGTAACCGGATCAGAAGTCAGGGCACCATCGGTGAACAGGGCGTCCATGTCCAGTCCGGCTGGTGTAGTGGAGGAGCTGGCCCACACGGTGATCTTTTTCTTCGCGGTTTTATTGCCGGCGTTCTTTGATGTGACTTTGAAGGTGAGTTTGAACTTGCCGGTTTTCGTCGGTTTGACCTTGATCTTGACGGTCCTGGTTTTGCCGGCGGAGATCCTTCCCACGGTTTTCTTCGTGTTGACGCCGCGGCCGCTGACTTTCACTTTCACTCCTTTGGCGGCCGTGTTGCCGGAGTTCCTGATCTTGACTTTGAAGGTGCCCTTCTTGCCTTTCTTGACCTTGGAGGGACCACTGACTTTGACTTTGCTGATCTTGGCTTTGGCCCCGGCAAGCGGTGCCGAGAAAGCTGCCTGCGTGATGAATGCCGCGGCAGCAAAAGCAACGATCAGGCTGGCACCGAGCAGGGTCGCTGGCGAAAGCCTGAGTGATCGGGTGGGCGAAGCGAAAGGCATGGACTCTCCTGGTCGTGGCGGACCAACGTAACCCTCGAACCTGTGAGAACCCTGAGAATCACCAGTTTCCGTGGAACTAAGAGTGGATTTTCTCGCCTCGTTCGAGCATCCCGCAAAACTTTTCGATTGCCCGGGCACGGGTGTCAGCCCGTTTTACGGTCTGGATGCGATGGAGGATCGCGTATCGATTCTGTGAATCGAGGGCGTCGAATGCTTCCCTCAGGTTCCCTTCGTCAAGGGCGCGGCCCAGGTCGTCCGGCACCTGCGCTGTTGCCGGGCTGTCATAGGCGGCGTCCCAGCGTCCGTCAGCTTTGGCCCGCTCAACCTCCGCGAGTCCGGCCGGGCGCATCCGGCCGGCTTCGATGAGCGCCGTCACCTTTTTCCGGTTGATCTTCGACCACTTGCTGCGGGGACGTCTCGGGGTGATTCGCTGCCGGTAACGATCGTCATCGATCCGGCGGCTCTGGCTGTCGATCCAACCGAAACAAAGGACCGCTTCGACTATCGCGGCCCACGAAAGCGATTCGACGCCAGTGTGCTTTTTGAAGATCTCGATCCAGAGCTCATCGGCATCTTTTCCATTTGCTTCGAGCCAGGTTTCGAGTTCATCGCGGGTCTCGAAATGGATTGTCTCGGGGGTGCCCAAGTCGGGGCTCAACTGTCGCGAGCGGCTTCGAGGCCCGCGATTATTTCCTGGACCGCAGCCTGATTCTCGACCTCGGTGACAAATCCCACCAGATGTGCGTCGAATCGGAACGCAGTTCGGATCAGCTGTTCTTTATCGCCACCGAAAAGCTTCTTCCGCCGTTCGAAAACATCGGTTTCCACTGAAACGAACGTTGAAGCAGGCAGACGCATTCGCTGCTGCCCATGCCTCAGCTTCTCGAACCATTCTCCGTCCAGTACCAAGGTGTCATGCGATTTGCCGTCCACTTTGATCATGGAGGTGATGATAGGCCCGAACTCGGATGTCCGCCCGATGTGAAGGCATCACTGTCGCGAATTCAGATCAGGGAGCGACAGCGGTTCCCCTTTCAACCGCTGGTACGGTTGACCCCTGTCCGTGAAGTCGATCCGAGGGAGAACGTGAATCGTCTAAACGCTGCTTTTGTATGTCTGCTGGCGCTCACAGTCTGGGGTGTGGCGTTTGCTTCGCCTGCTCACGCTGAGGGGAAAATCACCATGGAAGGCCATGCCTGGCGCGCCTACTTTGGTGACGGTGTCCAGATAGACCGGGGCGGAGGCGCCACCATCTACATCGCTGAGCACCCGGAACTGACGACGACTGCGGCGGCGGACGGGTACTGGACACTCGAAGTACCTGACCGCGAGAGCATCACGCCCTGTGCCGAACTTCCGGGACACCATCCCACCTGTGACCAGACGTTCTTCACCAGGGGAAACAACCTGAACCAGATCAACTTCCAGATGGTTGACGATACGATCGCCGGTGTCCTTGCCGCCTTTTCGGGTGCGGAAACCGAAATTCAGGATGGAGCGGCGCGGCTCAAGAACTGCACGATCGTTTCGACGTTCTTCGAGCGGGACAAAAGGAGCTTCCTTGACTTCCAGGAGTTCCTTGATCGCAGTCCGCACGGCGTGGCTGGTGCCACAGCCGTTGCCGTCAACGAATCAGGCCAGGAGGTTCCAGGGCCGATTTACTACAACGAATCCGTCTTGCCGGACAATTCCTTGACCGCCTCATCGCGGGATGGAGGGGTGATGTGGGCCAACCTGACCCCGGGGGTCTACACGATCTCCAGTTCGCATCCGACCACCCGGTTTTCGACTTTTCGAGCGACCTGCAGGCAAGGCGGGCTGATCAACGCCAGTCCGCCATGGGGTCTGTACGAAATGGCGCGTAACGAAGAACCGAACCCGGCGGTGCTCGCGCCGGACCCTGAGCCGCTGGTGCCACTGCCGATTGCCGACCGGTCCGTGGACGGACATGTCCTTTCCGCCAGCACCATCCGGTCCCGCTCCGAAAGGTTTCTCAAGGTCATCGTCAAAGCGAACGAGAAGCTGAAGGTCAAAGTCGTGGCGCGCCAGGGGAAAACCAAGGTAACCCGACGGACCAGGGTTGGCGCCGGTCGTTCAAAGGTGTTTCTGCGACTGCCGAAAAAACTCAGGGCCCGATCGATCAAAGCCCGCACCGTCCTGAGCGACACCGCAGGCAACCAGTCTGCATCGGTCGCACGGCTTGCGCTGTCCCGAATTGCCACGAAAAACAAATAGAGCACCGGCCCGCCCTGCTCCACAGCAGGTCCGCAGAAGTTGACCGCGCTGAATGAGATGATGCCCGGCGATGATTGAGCCACTCAACCATTTTCCTGTCGCTGCTCTAGGCGAAGCAAGGTCGCTCTTCGAGCTCGGTCTGATCATCGTGCTGGCGACGATCGCGCCGCTGATCGCTCAGGTGTTGCGTGTTCCTTCGATCCTGCTTCTGTTGGCTCTGGGTTTCGGCGCTGGTGCCTTCGGTGCGCTCGATCCAAACGCACTGCTTGGCAAGGAGGTGGTTTCCGCGGTCGTCTCGATCTCGGTCGGCATCATCCTGTTCGAGAGCGGTCTCGATCTGAAAGTGAGCGAACTGAAAGGGGCTGTTTCCCGGGTCTATCGCCGGTTGGTGACGATTGGAATCCTGGTCACCTGGGCGATCGGAACGGTGGCTTCATATTTCCTTTTCGGCCTGTCCTGGGAAGTGGCGCTGGTCCTCGGCGCGGTGCTGGTTGTATCGGGGCCCACCGTGGTCGGGCCGCTGCTGGAGTTCATTCGCCCGTCTAAAACGGTTGGCAAGGTGCTCAAGTGGGAAGGCACCCTGGCCGACCCGATCGGTGCCACTCTCGGCGTGATTGTGTTTCAGGCGGTCGTCGCCGGTCAGGCGAAGGCCGGCGTGGAGATTCTGGAGTTCCTGCTGAATATCGGCGTGGGGGTCGGCCTCGGCGTGGTCGGTGCCGCCATCGCAATCGTGTGGGGACGCTGGTTCCGCCCAAGTCAGGGACAGGCTTTCACTGGCATCCTGATGATCGTGGTGGCGGCCGTGGTGGCAGCCGATCTCCTGCGCGACGATTCCGGTCTGCTCACCGGGCTGACCATCGGCGCGATTCTGGTCAACCGGGCTCCCGGCGGGGTCGAATCTGATGGTATGCGCCTTGAATCCGCGAAGTTGACCCGCGCCTGGCGTGAACAGATTGCCGTCACAGCCACCTTCCTGATCGGAATCCTTTTCATCATTCTCTCGGCGCGGGTGTCACCCGCTGACATTGCGGATCTCGGTTGGATTGCTGCCGTTTTCGTCGCGGTGCTGGTCGTGATCGGAAGACCGCTGGCCGTAGCGCTGTCGACGCTGGGCTCAAGCCTGAAGACCAACGAACGGGCCTTCATTGCGTGGATGGCCCCGCGGGGGATCGTTGCCGCAGCAACATCGTCGACCTTTGCTCTGGGTCTGGAAAGTGCCGGTGTCGGTGGTGGTGCCGAAAAGCTGATCCCGATTACTTTCGTAGTGATCGTTGCGACAGCCCTGCTTTACGGATTGACCGGTGCCCCGGTTGCCAAGGCGCTCGGAGTCTCGCGAACCGGACCTGGTGGTGTGCTGATAGCTGGACAGTCCCGGGTGGCACTGGCGATCGCGAGCGCCCTGAAGAACCATGGCATCGCGGTGGTGGTGTGGGCATCAAACGAGAAGTACACGAAGCTCGCCGAGGACGAAGGGCTGACTGTGTTCGCTGGCGATCCCACCGCCGGGACTGCGGCTGATCCCCCACCTGAACTCGAAAACATCGAAAACGCACTGATCGTGACTGGTGACGACGGGTTCAACGCGATCATCGCCGCCGATCTCGGAGAGTTTTTCGGTCGGAACAGGGTCTACCAGCTTGCGACTACTGAACACGAAAGCAGCGGGTTCTATGTGAGGGCACGAATCCTGTTCGATGAATCTGCAACCCATGAAGAACTTGCGCGGCGCCTTGAGCGCGGACCAGGAATTGGGAAAGTCCAGGCCGGGCCGATCGGTCAGAACGACGTTGGCGGCCAGCCGATCAACATGTTCGTCCTGTCTGACGGTGAAGGCCTGCGCATCCTCACGGCAGGTGATCAGCCGGAGTTGAAGCCCGGTGAAGAGATGATTGGACTCCCGGCTGCTTGAGGTGCGGCCACACCCGACATCGGTGAAGCGAGACGACGGCAATATATTTACGTGATGAGCGAAACAAGTCCCATTTGCCCGGAGTGCAGCAGCGAGCTTTCCTACGAGCTCGGAGGATTCCAAGTCTGTTCGATGTGCGCCCACGAATGGATGCCGGGTGAGTTGACGGCCGAAAGTACCGATGCCGACCCAGAGATCCGTGACTCCGTCGGCAATGTGCTGAATGACGGCGACACGGTCACCGTGGTCAAGAACCTGAAAGTCAAAGGGTTCTCGTCCCAGATCAAGGTCGGAACCAAAGTCCGGAACATCCGCCTGGTAGACGGGGTCGGTGACCATGACATCGACTGCAAGGTCGATGGTTTCGGAGCCATGCAGCTGAAGTCAAGCATCGTCAAGAAAGCCTGACCTGCCTTCGGTTCGAATGCCTGAGGGGGTAATAGGCTGATGTCGGTGATTTTCGCCCTGATCGCCGCGTTCTGTTTTGCGCTGGCAGCGGCCTTCCAGCAGAAAGGTCAGTTCCAGCTGGCCGAGCGGGGACAGCGGGTAAAAGGGATCACCAGCTTCTTCCGCATGATCACCGTGCCGGTCTGGCTGCTCGGCAGCCTGATCCTCCTCGCTGGTTATGCCACCCAGGCGATCGCTCTCGGTTCAGGTCGGCTGGTGGTGGTGCAGCCGCTGCTGGTCATGACCGTGGTGTTTGCTCTTCCGCTTGGATACTGGATCACCCAGCAGTTCGTTGAAAGGCGACAGGTATACGGAGCGATGGTGATCATTGCTGGTCTCGCAATGTTCATCCTGGTTGGCGATCCGGACAGCGGGGTCAACTCGGCGTCGGCAAGCAAGTATGTGATCGCGATCGTGGTGGTCTTTATCCCGTCCGCGCTGCTCGTTTTTTACGGAAACCGGGTCTCACCAGCGACGAAAGCCGCGATGTTCGGAACATCGGCCGGCCTGCTTTTCGGATTGTCGGCAACTTTCGCCAAAGCGACAATCGACCAGCTGTCTGACGGTGTACTCAACGTGCTCTCCCACCCCGAGGTATACGCGTTGCTCGGTTTCGGCCTCGCGGCTTTCGTCATTCAGCAGCTTTCGCTATCCACGGGACAGTTCGCCCCGGCGATGGCCGCGGTTGCCGTTTCAAACCCCGCGATCAGCGTGATCCTCGGAATCCTGCTGTTCGAAGAAAGTCTGACCCGCCCTTTCTGGCACGTTCTGGTCGCAGCTCTCGCTTTGATCTCCGCTTTCTTCGGGGCCTGGCTGATCACCGCGGCCAACCGTGAGCGGGAGATGCCGGACGGAACGCGGGAAAAACAGGCGTAAGGAAGCTCAGGACCCGAGGATTCCGCGGGCGACCAGCGCCATCCCCGCGACAAACGAAACCACAATCAATATTCGCTGGGTGTTGCTTCTGGCCCAGTTATTGATCCGGCCGACCTTGTCCCGGGCGAGTTCCGGCGCGAATATGCAAAGCCCGAGGGCGCCAATCGGGATGGTGAACCAGATCGCGTTGTAAATCAGGACTTCGACCAGGCCGACCAGGTCCCCGGCCTGATGGGTAACTATCGCGTTCAGGGCCACCAGGTAAAACAATCCGGGAAGGTGGGTGAGGGGTCCGGCGACGGCAGCGGTTCTTGCGGTCAGTCTGCGCTCAAGCAACTGGCCCCAGCGCCCGCCCGGCCGGGGGGCATCCTCCGAACGGGGCCCTCCGATCAGCCCGACGCGTGTGGCCAGAGCAAAAGCGAGCAGGAGCAGGCCGCAGATGATTTCGGCGGTAGCTTCGGTCTGACCGCCACCTGAGCCGAGACTCACACCATTGAAGGCCCAGACGATGAGCAAACCGAACCCGACAGTGAAAGCCAGGCCCGAGACGTTGTAGATCACGAGGATCTGGCGGGGGCGTTCGCTCGAAAGGATGGCGTACACCGCCGCCAGACTGGTCGGCCTGATCGTGCTGGCCACCGCCAGGAGGATGATTTCAAACGTCATTCAGGACAACCGTAACCAGATTTACGGAACGTGCGCCCGGTCGGGTGATACGGTGATCAGGAAGTAAGAGGCCAGCTCGTTTTTGGTCTGGCCGGGCACAGGGCACAGCCCGTAGGACGGGCGAGGGAGCGGGGAAGAAATGACTCTCACAAAAGGCAATACCCGGTTTCGAATGAAACTGGTCCTGGTCGTCGCGATATCCGTGACCCTTGCTTTCGCCATGGACACGGTCGCCCGTGCGGCGCTTGGTCCCGTGGTCCTGTCCCAAGTCAAGGACAGCGACCCCGGATCGGGAGATGGCAACCCGCTGTCGGGGGGCAACGGAGCACAGATAGCGGGTGGGGTAGATCTTGATGGCGTGCTGATCTACGACGCCAACGACGGCTTCAGCGGGGCCGGTCACGGACAGGAATTGTGGCGGTCGGATGGAACCGATGCGGGCACCTACCTGCTCAAGGACATCTCTGCTGGCGCCCCCAACTTCTCTAGTTCACCGTCTAGCTATGCGGAACTGAATGGGGAGGTCTATTTCAGCGCGCTGGAGAGCGGCGTTGTTGGAACCGAGTTATGGAAGACCGATGGCACCACTGCCGGTACTGAAATGGTGAAAGACATCAACCCGGTATTTACTGAGTCCGGTGCGCCCACCGGGCTCACGAACGTCAACGGCACACTTTTCTTCCTTGCGAACTCCGACGGAGTCAACGGGCAGGAACTCTGGAAGTCCGATGGAACCACGGTCGGCACCGTGCAGGTCAGGGACATCCAGTCGACCCTGGCGAACACCGCCTACAACCTGACCGCAGTAGGCAACCGTCTGTTTTTTACATTCAACGACGGTGTGAACGGCAAAGAACTATGGACCTCTGACGGAACCTCCCTCGGCACCAAAATGGTCGAGAACATTGGTCCAGGAGCCGTCCACGGCCTTCCGAATCCGACCACGCCGCAAATCCCTGACGATTATTTCGACTTCGAAGGCGTTCTCTACTTCCGGGCAAATGACGGTGTCAACGGAATGGAACTTTGGCGGTCTGACGGAACCGAGGCAGGCACCTTCATGGTCAAGGACATCACCGGTGGTTCCGGCGGCGGTCTTGAATTCGGTGGTGACTTCGAGGAGTTGAACGGTGAGCTCCTGTTCTCGTGGAACTTTGGCCTGTACAAAACCGATGGCACTGGGTCGGGCACGGTTTCGATCCCGCTTCCAGAAGCGACCAATTCACCCCAGCAGCTGACCAAGGCCGGCGGGAACGTCTTTTTCGAAGGAACCCTGGGTCGGCTCTACAAGACGAACGGCACCGGTCCGGGCACCGAAGTGGTGCTCGACCTCGCCAACGATGCTCCCATTCATCGCCTGACAGCTTTCGACGGCAACATCTACATGGCTTTCGATGACGGAACCCACGGGACGGAACTCTGGCGTAGCGACGGCACGGTCCTCGGCATCGAGCGTAGGACCGACATCAATCCCGGAGCAGGCAGTTCGCTCATCAACGAAATGACTGTGGTCGGGGACCGCTTGTTCTTCCGGGGAGATGACGACAGCGCGACCGGAGTCGAACTCTGGAGCGAGCATGCCGATCGCACCCCGCCGCAAACGACGATCCTGAGCGGGCCGGCAGAGGGCGAAACGATCGAAACCGACTCGACCAGCTTCACTTTCACATCTGACGATCCCGCTGCTACCTTCACCTGCGTGATCGATGGCGGGACCCCGGAAAGCTGTGACGCCGGAACCATTGCCTACAGCGGATTGAGCGAGGGTCCCCACAGCTTCCAGGTGACGGCCACCGATGCGGCACCTTTCAGCAACGTGGAACAGACCCCCGCAACCCGTAACTTCGCTTTCGGAATTCCGGTGGTCGATCCGCCAGTCGTAGATCCTCCCGTCACCGACCCGCCCGTGTCCGATACCGACGCCCCGAAATTGCGGTTGCGTGGCTCGAAGAAGCAACGCAGTCCAAAGAGGATCGTGGTCAAGGCCACCTGTCTCGACGAAGCTTGCAGCCTGAAGGCAACCGGCCGGATCAAAGTGAAGATCCTCAAAGCGAACGGCAAGGTCAAGAAAACCCGAAGCTTGAAGCTGAAACGGGCAAAAGCTAGTGCGGCTGCCGGCGGTACGGTCAAGTTGAAACTGAAACTTTCGAAAAAAGCGAAGAAGCTCGTCAGGAAAGTCCTGAAGAAGAAAACATCGAAAGCGCGGATCAAGGTTTTCGCCACCGATTCCGCCGGGAATACCCGGAGCCGCGGCCGTACGGTGAAAGTGATCGGCAAGAAACGCAAGCGCGGGTAGGCGTGGCGGCGTAGCATCCGGCGCATGGAAAAGCGTCGGGTGGTCGTGATTGGGGCTGGGCTCGCCGGACTGGTGGCGGCCGACGAACTGCTCAGGGCAGGCTGGGACGTGGAAGTCCTTGAGGCCCGGGACCGGGTTGGCGGGCGAACCTGGTCAAGTCAGCTGAGTGGCTCGACGATCGAAATGGGGGCCGAGTTCATTCTTCCGGGGAACACCGAAGCCCGGAAACTGGCCCGTGATCTCGGCATCGGTCTGGTCGACAAAGGCATGTTTTACGGGGACCGTGAACCTTGGGGCGCAGGCAAGATCACCGGGGAAGGAATGGCCGAAGGCGCCGAAGCGATCCGCGGCGCGCTGGCCGCCCCTGAACGGGAGATGAATGCCAGCCAGCTGATCGAATCCCTCGACATCGATGAAGCGGTGCGGGCCGCCGTACTTGCCCGCCTCGAGATTTCATCAGCCGGACTCGCTGACCAGGTGCCAGCCTCCGACCTGGCCGGGGTGGCAAGGATCGGCAAAGAGGCCTCCCCGAGTCTGGACGGAGGCAACCAGGGTTTTGCCCTGGGGCTGGCCAGCCGGATCGGCGAACGGGTACGGCTGAACGAGGTGGTGGAATCGGTGGAGTGGGGTGCGGACGGGGTGAGCGTGCGCTGCTCCTCCGGGGCCGGGTTCAGTGCGGACCGCTGCGTAGTCGCGGTTCCCGCCAGCGTTCTTGGCAAGATCGATTTTCAGCCGGGCCTGCCTGCCGCCAAATCTGAAGCGATCGCGGCGATCCAGTACGGCCACGCGGCAAAACTGTTCGTCCCCCTCACCGAACCGGCTCCCCCGGCTGCCGTGATGAATGTTCCCGGGCGGTGGTGGTGCTGGACCCAGACCGATTCGGCCGGGAAACCGGTCCCCGTAGTCAGCTGCTTTGCCGGTTCGGCACCTGCCCTTGAACGACTGCAGGTCGAAGAGGGACCCGGGCCATGGCTGGATTCACTCACAGAGATGCGGCCAGACCTGGCACTTGAACCGGCCAGTGCTGTGCTTTCCACCTGGGATGACGACCCCTGGGTGGGCGCCGCCTATTCGCTTGCTCCAACCGACACGATCACCGCGGCGCTCGTTGCTCCGGTCGGTCCTGTCGCATTTGCCGGTGAACACACGGCGGGTCAGTTTGCGGCCCTGATGGAAGGCGCGATCCGCAGCGGGCAGGCCGCGGCAGATACCTGTCAGAAGATCTGAGGTGCCTTGTTCCTGATGTCGTCCAGCAGACGCTGGGACAGCTCAGCCGGATCCTCATCGGCTCGTGGCTGGCCACCGGAAGGCAGGAAGAATTCCGCTTCCACCCTCGGCCTTTTCGGAAAGCGTTTGAGCACCGTACTACCGGTAACCGCCACCAGGACGATCGGAATCCCGGGGCTGGCCTTGGCAAGCCGTGCGACCCCACGTTTTGCCCGCAGGACCTTGCCTCGGGAAAGGGTTCCTTCCGGAAAGATCCCGATCATTTCACCCCGGCCGATCGCTTCAACCGCGGATTCCATCGCGACGGTGTCATTGGCTCCCCGTTCGATCGGTATCTGGACGGCACCATCAAGAATCCAGGCGAGGATCCGGGATTTCCACAGTGAAGATTTGGCGAGGAAACGCAGCAGCCGCCGACGCCAGGCCATCGCTTCGACGATAACCAGTGGATCCAGCCAGGAATCATGGTTCGCGACGACAAGCGCTGGTCCGCGGAGCGGCAGGTTGTCCAAACCCTTTACCTCCAGCCGAACCCACCAGCGAAGCGGTCGCAGGATGAAACGGATCGCCTGATAGACCCGCCAGCCCTCAACCGGAGCACCAGCTGAACTTTGCGCCGGGGCCGAATAGGGAATTTCAGCAGCCTCAGCAGACATTTTTCACTGTTGTGAGGCTGCGAACCATGGTGAGACAATAGATGGAACCGGGAACCCCCGGGCTAACACCCTTTCGTGAAGCAACCGTCGTAGCCTGCACCACCATGAGAGAAGCTTCCGCCACCGAACCACATCCAGTTGCCGGACTGATTGCAGCACGCAGGGCCTCAGGCTCCCGTCCGGGCAAGCGAGATGACGATTCCCGTCTGGCATTGGTCATCGAGGGCGGTGGAATGCGCGGGGTCATATCTGGTGGCATGGCCCTGGCCCTTGAAGATCAAGGGCTGCGCGACGTGTTCGACGACGTCTATGGAGCTTCGGCCGGGACCCTGAACGGAGCCTGGTTCGTCGGTGATGCGGCGCGTATGGGGTTGCCAGCCTGGACCGACCCGGTTCTTCGGACCGCGGCGATCCGTAAACGCAACCTGTTGCGCCGCCGCCCGCTGGTTGACGGGGTATTCCTGACCGACGTGGTTTACGAAGAAATGACCCCGATGCCGTTCGACCGGGTAATCACCAGTGACGTCCAGCTGCATCCGATGGCAACGGATGCCTCGAGTGGGCTGCCAGTCGACCTTGCTCCTTTCGTGAATGACAAATCCACCTTCAAGCTGGCGGTCAGGGCCAGTACCTGCCTCCCCCTGATGTCGGGCGCACCGGTTGAGCTTGCCGGAACGCGCTTCTTCGATGCCGGTTTGTCGGAAGCAGTCCCCTTCCGAACAGCGATCAAGCAGGGAGCAACCCACGTGCTCGTGCTTCGATCCCGGCGGCAGGACGAGCAGGAATCAAGCGAAGGCGGCCGGACCGCGGCCGTGGTCGCCCGATACCTCCGCCGTCACAGCCCCGAAGTCGCTGCCGCCTTTCTCGAAAGACCGGCCCGGCTGATCGCCGATGACGCCGAACTCGACCGGATGGAAGTCGATGGCGCGTCCGGAGCTGCCCTGCTTTCAGTTCGACCGTCCCCGGGGACCCCACGAATCGGACGGCTGGAACGGGATAACACCCGGATCCTCGCGGGTCTTGAAGCCGGGCAGGACGCGATTCGAAAGATCCTGCCTGAAGTTGCCCCGTCCAAAGATGGATAAGGTCCGGCAGATGAGCGGAATTCTGGGTTCCTTTTCACTTGACGGCAAAGTTGCCGTGGTTACCGGAGCCTCATCCGGTCTTGGTGTGGCCTTCGCGACCGGACTGGCCGAAGCCGGTGCCGACATTGCGATCTGCGCACGGCGGGTCGAAAAACTCGAGGAGACGAAAGCCAGAGTCGAAGCCCTGGGACGTCGTTGCGTGGCGGTCGAAGCTGACGTTTCGAATCCCGAGGACTGCGAAAAGTTCATTGCCGAGGCTGTCGCCGGTCTGGGCAAAGTAGACGTACTGATCAACAACGCCGGAATCGCCACCGCAGTGCCAGCCACCCGGGAAGCACCGGAAGAGTTCAGCAAAGTCATGGACATCAACGTGAACGGCTCCTATTACATGGCGCAGTCGTTCGCCCGCAACATCTCCGAGAGCGGCGGCAGCATCGTCAACATCGGCAGCGTTCTGGGGTCAACCACCGCCTACCTGCCCCAGGCGGCCTATTCGGCGTCCAAGGCCGCGATTATTGGCCTGACCCGGGACCTCGCCCAGCAATGGACGGCTCGCAAAGGCATTCGGGTCAACGCGCTCGCCCCGGGCTTCTTTGAATCCGAAATGACCGATCAGTATCCGGACGGCTACCTGGAGAGCATGATGATCCGTGTCCCGGCCGGCCGCAAAGGTGAATCCCACGAACTGGTCGCGGCGGCGATCTTCCTGGCAAGCGACGCTTCGGCCTACATCACCGGGGTTCTGTTGCCGGTTGATGGTGGTCTGCTCACCACCTGATCCGCCGAAAACCCGGCTTGGTTCCGAAGGCCGCGGTAAGGTCGGGTCATGGAGATCTCGTTCGGACTGATCAACGCCTATAACGTTTCGCTCTGGATTCACATCACCGCAGCGGTGGTCGGGCTCGGAGCCACTTTCGCCGAGTCGATCCTGATGTCGGTGGCGATGAAAAGCGAACCCCGGCACATGCCGCTCGTCTTCCGGATACAGCTGACGATCAACCGGTATTTCGCGCAGCCCGCGCTGCTGCTGATAATCGCGACCGGCATCTATCAGGTCGCCGGTTACGACTACTGGGATTTCGGCAGTTTCTGGATCAGCGCCAGCTTCTTGATCGTGCTGATCCTCGGTGGGCTCACCGGCGGCTATTTCATCCCGACCGACAAGAAACTCCTGAAAGTGTCCGAGCGTGACATCAAGGCATCTGGTGACGGCCCGATCGAGTTCTCTGAGGAATTCACCAGGTTGTCGAGAGGTGAAGCCCTGTTCGGACCGGTAAGCGGAATCCTCGTTGTTGCCGCGATCTTCCTGATGGTGGTGAAACCGGGGGCCTGATCGGCGATCAGCGGGCGGCGGCGCGGCCCCCCGGGTCAGGATCGGTGAACTCAGCCGGTTCTTTCGTAAAGCCGGCCATTACGGCAGCGATCTGATTCGGCGATTTGATCAGACCGAACTGAAGGTCAGATTCGAGTTCCAGGCCAGCTGCGCCGCCTTCATGCCAGCTGGCTTCATAGAGCTGCTTCGCGGCACGGACCGCCTGCGGGGAACGTCCCGCAATCTCTTCAGCCAAGCTTCGGGCGGCGCTCAGCGGATCCTCCGCCACCCGGGTTACGAGACCCAGATCGTTCGCTTCTTCACCGCTGATTACCCGGCCGGTGTAAGTGAGTTCCTTGGCGACGTCCAATGGCAGGAGTCGCGGCAGGGTCGCCGTGATGCCCATGTCCGGAACGAGGCCCCAGTGGACTTCGCGGATACTCAACTTCGAGTCAGGGGTGGCGATCCTGATGTCAGCTCCGAGCGCTATCTGGAGACCGCCACCAAAACAGTTTCCCTGGATCGAGGCGATCACCGGAACTGGTACTTCAAGCCAGGCTGTGGATACGCGCTGGAACATGTTCGCCCCGAACGAATCACGCTTGACTGCTTCTTCGGCGAAAACGGTCGAGTCGTCACCAGCCAGCCAGCCGACATCGATCCCGGAACAGAAGCTCGGTCCCTGTCCATGAAGGACAACGGCCCGGACGCCAGGCTCGTCTGCCAATCGGGCGGCTGCCGCCACGATTGCTTCGAACATGTCGCCGTCGATGGCGTTGTGCTTGTCGCTGCGCATCAAGGCGACATCGGCGACGTGGTTTTCGATTTTGATCTGGACCCGTTCTTCTGGCATGAGCGGACCCTATAGACCGGATGGCACCTGACGGTAATATCGATTTCACCATGATGATCAGCTTCAGCAGCGTTTTCGTTGACGACCAGGACAAAGCGGCGACTTTCTACACCGAGAAGCTTGGCTTCGTGAAAAAGGCCGATATCCCGATGGGCGACCACCGCTGGCTCACGGTTGAGTCACCGGAAGTCGAAAGCGGTACCGAACTAGTGCTCGAACCCGATCAGCATCCCGCTGCCCGAACCTTCAAGGCCGCACTAATGGCCGACGGCATTCCGTTCACCGCGTTCGCGGTCAGGGATGTGGACGCTGAATACGCACGTCTGGTCGAGGCCGGCGTTGAATTTGTACGTGAGCCTTTCGATGCGGGCCCGGTTCGCCTGGCAGTGCTGAATGACACCTGCGGCAACCTGATCCAGATCGCAGCCCCGACCGGCTGATCGTCACGAACCGGAGCGCATGATCGAAACTGTGGCACCAGAACCGGCCACGCGAACAGGGTTGGCATCGCGGGTCCGGTTCTCTCATCCGACCTCGTTCGCGGCGATT
>JBAUOE010000001.1:0-8939 GCA_049579585.1 Solirubrobacterales bacterium | reverse complement strand
CTGGTCGACTGGTCCTGGACCGAGGCGACGAGACCGGCAGCGTTCAGGTCCGATTTAGCTTCGGATTCGGTCAGGCCAACCACGTTCGGAACGCTGACCGTGGTTTCTGCAGGCCCGGAAGAAACGGTCACTTCCACGGTGCTTTCGGGATCGACTTTCTCGCCGGCGTCCGGTGACTGGTCAAGGACCTCGCCTTCCGGGCGATCACTCGCTTCATTGGACGTGCTCATCTTGAGGCCCTGGGCCGAGAGTTGCTGACGGGCCGCGTTTTCCAGTTCGCCAACTACCGGCGGGACCGCGACCTGTTGCGGCCCATTGGATACGAACATGGTTATCTGGGTTCCGCGTTTCACCGATTCGCCTGCCGCGGGGTCGGTTTCGATCACGTTGTCAACCCCGACATCCGATGACGCTTTGGTTTCGACCGCCACACCGAAACCCGCTTCGACCAGGTTCTGTTCGGCGGTAGTCCGGTTTTCACCGGTCACATCCGGGACTTCAGCCGTGCCTGGCCCGGCGCTGACCACCAGGTTCACGTCGGGATCCGAACAGAAGAAGCCGAGGAAACAATCCTGATCGGCGGTCCCGGAGGGATTCTGCTGAAGCACGAGGTTGATTGGGCCCGATTGCTGTTTCCGTTCCACCTGGCCAACCGAGAACCCGTCTTTGTTGAGTTCCGAAATTGCCTGATCGACGTTCTGCCCGACCACTTTCGGGACTTCGACGGTATTGGTCCGTAACGCACCCCAAAGCAGGAGGGCGACGAGAATGGCACCAATGGCCGCGAACCACATCCATTTCTTCGACGGCTTTTCCGGTTCGACATAACCGGCCATCGGGTCGGCCTCGGCCAGGTCGAGTGCTTCGATGAAAGCCTCGGCACTGTGGTAGCGGGCGATCGGTTCCCGCTCAAGCGCCTTCATCACCACGGCATCGAGAGCCGGTGAAACAGAATCGTTGTAAGCACTGGGCGGGTAGGGCGTCTCCGACATCTGTCGCATCGCGATCGCCACGGCACTGTCGCCGGTGTAGGGAACCTGCCCGGTCAGGCATTCATAGAGAACCACTCCAACCGAGTAGAGATCGGATTCCGGCCCGACCTCCAACCCCTGGGCCTGCTCGGGGGAAAGGTAATGGGCTGTGCCCATGATCGAACCCTGTTCGGTCAGGTCGGAAACTCCGCCAGCGCGGGCAATGCCAAAGTCGGTCACGGTCGCCAGTCCGGTTGCGTCGACGATCACGTTCAACGGTTTCAGGTCGCGGTGGATCACCCCGTGGCGGTGAGCAAATCCGGCTGCCTCGAGGATCTGGCGGACGATCGCGACCGATTCCTGCGGGGTCAGTCCAAGGTTGATCAGGTCCCTGAGCGTACGTCCGTCGAGATAGGACATCGCGATGTAATAGGTGTCCCCGACCTGGCCACGGTCGAAGATCGAAACGATGTTGACGTGCTGCAGACGGGCGGCAGATTCTGCCTCCCGTCGAAAACGTTCGATGAACTCTGGATCGCGGGCAAACCGGTCGTGCAGGACCTTGAGCGCAACCCGGCGTGGCAGATGTTGATCGTCGGCCAGCCAGACATCGGCCATGCCTCCTGATCCAATCAGGGCTTCGATCCGGTAACGGCCATCGATCACATCACCTGTACGTAGGCGGCTCATTTTCTCTCGACTTCCAGGTCCATAGGTTTATTCACCGATCAAACTCTGCATAACGCCGGCAGCAATCGGTGCCGCCACGGTACCGCCCTGGCCATCAGTGCACTCCACCGTGGCCGCCACTGCAATCTGAGGATCGTCCGCGGGGGCGAACCCGACGAACCATGCCTGATTCGGCAATCCATCGCATCGCTCCTGGTCGGGCACCTCAGCGGTACCGGTTTTTCCGGCTACATCAACCCCGCTGAGGGCTGCCGCGGTACCGGTTCCTTCGTTGACAACTGACTTCATGGCTTCGGTCAGGGCATCGGCGGTTTTTCCTGACATCACGTCCGACTGTTGTGAAGGATCCATCGTGTCGAGAGTGCGTCCATCGACGTCCCGGACTTCCTGCCAGATCTGCGGTTTCATCAACTTGCCGTCGTTGGCGATCGCCGATGCCACCTGGGCCATCTGGATCGGGGTCGCGAGCACCCGTTCCTGCCCGATGGCGATCCGGCCGATGTCAACCGGATCGCCCGGACCCAGGAAACGGTCGTTCGCGATATCGAATACTCCGCTGATCGACATCTGGTCTTCCGGAAGGTCCAGTTGCGGCTTCGAGTTGAAGCCGAAACGGTCCATGTACTCGTAAAGGGTGTCGGTGCCGATCTCTTCACCGAGCTGTGCGAAGTAGGTGTTGACTGAATTGGTCAGGGCCGTGGTGACATCGATGTCACCGTAATCGGAGTTGTCCGAATTGGCCAGCGGATTTCCCTGGATGTCAATGGTTGCCGGTGAGCTGATCAACGAATCGAGGTTGATCGCGCCGCTGTCAAGTGCTGCCGTCGCCGTAACCAGCTTGAAAGTCGAGCCCGGCGGATACTGGCCCTGGACCGGACGATTGACGATCGGCCCGGCCGGGTCATTGAAGATCTCCGAGGAATCCTCGGGAATCCGGTTCGGGTCGTAAGTTGGCTGGCTGACCATCGCTTTCACTTTGCCGGTTGACGGTTCGATCGCAACCACCGCCCCGGCCTGCCCGGCGAGCAGGTCCACCGCGGTCTGCTGGGCGACCGGATCCAGGTTGGTCAGCACGTCATGGCCAACCTGCTGGCGCCCACGAAGCTCATCGAGGATCGATGTGAACTCCGAGTTCTCACCGATCAGTTCCGAGTTGTGGAATTTCTCGAACTCGGAGTTGCCGAGTTCGGCAAAGTTGTAGCCGATCGGATGCCCCCAGAGGCTTCCACTCGGGTAACGACGTACGTATTGCTTAGAAGCGCCGTTACCCCGGGCGACCGACCTGGCTATCACCGAACCGTCAGCGGCCAGGATGTCGCCGCGTTTGATCTGCTGCGCTTCGAACAGGGGCCGTTTGTTCACCCGCTGTTCTTTCAGGTCCTGGGCGTCAAAAACCGTCCAGTAGGAAGTGAAGCCGACCAGTACCGCGAAACAGACCGTGATGAACGCAAAGAGTTTGATGATCTGCGCGTTCAATTCCAGACCCCGGTCTGTTCCTGGTTGATGCCTTCGCGCGCTTCACGCCGGGCCCGGTCGGAGACCAGCAGCAGCAACGCCAGCAGGATGAAGTTGGCGAGAATTGAGCTGCCTCCATACGAGACGAGCGGCAGGGTGACACCGGTCAACGGGATCACCCTGGTCACGCCACCGATTATCACGAACGCCTGGAAAGCGAAAACTGCTGTCAGGCCAGTAGCGAGGAGTTTCGAGAAGCCGTCGTTGGCCATCAGCGCCACCTTGAATCCACGGGCGGCGATCAACAGGTAGATCGCGATCACCGCGACCCCGCCGAAGAGCCCGAGTTCACTGACGATCAAGGTGTAGATCAGGTCGGTGTGGGCTGCCGGCAAAAGGGGCTGGTCGCTGCCCGGTATGGCAACCATCGATTCAGCGAAGCCTTTGCCGAATAATCCCCCGTCGGCCTGGGCGAACATCGACTGCAGGATCTGGTAGCCGGCGCCAGGGGCATCCTGGTAGGGGTCGAGCCAGATGTCGACCCGGTCGGTGACGTGCGGCACCAGGTTGTAAATGAAGAAAGCACCGATCATGAACATCGCCATGCCGATCAACACGAACGAAAGTCGGCCCGTAGCGACATAGACCAGCGACAGGAATGCGGCGAAGAACATCAATGAGCTGCCGAGGTCGCGAATGAAGATCAGCATGAACATCGCTGCCCCCCAGACAACCAGCAGGGGCCCGAGGTGCTTCAGCGGCGGCAGGGTGAGCCCGAGGAATTTCCTTGCGTTGATCACCAGAAGTTCCCGGTGTTCCCTCAGGTAACTGGCGAGGAAAATCACGATGCAGATCTTGGCGAGCTCGGCCGGCTGGAAACCGAACGGCCCGACCTTCACCCCGAGGTAAGCGCCATTCACCTGGGTTCCGATGAACGGGAGCCGGGGGGCGAGCAACAGTCCGATACCGATTGCCGCGATCGTGTACCGGTAACGCTCCAGCACCGAATAGTCGCGCAGCATCTGGACCACCACCGCGAACAGGATCAATCCGAGAACGAACCAGTTCGCCTGGTCCCGGGCGAGTTCACGACTGAACTCGGCGTCAAGGCGGTAGATCATCACGAAACCGAAAGCTGTCAGCAGGGCCATCAGCGGGAAGAGGTACGGATCGGCGTCAGGAAGACGGATCCGGATGAAGATATGGGTGGCCAGGCAGATCGCCAGGAAATAGAGGCCGTACGAAAGGCTGAGGTCGCCCAGCTGGTTGTCGTTCTGACCGAAAACCGCGGCAAAACCGATAGTCAACAACAGCGCCACGGGCACAAGAGCGAGAAGCTCCCGGTTTCGCGCCGAGTACTTCGCGACCCGCCCGCTCACTTAGATGCCCTCGCGGCTCTCGATGTCCTCGATCAGCGAAGTCGCGTCATCCTTGCCGCGCAGGGAATGTCCGGTCACCGCGTCCTGCTGCTGCGGACTGAGTTCGTCGGTCTGGATCGCGGTCGAGTAGCGCTCTTCGTAAAGCGAAATTCCGAAAGGCATCTCGTATGGCAGGCCCCGATAGAGCGCGACCCGTCCAGCCGTGTCGGTACCAAGGAACCAGACCTGGCGGCTCGCGTAGAAAAGCCCGCCGAGCAGGACTATGAAGACAGCCATCCCGAGGGCGATCCGGGCGAGGATCGCGCCGCCGCGACGGCGTGGGCGATCGTCGGCGTCCTGTGCGGCTGCGGTTCTGCGGGCAGTCCTCCTGCCACCCGTTGGCGGCAGGATCGTGGTGCCTTCGATTCCGCTGAGCGGTTCGGCTGGATCCTCCACCTGGAAAAGAATGACTGTGATGTTGTCGCGGCCACCAGCCCGGTTCGCTTCGTCGACCAGCGCCCGGGTTGCGGCGTCGAGACTGGTGGCGCTGACCACCAGTTCCTTGATCCGGTCGTCACCAAGCATCGTGGTCAGTCCGTCGGAGCAGAGCATGAAGAGGTCGCCCGGCTCCGAAGGCACGCTTTGTACATCAACCTGGACTTCCGGTTCGGGCCCCAGGGCCCTGGTGATAATCGAGCGTTGTGGATGATCTTCAGCCTGGGCTTCGGTGATCTGCCCGCGGCGGCGCATTTCTTCCACCAGCGAGTGATCCCGGGTCAGTCGCTGCAGGATCCCGTCCCGCAGTCGATACGCCCGGGAATCCCCGACATGCCCGATTACTACCGAGTCGGTTTCTCCGTCAACCGACGCTGCGGTGATCGTCGTGCCCATCCCGGTCAGCGAAGCGTCGGCGTGCGCCTGGTCGTGAATTGTCCGGTTGGCAACGCCAATCGATGTTTCGAGGGCCTGCTCAGGGTTACCGGGCGGCAAGCCGTTTTCGAATACCTGAACTGCGGCGAGTGACGCGACTTCTCCAGCCTGGGCGCCGCCCATGCCGTCAGCCACCACGAACAGCGGATCTCTGACCAGGAAAGAATCCTCGTTCGCCTGGCGCTGGCGACCGGTATCGGTCATTTCCGAATGTCGGGAGACCTTCAGCATTTGGGTTCTGTCGGCTTTCTCATTTCTGGTACTGCCCTCACCTGTCCATCTCGAAGCGGAAAGTCGTGTCGCCGATCGCGATCGTAAAACCATCGCCCAGCTCATTCTCACCAACCAGTGGTCCCCCGTTGAGGAGGGTGCCATTGGTCGAATTCATGTCTTCAACGAAATATCGGTCACCGCGAGGGTAGACCCTGGCGTGAAGACCTGACGCGTAGCGGTCATCGAAACTGATGTCGGCATCGGCCGATCGACCCAGTGTTGCCCCGCCAAAGAGATCGAATCTCGTGTTGCTGGCGAGGCTGTCACTGCGTTCAACCACCAGCCAGGCATCACGGGTTCCACCGCCACCTCCGCTGAGCGGGCTCATCCGTGGCCCTTCGTCCTGGCCGCCACTGTTTCGTTTCAGGTCCTTGCGGGCGGAACTGGCAACCCAGACGAGGAAGAGGTACAGGACTGCGAGAAACCCGAACTTGAGGGCAACTGAAATTGGTTCGTAATCCACGTCCGGATTTGCCTATCGTTCCAGGCTGAAACGGAAGGTTGACGTTCCGACGGTGACCTGATCGCCTTCGCGGAGGATCGTCGAACTGGTTCGCCGGCCGTTGACCTTGATGCCGTTGGTTGACCCCAGGTCCCGGATCTCCCATTCACCGTTGCGGCCCTGATGAAGTTCGGCGTGGCGACGGGAAACATTGGGGTCGTTCAGAACGCATTCGACGTCCTCGGAGCGACCGATCGTGGCCCGCGGGCCGTCTAGTACCTGTCGGCGTCCTCCGGTTTCGATTACCGCCCTGGTGAGAGCCGGCGCCGGTGCGCGAACCGGCGGGGCTTCAGGCTCGGGCGGTGGCGGGGTCTTGTAAACCATCGTGTGGCCCTCTTCGGCCGGAGCTGGCTGCTCCCCTTCACGTTTGCCCGCTTTGACCAGCCTGGCCTGGATGCCGAACTCACCGAGTCGCAGACGGTCATCGGTGTTGAATTTGACTTCGGGGCGGGACAACAGGTCGTAGCCGCGCCGGCGGGCATGTTCAAGCAGGTAGCCGGATAGTTCCTGTTCCAGGGAACGTTCGTAACCTTCAAGTTTTTCCCGGTCCTTCTCCGAGAGATGAACCGTGTATTCGTTCGGCACGTAGACCCGGGAAATCGACGCCGTTTTATGGGAGTCCATTTCTTTGGCGAGTTTGCGGGCCAGCTCAACCGGCTGCACCTCGGAACTGAAAGCGCGACTGAATACTCCTTCGACGAGGCCTTCGATCCGGGCTTCAAATTTTCGGAAGACGCTCATCTCAGGTCACCCTTCGAAGGCGTGTTTTGAGTTCAGTGGGGACTGGGCTCACGTATTGATCCTACGGCAGTAAAGGTGATTGGCCTTTCGGTCCTGACCTCACGTCGGGCACGGGCGCGACTGATGATCATTCCGATGAAGACCGCGCTGGCCACCCAGACGACCATGGAGATCAGGAAGGTGGAGGTGATGAGGGTGGGTGCCAGCAACTCGGTGACCGCCGATGAAACCGAGTTCTGCCAGCCGGCCTCGGCCTGCGAAAACTGGCCGAAAAGCAGTTTCTGACCGGTGATGGCTTCTCCAAGGGCAGTGATGGTGACTCCCATGCCGGCGACGATGGCGCGGTCCCGCCAGTCGGAAGCGAAGGCCGCGAGAATTGGAAGGAAGGGGGCCAGGCCAAGGGTTCCGAGCAGCGGACCAAAGGGTCCGAATGCCAGGGGTCGTCCACTGCCCCGGATGAAAAGGGTCGGCAGGATGCCAACCAGAAGGATCACCAGAGCCGCGCCGGGTACAGATACAACCACCGCCATCCAGGCCGCAAGTGCAGTTGAGCCAGCCAGAAACCCAAGTTTGGCGTTGACCAGGCAGATCAATGCGGACACCAGGCTGATCAGTCCGACCGAGGCGAAGTCAGCTTTCCCGGTGAGGATCATCCCGGTCGCCACCATGCCACCGATCGCCGCTGCTGCGGCGATCCGGGTGAAGTCGAAATTGCGGTCGGCAAAAGCGAAATTCGAGTGGTTGGGTTCCCGCTGCTGCGACGCCGTGTCGTCAAGGAGGTTGAGCGACCGTTCGAGCTTCTGTCCGAGTGTTTCGAGATCGGGACGGAATTCGGGTTCTCGGTCAAGGCAGGCGTCAAGTACGTCGGTGAGCGGGACCGGCAGATCCGGCCGAACCTCTCCGAGGGGTGGCAGATCCTCGTCGAGTGCACGTACCGTGGCCCCCGGCGTCGCCCGGCGGCGTGGGTTCTGCCCGGTCCAGGCTTCGTAGAGCGTGAGCGCAAGTGAGTAGACGTCCCCGGAAGGCCCCACCGGCAAACCTTCCGCTTGCTCCGGAGCCATGTACGAAAGGGTCCCGAGGATGTCGCCGGTGTTGGTCAGGTCATCACCGTCGGTGAGCCGGGCCACCCCGAAATCCATGAGCTTGGCCCCACCATCGCGGAACGGAGAAATCAGGTTGGCCGGCTTGAGGTCCCGGTGCACGACGCCACGGGAGTGGGCGTGGTCCAGTGCTTCACATATATCTGCCCCGATCTCGGCGATCTCACGGTCACTGAGCAAATCCTGATCAATCAGTTCCCTGACCGTTTCACCCTCGACCAGTTCCGAAACCAGAAACGCCCGGCCGCCCTCCCGGCCATATTCATGATGGGCGAACTCAAAAAGCGTCACTATTCCCGGGTGGTTGAGCCTGGCTGCGGCCTGGGCTTCGCGCTGTATCCGGGGTCCCGACTGGGGGCCGGTTTCGATGACTTTGACCGCGACGTCCCGTTCAAGCCGCAGGTCCCGGGCCCGGTAGACCGTGCCGAACCCACCCGCCCCAAGGCGGTCCTTCAGCTCGAATCGTTGTAGTACGGTGGTGCCAATCATCTGTCCTGTCCCGTTCGCCACTCGCGCGGTTGAACCTGCGCCTGGGCGGCAAATGGCATCCTTGCTGCGGAAACGCGCAAATTGCGGGGAAGGGAATAGATTGATGACCGCGAATCTTCCTCAGAGATCCACTTATGTGGCTCTGCACGACTTCCTATGGATTTCCCCGACCCCAACTCAGACCCCGAAATGAACGAGCCTCCCCTGGAGCGCGAAAGCCATTCGCGTAGCCGAAACCGGCCACGCCGCAGTGGCGGTCCGGGTGGTTCTGGTGGCAGCGGGCCAAAGCAGCAGTTGCTCGCCCGTCGCGCAGCAGCCCTCGGCATCGGTCTGGTCGTACTGATCCTGCTGGTCCTCGGAGCGAAGGGCTGCCTCGATGCCCGCAAGAACCGTTCGCTCGAGGATTACGCAAGCAGCGTCACCCAGATCG